>JBKDUK010000460.1:0-4840 GCA_046339535.1 Planctomycetaceae bacterium | reverse complement strand
TTGGTGGCGGTATAAAAACTTGTGGTTTTGGGGGTTTGTTCCCGGTGGTAATAACCCGGGGGGGATGGCCCCCGGTCCGTCGGTCGCCAGGCGTTGAACCGGAAAACGGCTCCGCGGTGACCAATTGAAGAGACGCCCGCTCGGGGCCGCACCTTCGCAGGTATCCCAGCTCGGTGCTGCCCGCATTTGGGAACGCGGGCCTGTCTGCTGCCGACTGTGGTGCCGAGCCCTCTCGATGCGATCGCCCCGCGGGCTCCATCAAAAACACAACCGCCCAAAGATCGCGGATGCGACGGGCGGTTGGTCTTTGGAATTTGGGGCGACAACGGCCCCAGTCGAGGCCGCGGTTGGTTAGCGACCTTTGCGGGCGAGGTTCAGCTTGCGACGGGCCTTTGCCAGTTCTTCCGCCTTGCGATCGAATTCCTCGTCGCTGACGGCGGCCTGCTTGCGGGTCGCTTCGAGTTCCTGCTCCACCACTCGCGGGTCAAGCGCGGTGCTGGCAATCGCCCGGTTCGTCAACACCGAGACGGTCGCCCCCTTCACCTGCACGAAGCCCCCGTCGATGTAGTAGCTCCGGGTGGCCCCCCCGGCGGTCACCCGCAGTTCCCCCGCACCCAGTCGGCCCACTGCCGGGGCGCGGCTGGGATAGATGCCCAACTGCCCGTCGAACATCGGCAGGCGGAGGGAGTCGACCGGTTCGTTCAGCAGCGTGGTCTCAGGGGTGACCAACACCAACTGCAGCGTGCGGGAAGAAGCCATGGCAGCGGGAACGCAAAAAGGAAAGGGGCCGGTTCAGCCCGACGCGGTCCGTCGGGCGGGGCTGTGCATCAACCCGCGGCCATCTTGGCGGCCTGCTCGGCGGCTTCCTGCACACCACCGACGTACATGAAGGCCGACTCGGGCAGGTGGTCCCACTTGCCGTCGCAGATCTCTTCGAAGCTCTGGATCGTCTCGGCCAGCGGGGTGATCTTGCCCGCCTTGCCGGTGAACACCTCGGCCACGAGGAAGGGCTGCGACAGGAACCGCTCGATGCGGCGGGCCCGGTTCACCACCTGCTTGTCTTCTTCGCTCAACTCATCGACACCCAGAATGGCGATGATGTCCTGCAATTCGCGGTACCGCTGCAGAATCTGCTGCACGCGGCGGGCCACCTTGTAGTGCCGTTCGCCCACGTACTGCGGATCCAGAATCCGGCTCGACGAGGCGAGCGGATCGATGGCGGGGTAAATGCCCTTTTCCGAGATCCGGCGTTCCAGGTAGATGAACGCATCCAGGTGGGCGAACGCCGTGGCGGGGGCGGGGTCGGTCGGGTCGTCGGCCGGCACGTACACCGCCTGCACCGAGGTGATGGCCCCGCTCGTCGTCGACGTGATCCGTTCCTGCAGTTCACCCAACTCGGTTCCCAGGGTGGGCTGGTAACCCACGGCACTGGGCATACGCCCCAACAAAGCCGACACTTCCGAACCGGCCTGCGAGAAGCGGAAGATGTTGTCGACGAACAGCAGCGTGTCCGAGCCGGTCGCGTCACGGAACCACTCGGCCATGGTCAACGCAGTCAACGCGACCCGCAGACGGGCTCCAGGGGGTTCGTTCATCTGGCCGAACACCATGGTGGTCTGCTCGATGACGCTGCGACCGGTCTGACCGATCTTGGTGTGCTGCATTTCCAGCCAGAGATCGTTCCCTTCGCGGGTCCGTTCTCCCACCCCGGCGAACACCGAGAAACCGCCGTGGGCACTGGCGATCCGGGCGATGAGTTCGGTCAGGATTACGGTCTTGCCCAGACCGGCACCGCCGAACAAGCCCGCCTTGCCACCGCGGACGAAGGGGGTCAGCAGGTCGATCACCTTGATCCCGGTCTCGAAGACCTCGGTCTTGGCGCTCAACTTGCCGAGCTCGGGAGCATGCCGGTGGATGGGCCACCGCTCCTCCGCCTTGACCTCGCCCCGGCCGTCGATCGGGTCGCCGGTCACGTTGAACACGCGGCCCAGAGTTCCCTTGCCAACGGGAACCGACACGGGGGCGCCGGTATCAACCACGTCCATCCCGCGGATCAAACCGTCGGTCGAGCCGAGGGCCACACAGCGGACCCGGCCCCCACCCAAGTGCTGCTGCACCTCGCCGGTCAGGTGAATCTCGACCCCCTTCTGGTTCGAGTCGATCTTCACCGCGTTGTAGATTTCGGGAAGTTTGTTATCGGGGAACTCGCAGTCGAAGGTCGACCCGATGACCTGGGTGATCTTGCCGATGTTCTTGGAGCCGGTAGCCGTGACCATGTGTCTGTTCCGGATGCTCGGGAGACCCGTGGGGGTCGTGAAAGTCTGCGTGATGGGCGAAGGAAAAGCGGAATGACAGGAGAGCGGGGCGACCGGGTTACTTGATCGCCTCGGCCCCACCGATGATTTCGCTCAGCTCGCTGGTGATTTGGGCCTGACGGGCCCGGTTGTACTGCCGGCTGAGCGAACTGATCATTTCGCCAGCGTTTTCGGTGGCCCCCTTCATGGCGACCATCCGGAAGATCTGTTCCGACACGGCCGCATCAAGGAAGCACTTGAAGAGCCGCGCCTTGAAAGCCGCCGGCAGGATCTCTTCCAGAATCTCCCGGGGATTCGGGAGAAACTCGTAATCGACGGCCGCTTCCGTTGCCCCTTCCTTGACCTGCGGCTTGGCCAGGGGCAGCAGCGAGTCGAGGGTCGCGATCTGCCTCGACGCCGACACGAACCGCACATAGGCCACATCGACGAAATCAATCGACCGCGACGTGTACTGGGCGATATAGCGGGAGGCGATCTGGTCGACCTCGTCAAACCGGGGCTTGTCCTCAAACCCGGTGAATGACTGGCCGTAGTCGATCTTCTGGAACTTGAGGATGTTGATCCCGCGTTTCCCCGAGACCTCGATCCGCAGGTTCTGACCGGCCGCCTTGGCGTCCCGGATGCGCTGCAGGGCGATCTTCATCACCCCGGCATTGAACCCGCCGCAGAGGCCACGGTTCGAAGTCAGGATCAGGAGGATCCCGTTTTTCTGCTCAGTCCGCCCCTCCAACAGGGGATGCACGAAGTCGGTGGCCGAAGAAGCCAGGTCCGACGCCAGTTCGGCAATCTTGTTGGTGTACGCCGACGCCTGGGTGGCGCGGTCCATCGCCTTCTTGAACCGCGCGGTGGCGATCAATTCCATCGTCCGCGTGATCTTGCGGATGTTCTTGACCGCCTTCAGGCGTTTCAGTACGGCACGTGCTTTGGCCATGACTTTGCCGGCAGGGCTGCGAGGGGAATGGAAGCAGGAAACTCAGTCGGACAACTACTTCGAACTCTCGGCGAACCGCTTGCGGAATTCGTCCAGAGCCGCCCGCAGGGCTTTCTCGGTGTCGTCGGTAATGTTCTTCGACTCGATGATGGCGTTGCGGACTTCCGACTTCTCTTCCCGCATGAACCGCAGCAGTTCCTTCTCGGCCTCGGCCACCCGGTTGACGGGGACAGCGTCGAAGTAACCCTGCGTACCAGCGAAGATGCTGGTCACCTGGTCGGCGAAGTGCAGCGGCTGGAACTGAGGCTGCTTGAGCAGTTCGACCATGCGGTAACCCCGGTCGAGACGACCCTGGGTTTCCTTGTCGAGTTCGGTCCCCAGCTGGGCGAACGCCTCGAGTTCACGGAAGGCGGCGAGGTCCAGACGCAGACCGCCGGCGACCTTCTTGTTCTTCATGGCCTTCGTCTGGGCGTTGCCACCCACGCGGGAGACCGAAATACCGACGTTGACGGCGGGCCGCACACCGGCGAAGAACAGGTCGGGTTCGAGGTAGATCTGCCCATCGGTGATCGAGATCACGTTGGTCGGAATGTAGGCCGACACGTCTCCCTGCAGCGTTTCGATGACCGGCAGAGCGGTCATCGAGCCACCACCGAGTTCGTCGCTCAGCTTGACCGAGCGTTCGAGCAACCGGCTGTGGCAGTAGAACACGTCGCCGGGATACGCCTCACGTCCGGGAGGACGCCGCATCAGCAGCGACAACTGCCGGTAGGCGGTCGCCTGCTTCGAAAGATCGTCGTACACCACCAGGGTGTGCTTCCCCTGATACATGAAGTGTTCGCAGATCGCGGCGCCGGCGTAGGGGGCGATGTACTGCAGCGGAGCGGGAGCACTGGAGGGGGCGCTGACCACCACCGTGTAGTCCATCGCGCCGTTGGCCCGCAGCGCCTCGACCACGCTGGCGACCGAGGTCGCCCGCTGACCGCACGCCACGTAGACGCAGATGACGTCCTGCCCCTTCTGGTTGATGATCGTGTCGAGGCAAATGGCGGTCTTGCCGGTCTTGCGGTCGCCGATGATCAGCTCGCGCTGACCGCGACCGATCGGGGTCATCGAGTCGATGGCCTTGATCCCGGTTTGCAGCGGCTCGGTCACTGGCTGGCGGCCGGCGATACCCGGAGCGATGGTTTCCAGCGGCCGGCTCTGGGCGGTGACGATCGGCCCCTTGCCGTCGAGCGGATTCCCCAGCGGATCAATGACCCGGCCGACGAGTGCTTCGCCGACGGGAACCGACAGCAGGGCTCCGGTGGTACGGACCTCATCTCCCTCGGCGATCTTGAGGTAATCCCCCAGAATGATCACACCGACCGAGTTTTCCTCGAGGTTGAAGACCTGACCGCGGGTCCCGTTGGGGAACTCGACCATTTCGCCCGACATGGCGCCGGCCAGACCGTAGACCCGTGCGATGCCGTCGCCAACTTCGAGGACGCGGCCGACTTCGCTGGTCTGGATCTGTCCGCGAAAGTCCTCAATCTCCTTCTGGATGACTGAAGCGATCTCGTCCGCTTTGAATTTCATTTGTGCTCCTCTGCTC
>JBKDUK010000459.1:0-3166 GCA_046339535.1 Planctomycetaceae bacterium | reverse complement strand
CCGCTGGACTCACATCGGCCCCAAACCGTCCGCAGGGCCCACCCACAGGGTGGCGGGGGGGCGGACCTCCGTGTCCGCTCCGCTCGGCATCCCTCCGAAACCAGTGCAGGCGGGGACCACAAACCAGCGCCGCGTCGGGTGGGCTGCAGAGAGCCGTGTCGCGGTGGTTGGATTCAGGCCCCTCTCTGTGGCGCATTCAACCCACACAGTGCTCGCCGGAATCCCTGAGACGTGTGGGACTATGGACCCGTCCGCTTTGATGTCCAAATGGTCCGTCGTTCGGCCCAAAGGGCCAGCCGTTCCTCTCGATGCCCACGCGGTTCGTGGAACGGTTGGCCCGTTAGGCCGGCAGACGCCTGCTGCCCCTCCCCCCGCGCCACAACCGACCCCAGCATGGACCCCAGAAGGTTGCCGGGGGTCGAGCACAGCGACCACCTCAGGTGACTCCCCCCCAAAACGAGTGCACCCCGCAGGTGGTGCCAGAAAGCGTGGACAAACCACAGCAGCGTGAACGGCTCGTGGCTCGCACGGTTCGCCCCCGCACCCAGCCAATCGGTCGCGCTCTTTCGACGAAGCGCTCCGACAGAGCCTTCAACCAACGTCCTCCCTCATAAAGATTGTGCAATCCCAAGAGACAAGAGTTCAATCCCCAACGGCTTACCGCACTCTTCCTTTCCAAGCCAATCGCTACCCACTGCCCATCACCTCGGACACCTCGCGTCAACCCCACCCCCCGCTCGATTTTCGCCCCAAACCAAATCCGTTATCATCGGCGGTCAGAAGTGGTTGAATCATTCAGACCTTGCGGATTTTCCTCAGGGGACGAGTCACGGCAGGATTGTGGGGGAAGAGCCCAAATGAACGGCACAGAAGGTCTGCTGAACGCATCAGGGAATGTGTTGCGCAGGGCTTCGGCCGGCCAAGGGCCAGAGCATCGCGGTGTAGGCCGGTCGGGAGGGTATCCGGCGAGCGACGTCCACTGTCGGAAATGGCTGGCGTGTCCACTGCGTTTCTCCTGTGATCCATGGCTCATGGCCAGATCGAGGGGTCCGCTGTGACCGCGGTCTACACCTCCCGCATCATCAAAGCGGGGGCCCTGCTGGGAGACACCAAGACACTCCTCAGCCATTGGGACACCACCACATCGGTGGCGGACAACACCCAGCGGATTCACCGCGAGAATCTGTTTGGCAAGGCGTCCCGCTCCCGGGTCGAAGACATTCTCACCATCTTCCGGCAGCGGTATTTGCGGGAACCCGCGGTCACCCAGGCACTGGTGACTCTTGCGCACGCCCGCCTGCCGGGTGCGGTCCTGGAACGGATCCTGTACTTCCACTCCGCCCGCGCCGATCAACTGCTGCACGACACGGTCACCGAAATTCTCGTCCCTCTGTACGAAATGGGTGTCGTCGACCTCACTCCCGACCTTTTGCAGTCTCGCTTGACCACGCTTTTGGCCAAGTCGCAGGCCCCCCCCTGGTCGGCGGCGACGTCAAAACGCGTTACTGAAGGCCTGCTGGCGACTCTGCGCGATTTTGGAGTGCTCGAAGGGGCGGTGCAAAAACGGATTGCCCCCGCGTTTCTCCCCAACGAAGCGTTCGCCTACATCGCGTTCTACCTCAAGCAACAGCAACCCTCGGGGGCCAGGCTGCTGGAGCTGCCTGACTGGAAGCTGTTTTTTCTCTCTCGCGAAACCGTCGAGCGGTTTCTGCTCGAATCGCATCAACAGGGGTTGCTCGAGTATCACGTCGCCGGCAGCACCACCCGTCTCACATTCCCCGCCTCCACTCTGCCAGAGTTCGCACATGTCATCGCTCAGAGAGCGTCTCACGCCGCTTGAGAATGACCTCAAGGCGGTTCCCCAACGGCATGCCGTGTACCACGACCTGCCCTTCGCCATTCTCCACTACAGTCCCCACGAAGAGTGGGAATTGCGGCGTGAAGCGCGCCTGCTGGCCACCCGCCTCGAGGCGGCGGGCAAAACTGTGCAGACCATTCGGATGTCCGACTTGCTCTGGACGGCCCTCGACCGACTGCACCAGCGCGATTCCGACGAAGGGCTGGAGGCGGTTATCGCACTGGAACGCGAGCGGGGTTTTGTCGAGGCGCAGCACCAATTGACCACCTACCTGTCGGATAAGGTCTGGTGCCCGTTGTGGGACCTGCTGGCCGAGCGACTGGCGGGCATCTCCCCCGACAACTCGATTGTGTTTCTGACCCGGGTCGCCGCGATGGCCCCGGGGATCTTCCACATGTCGATGCTGCTCGACAAAATGCAGGGACGTACCCGCGTCCCCACGATCCTCTTCTATCCCGGGTCCATCGAGGGGACCACCGGCTTGCGGTTCATGAACCTGCAAGACCGCGAAGCTTTGGGCAATTATCGCGTCAAGATCTACGGCTGACCCAACCAGGAGAAGATCCCCATGCAGACCATTGGCGAACTGCTGAGCCGTGACCTCAGCCGCAAAATCGAAGAGATCATCCAGGTCAATCAGGATGATCAGCAGTCGGTGTACGAAGAGATCACCGAATACGTCGCCACCGACAGCATCCGCGAGCAATACCACCAACTGCTGCGGGCGATCGCCGAGGCCCCGGCCGATCCGCACGAAAGCGTGGGGGTCTGGATTTCGGGATTTTTCGGCTCGGGAAAAAGCTCCTTCGCCAAGAACCTGGGTTTGGCCCTGCAGAACCGGACCTTCCAGGGGAAAAAATTCGCCGAGCTCTTCAAAGAGCAACTGGGAGACACCCGCATCAGCGACCTGTTGACCCTGATCAACACCAAGACCCCCACCGAAGTCATTCTGTTTGAGGTGGCCAAGGAGTCCGACACCCGCACGGTCACGCAGCGCATCGCCGAGTTGATGTATACGGTGTTACTGCGAGAACTCGATTATTCGGAGGATTTCGATATCGCCGAACTCGAGATCGAACTCGAAGCGGAAGGCCGGCTGGAAGAGTTCATCGCAACCTGCAGATCCGAATTGCAGAAAGACTGGTCGACCGTCCGCACCGGGGCTCAGAAGCTGTCGCGGGCGAGTGCCATCCTCCACAAGCTCGATCCCCACACTTATCCCTCCGCCGATTCCTGGAGCCGTTCCCAGCGGCATCGCGATGCCTCGATCTCGGTGTCGAAGGTTGTCGAGCGGACGTTTGAGCTGTG
>JBKDUK010000458.1:0-2835 GCA_046339535.1 Planctomycetaceae bacterium | reverse complement strand
TCCGGGCCAACGACGGCCTCACCGGCTATGAACTGTGGCAGAGCGACGGGACCTCGACCGGCACCGTGCTCGTCCGGGACATTCGCAGTGGCACCAACTCCAGCAGTCTCTGGTATCTCACCAACGTGAACGGGACGCTGTATTTCACAGCCAACGACGGCACCACCGGCATTGAACTGTGGCAGAGCGACGGGACCTCGGCCGGAACCGTGCGCGTGCGGGACATTCGCAGTGGCGGCAGCAACAGCTCTCCCCAGAATCTCACCAACGTGAACGGGACGCTGTATTTCCGGGCCAACGACGGCCTCACCGGCTATGAACTGTGGAAGAGCGACGGGCCCTCGGCCGGTGCCGTGCGCGTCCGGGACATTCGCAGTGGCGGCAGCGCCAGCAGCAGCACTCCCCGGTATCTCACCAACGTGAACGGGACGCTGTATTTCACAGCCAACGACGGCACCACCGGCATTGAACTGTGGAAGAGCGACGGGACCTCGGCCGGAACCGTGCGCGTTCTGGACATTCGCAGTGGCGACGGCACCAGCAGCAGCAGTCCCGCGAATCTCACCAACGTGAACGGGGCGCTGTATTTCCGGGCCAACGACGGCACCACCGGCATTGAACTGTGGAAGAGCGACGGGACCTCGGACGGTACCGTGCGCGTCCGCGACATTCGCAGTGGCGGCGGCAGCAGCTATCCCTCGTCTCTCACCAACGTGAACGGGACGCTGTATTTCCGAGCCAGCGACGGCCTCACCGGCTATGAACTGTGGCAGAGCGACGGGACCTCGACCGGCACCGTGCTCGTCCGGGACATTCGCAGTAGCCTCTTCGGCAGCTATCCCCAGTTTCTCACCAACGTGAACGGGACGCTGTATTTCCAGGCCATCGACGGCACCACCGGCTTGGAATTGTGGAAGAGCGACGGGACCTCGACCGGCACCGTGCGCGTCCAGGACATTCGCAGTGGCGACGACACCAGCAACAGCAGTCCCGCGTATCTCACCAACGTGAACGGGACGCTGTATTTCAGTGCCAACGACGGTATCACCGGCGCGGAACTGTGGAAGGCAATTTCGTCGTCGTCGAATCCCGGCGCCGCCAGCCTCAGCCTGGGGGGGCAAACTGACGCCGCCACTTATGGCTCACCCGCTGACACAGTGACATTTGTTTCGACCGCAACCCGAACCTCCACTGGCACATTCGAGGGGTCTTACTCTGTCTCCGGTCTGCCCGCGGGGGTCAGCTCGAGTTTCTCGACAACCACATTCACCTCCACGGGCGACAATCCCCTCAGCGACTCGACCTTGTCACTCACCGTCGGTGCCACGGTCGCGGCTGGAAGCTATCCGTTTACCGTCTCGCTGCTGAACACAACTGCGGGAGGAAGTGACACGATCGCATCGGGGACGCTGATCGTGAACCAGGCCGCCCTGACGGTCACCCCCACCGCCGGCCAATCGAAGATCTACGGCACGTCGGATCCCACCTTCACCTACGCCGTGGCGGGACTGATGAATTCCGACACTGCGGCGAGCGCCATCACCGGTGGAGACCTCGGCCGTGCGGCCGGCGAAACCGTGGCCAGTGGCCCCTATGCCTATACGCTGGGAACCCTGGCTGCCAACAGCAACTACATCCTGTCGCTGGGGGTCGGCAACTCGTTCGCCATCACCGCCAGGTCGATCACTGGTTCGTTCACCGCCAATGGCAAGATCTACGATGCCAGCACCACCGCCTCTGTCGACATCCGGACGGCGAACGATGTCGAACTGGGTGACGATGTCTCGCTGACCGGCGGCACCGCCACGTTCGACGATGAGAACGCCGGGACTGACAAAACCGTCACCCTCGGCGGGGCGACGCTGTCCGGAGCTGACGCCGGCAATTACAGCCTGGCCTCCGTGGGAACCACCACGGCCAGCATCACCCCAGCCACGGCCACCGTCTCCGTCGTCGATTACTACGGTGTCTACGACGGCAACTCGCATACCGCGAGCGTGTCCATTACGGGGGTCGGTGGAGTTGAACTCGCCTCTGCATCCGTCACCGGCACCAACGTGATGGACAGCGGGATGATGGCCTGGGCGTTCACCATGGATTCGAACTACGAGTATGCCGACGGCATTGCCTATCTGACCATCACCCCAGCCACGGCCACCGTCTCCGTCGTCCATTACTACGGTGTCTACGATGGCAACGAGCATACCGCGAGCGTGACCATCACGGGCGTCGGTGGAGTCGAACTCGCCTCCAACTGGCTAACCGCCGCCAATGTGATGGACAGTGGAATGGTCGACGCGTCCGTCATGGATTCGAACTATGAGCCTGCCTATGGCATTGCCTATTTGACCATCATCCCGGCCGCGGCGACCGTCTCCGTCGTCGATTACTACGGTGTCTACGATGGCAACGAGCATACCGCGAGCGTGACCATTACGGGGGTCGGTGGAGTTGAACTTGCCTCCAATTGGCTAACCGCCGCCAACGTGATGGACAGTGGGATGGTCTACGCGTCCGTCATGGATTCGAACTACGAGCCTGCCTATGGCACGGCGACGCTGAGCATCACCCAGGCGACCCTGGCGGTCGATGTGACCGGTTACACCGGCGGGACCTATGACTCGACCGAAAAGACCCAGTCGGTCGCGGTGACCGGCGTGGGTGCCGACGGGCTACTGTTTGCCGACAGCCTCACGGGTACCAATGTAGGCAGCTACAGCAAGGACTGGAGCTACAGCAACCCCAACTACGAGGCTGTCTCGGGGACATTGGCGTTCACCATCACGAACGAGACTCCGACCGACATCACCCTGTCGGCGACGTTCATCGCCGAGA
>JBKDUK010000457.1:0-3098 GCA_046339535.1 Planctomycetaceae bacterium | reverse complement strand
GGTGGCGGCAGCGGCGGCCCGTTCGGCCCGCTGCTCGGCCAGGGCTTCGCGACGCGCCTCCCGACGCCCGGCCCGGTCCGCCCGGTTGGCCGCCCGTTGGGCCCGCCGCTCCGCCGGCCCTCCCAGCAGGGGGACTGGCAGAGTGCTCCGTGGGGCCAGGCCAGGGGGGGGAGCCGCCGGCGGACTCGCGGGATCGTCTTCGTCGAGACCCGGTGGCGGCGGTCCCGTTTCGCCCGGGGGAGGGGGAGCGTCGAGACCTGGAGCCGGGCGACGTGTTCCCGCTCCCGCAGCAGTTCCGTCCCCAGCGTCCCCCTCGGGCAGCGGAGGGGGGGGCGTCTCGCCCGCGGGACCAGCCGCTGCCGGTTGGGCCACCGCCCGCTCTTCAAATCGCGTTACCAGCCGGCGCAGCTCGACATCGCGTAGCACGACTTGGGTGGACACTGGCAGATGTCCATCGGCCGGCCAGCCGACGTCGCCGGTGAGCGCAATCGCCCCCGACAAGGTCGTGGTCTCGCGATCGACCGGCAAATGCAGTTGCTCGATCAGCCTGGCCAGATCGGCCTCCCCCGAGAGATGCAAACCGTGTTCAGTCGGTTCTCCCTGCAGGGTCAGCAACGGGGTCTGGATCTTCAGGGTGTCGCAGCGCCAGCTCTCGGCGGTCTGCTGCAGAGCCACCTGGATGTCGACCGGCGACGTCCATTGCACCCGTTCGCCGCTCCCCAGTGTCGCCTCGATGCGCGGGGTTCCCACCGCCACCGTCCAGCGCGTTCCCGCGTCGGGGGTCGTTCCCGGTGTGCCCCGCAGGGCGAGCGTCAGCTCTCCCGAGTCGAGCCGCGTTCCGTCCGGCAGCTTGACCGTGTGGGGCAACATTTTCGCGAGTTGGCCAAGATCGACCTTTCCTTGCAGGGTGACCGGTTCGACCACGGCGCCAGGCTGCTCTTCCAGCGCGACCGTACCCGACCCGTTCAGCGTGGTTGTTTCGGAATCGAGCGCCAGAGACCGGATGACAGCCTGTTTCCTGGTACTGCCGAGATCGAACCGCAGGGTGGTCTGGTCGGACGTCAGCCGGTCGGAGCCCAGCAGTTGGGGACATCCGAAATCCAACTGCTGCAGTGTGAGACTTCCCGACAGGTCCCCCACGGGGGGTTGCCCCAGTCCCTGCGGCAGCTTCCCCTTGAGAGCGACGGTCGAATTCCCCGCCAGTTCGAAGGCGGGCAGCGGACGGTCGCCGGCCAGACGCCGGGCGAGGATCCGCAGGTCGGACAACGGAAGTGCCTGTCCTGCGACATCGAAATCGATGTCGCGCAGTGCTCCGTTCGGCTCATCATTCCAGGTCAGGTTGACCGCCAGCGTGGCGTCCGCGGGCCCCGAGGCCGGTCGCGCGGTCAGCTTGAGCGAATGGGGCAGGGCGGGGTCGGACGGGCGGGTGATCTGCAGGTCGGCGTCGCGCCACTCGATCGTTTCCCCCGTCACCGAGTCGACGATCCGCAGGGTCGCGTTGGTGCTGTGCATCGTTTCGGGTTGGGGAGGACGTTTGCCGACAAACTCCCGTACGGGGCGGAGTGCCTCTTCGAGATTGCTGCCATCGGGACGCAGCTTCACCGAGACCAGCGTGTCGCGGGTTCTAAGCCGCGGCCCGGCTGTGGGGTGCAGCACCTGCTGCAGCAGCGTCCGCTCATCGCGGGTCTCGGCGATCTCGAGGAAGGGCTCGCCGTCGTTGTCGAAGAACTTCACTCCGCGCAGCACGGCCGGACTGAACCAGCCCAGTGAAGCGCTCTCGACTTCGATGCGGTTCTGAAAGCCGCGCATCCGCGTGCGGGGCAGATTGTGCCGCAGCGCACTCATTCCCAGCAGCGTGGGCCCGGCCGCCACCAGTCCCAGCACGGCCAGACCGACCAGCCACAGCCAGTGGATCTTGCCGGTGCGCGCGGCGGACGGAATTGTGGAAAACAACGGCCTCTGGGACCGGAAGCGCGAGACGTGCATGGTTACAGAGACCAGCCTTTGCGGTACTCGATGTGGGTGAACTGGTTCAGGTCGGGGGCGTTGGTGAACTTCATCTCGGCCGAGTTCCAGGCGAGACGCCGCCCGGGAGCCCGCAACGACAACACCCCCAGCAGGGCGGTTTCAGTCATGGGACCGGCGTACTCGAAATTCGAGACGGGAAGCGGCCCCCCCTTGCAGGCGTTGACGAATTCTTCGTAGTGGCCGGGAGAGCGGGTCATGGTCCTGGGGACGGCATTCGCCGCCTCCTGCAGCGACTGCGGCAGCAGCCGGGGCATCCCGCCGTGCGAACTGTGGTAGAGCTTGCCCTTCGAACCGACATAGAGCACTCCATTGCCGGGCAAGCCCTCTCCCGCGGGCATCTCGGCTGGGGTGGGGGGCATCAGCCCGCCGTCGTACCACGTCAGCCGCACCGGCGGCAGATTGCCCCGCGCCGGGAAGTCATAAAAGATCGTGGCGGCGATGGGGAACGTCTCGGTGTTGGGCTTGCCGCCCGCGATCTCTGAGCCGTCGAGCGTCACCCGCGATTCGACCGAGGTCGGCGCACCAAGCTCCAGCGCCCAGACCGGGTGGTCGATGATGTGGCACCCCATATCCCCCATCGCCCCCGTTCCGAAATCGAGCCAGCCCCGCCACAGCGTGGGGCAGTAGGCGGGGTGATAGGGACGCTCGGCCACCGGTCCCAGCCAGAGATCCCAGTTCAGCGATTTGGGAACGGCGGGACGGTCGGTGGGGCGGTCGATTCCCTGCTTCCAGAGCTTCCCCGCCCGGTCCGACCAGCAATGCACCTCGCGGACCTCGCCAATCACCCCGGCCCGCAGCCATTCATTGGTGAGCCGGGCCCCCTCGGTCGCATGTCCCTGGTTCCCCATCTGCGTGGCCACTTTCTGCTCGCGGGCCACCCGGGCGACCGTCCGGCATTCGAGCAGGGTGTGCGTCAGCGGTTTCTGGCAGTAGACGTGCTTCCCCGCCCGCAACGCGGCCAGCGTGGCGACGGAGTGAATATGGTCGGGCGTTCCCACCGTCACCGTGTCGATGTTCTTCGCCTCTGTGTCGAGCAACTCGCGGAAATCGCGGTACCGGCGGGCCTGGGG
>JBKDUK010000456.1:0-2419 GCA_046339535.1 Planctomycetaceae bacterium | reverse complement strand
CCTCCAGCGTGATGTGCCTGCCGAGCAACTGGCGTGACATGCGAAAGAGCGTCTCCTCGGGTTTCATCTCGAGGGAGGCGACGACCACCGTCTGCCGCTCACCAATCCACCAGAGCGCTGCCTGCCCCAGGGCGAGGGACTTGCCGTGCCCGCTGATGCCAGCCCAGACGGTCAGGGCCCCGGGGTTGAAGCGGATGCAGTCGTGGGTCTTGGTCCACGGCAGGGCTGGGCCGGTCATCTGCCCGCGTGAGGCGATGTGCCGAGCTAGCCGAAGGGCGATCTCGTCCATGCCGATCACGTGCTGAGCCTCCTCGACGGCCATGCGCTCCATGTGCCGGGTCAGGACTTCGGGATCAATTCTCATCGGTAACCCCGCGCGGCAGCTTCTCCCAGACCTGCTTCGCAGGGGTTAGTCAGGGTGGAGTCGTTTTCCCACTCACGACCTTGCAGCCATCGGCACACGTGCTTGAAGGGACTGGCGAACTCGTTATGGGCTCGCTTGGCTCGCTTCTCTGCCGCCTGTGCCTTGGCAAGGGTGATCAGGGTGTTGGTGTCGGGTCTGCCCTTGAGCTTCTCCCAGACCTTGGCTGCCTCTGCCTTGCTGCCCTTCTCGTCGGTTCCCGGCCACTGCTTCCAGAAGTCGAGGAAGCTGGCGGTGTACTCATCGCCTGATCGCTCTTTTTTTCTCTTCTCTTCTAGTCTCTTCTCTTCTAATAGAGCGGACTTTCTTCCGACACTCTCGGAACATTGTCCCGACAATGTAGGAACATTCTGGCGACTCGTTATGAGCTTCGCTGTGTAATCGTCTGTTCTGCTTGCCATTTTTAGGCAGGTAATGATGCCCCCGCTTTCCTCAAAAAGACCCGCCGAAGTCATAAATCGCATCATTTCCTCGACCAACTCACGACCAATCCCAGTGTCTGCGGAAATTAGTTCCGCATCATGTTCCAGCTCGAAAGTGAGCCGACTTTTTTCAACTCCCCGGGCAATCAGCTCAAGGCAGTACCAATACAGGCCGTAGCCCTGCATCCCATATTTGAGCCGGACCCGGCGCAGCTTGGCGTCGGCGTGGGCGTCTGAGTCGTGCTTAAACCACTTCATCCCCGACCCCAACCAGCGAGTACCGCGCAAAGCGCTTGCCGCCCCGCTCGACGATCTCCGTGTGGATGTGGTGCCCCCGATCCCGGAGGTCACGCACCCGGGCCGCCATGCGGAAGCAGCCGAAGCGCTCCAGGGCATCGAGCGGGGTCAATGGGCCAGCCTTAAGCGCCGCGAGGATGGCGTCGGTCTGGGTCATACGGACGGCCCCTTGTAGAACCAGTCCACAAGCCCGTCATACGTGAAGCGGCCGAAGGACTCCTCCGCCAGCTTCTGCATGGTTTCGGCCTTTGGGTGACCTTTGCGCTGCACAAGCCGGGACTCCATGTACATCACCGAAATCCCGCAACGCCTCGCGAAATCCTCACGCTCCAGCCGCGTGAGCGACCGGAACCACTGTTTGAAATCCTGTTGTGTTGCTGCCATATGTGGGCACCTCCTGACGGCGCAGGATAACGGCACACGCATAGCACTGCAAGCCTTGCGACAAAATGATTGACGCCCATCCACCGCACCCTTAAAGTCCGCACATCCAAACCGGAGGCCACCATGCAATCACCACAACCCCAGCAAGACTGGCAGCAATGGGCACACACCCTCGACCTGCAGCGCTCCAACCGCCGCCTTGTGCAACAGTCCCGCACCCCGCGCCAGCTGCGGGATGTCGGCTGGGACGCCTTCTCTACCGACGACGCACTGACCCGCTACGTGGACAGCACGCTGCCGCGCTGCGTGTGGGCTGCCGTCCTGATCACCCTTTTCCTTCACCTGATACGAGGCTAACCATGGACATCGAACACGCAACCCCCGAGCTCTTCGCAGCCATTGCCCAAGCGCAGGCCGAGGTGGACAACGCCACGAAGAACGCAGCCAACCCTCACTTCCGTAGCCGTTACGCCGATCTGGCCGAGGTGCTGAACACCGTGCGACCCGTGTTCGCGAAGCACGGCGTTGCCATCCTGCAGGGCGGCTCCTTTGACGGGTCGATGGTGCATGTAACGACGACGCTAGCGCATAAGTCCGGCGGTCACGTCTCCTCGGTTTTCTCCTGCGTCCCGGCCAAGTCCGACGCCCAAGGGATCGGCAGCGCACAGACCTATGGGCGCCGTTACTCGCTGGCTGCGCTCTGCGGCGTGGCCCAAGAGGACGATGACGGCAACAGCTCCGCACACTCCCGGCCGCCCGAGCCGGTGAAGGAAGACCCGCGCGTGGGTGAGGCTGTCTCGCGCATTGCCGATGCTACCGCCTCCGAGCTCTCCGCGATCGGTGCGGATCTGGCTAGGCTGGATGTGGACGAGGCCTCGAAGAAGAAGCTCCGCAC
>JBKDUK010000455.1:0-2992 GCA_046339535.1 Planctomycetaceae bacterium | reverse complement strand
GGTCGAGACAGAAACTGTCGAGGGGGGCCAGTTCTTGGACCAGCTTGGCCAGCGCCTCGGGGGTGTCGACCAGCGTCCACGCCAATTCGCGGGGGGGACAGGCGGGAACCGGGGGGGCAGCAGGGGGGAGCTCGCCGCCGGGGTCGGCTGAGGCGGCACCAACGGACTCGGCCGATTCGTCGACCGGAGGGGCCGCCGCGGACGGGGTGACTGGTGAGGTCCGCGCCGAGGTCGCCGGGCGGGGGGCGGGGGAGTCGCCGAACAGGCTCTGCTGGACTTTCTGGCGGGACGGCTTGGCGACGGAGGCCGGCGCTTCAGTGGGAATCGTCTCGACGGGCGCGGCGGGGGGGACGGCCAGCCCCAGCGATTTCGAGAGGGCGCGAACTTCGTCTCCGAACCGGCGGAATCCGTATTCGTGGAAGAGTTCCTGCAACCGGGCCACATTCCATTGGCCGATGCGGGACTGGTCCCACGGGAAATCATCGAGGGGCAGATCGCGCCGCAGGGTCACGAGCCGCCGGGAGATGCGGGCCTGATCGGCATAGACCTTGAGGTTTTCCTTGAGCTTGGCACCGGGGGCCTCATCGGCGTGGGCCAGCACTTCGTCGAGAGTTCCCCATTGCTGAATGAGGGCGGTGGCCTTCTTGGGACCGATGAGGGGAACTCCGGGGACATTGTCGACCGAGTCTCCCACGAGCGACTGGAAATCGATGACCTGATCGGGCCGGACGCCCCAGTCGGCGAGCAGGTCGGCACTGGTGAGGAACTGGTCTTTGCGGACCTGGTAGATCTGCACACGGTCGCTGAGCAATTGCCGCAAGTCTTTGTCGTTGCTGACGATGCGCACCTCCATTTGGCGGGCCTCGGCCTGGGTGGCGAGGGTGGCGAGCACATCGTCGGCCTCCCAGCGGGGGACTTCGACGAGGGGGATGCCGAAGGCGCGGATCAGTTCCTGGACCATGGGGAATTGGGGGACGAGCGCCTCGGGGGTCTCGGTGCGGTGGGCCTTGTAGGCGGGGTACCAGCTCTCCCGTTCGCCGGGGCCGGGGGGATCGCTGCAGCAGATGAGGTGGGTGGGCTGTTTCTGGCGGAGGATATTGAGGATGTCGCGGGTAAAGCCGAAGGCGGCATTTGTCGGCAAACCCCGCGGACTGGTCATTTCCGGAATCGCATGGAAAACCTGAAAGACAAGGGAGTAAACGTCGATCAGATAGACGGTCTCAGGCATCGGGAGGTTCCGGGGGCGCGGGAGGCGCCGATTATGCGGAAGAGGGGAGGCAATTCCCAGTCCGCGGCGGTTCAGGGAGGAAACGTGAGGGACTTCTGCGGGCTGGGGTTTTCAGGATTTTCTTGACACTGGTCCCCCCCCCCGTAGAATCGGTTGCCAGCGTTTTTTCGCTTTCTTTTGGAGTTCCCGCACCATGGCGTCTTCGAAACCCACTGGAGTTCACTACGCATTGGTGAGCTTCGTGTTGCTCACCATTGTGTGCGGGGTCTTCTGGATCCTGAACCACAAGTGGCTCAACGAGGCCCGCACCGAGACGGCCCGCGCGAAGGACGACCAGAAGAAGGCGACCGACGCATTGAACCGGATGCTGGCGCAGTCGACCGAGTTGAAGCGGCTGCTGGGGATCCCCCTCGACGACATCGGCGATGACGAATCGAACGTCAACTCGGTGCGCGGGCACATCCGGGCCCGGCTGAACACCCAGCAGGGAGACCTGGCGGCGACGACCTACGAAGATCTGCTGACCAAGCTGGAGCAGGCTTCGAAGAATGCGGCGGCCGCCCGCGACGATCTGCAGGCGAAGCTCAAGACCGAGCAGGATACGTTCCAGAACAAGATGAATGAACTGCAGGCCCAGATGGCCGAGCAGAAGAAGGCCCGCGACCTGGCCGACACGGGGAAGGCCGCCTCGGTCAAGCAGTACGACGAGAAGCAGAACGAACTGCGGGCCGAGGTGGATGACGAACGCCGCAAGCGGGGCGAGACCGAAACCGCGATGGAAGAGCTCCAGGCGAAGTTCGACGCCTTCAAGAAGAAGGCCAACCAGGAAATCGACAACCTGCGGACGCTCAACAAGTCGCTGACCAAGGCGCTCGACAACCTCAAGCGGGAGAGCTTCGAGGTGGCGAAGGGTCAGGTGGTGAAGGTCGACGCGGTGACCCGCAAGGTCTGGATCAACCGCGGGTCGCAGGATGGTCTGCGGGCCCGGACCACCTTCAGCGTGTATGAGAAGAACAACTCCGGAGTGGGGCGGCAAGCCGCCGCAGGAGCCAAGGGCCCTGAAGACATCAAGGGATCGATCGAGATCACCAAGGTGAGCGACAAGATGTCGGAAGCCCGGATCGTCAATGAAGACCTGAATCGCCCGATCACCAGCGGCGACCCGGTCTACACCCCGCTGTGGAGCCCCGGCCGCGAAGAGTTCATCTCGTTCGTCGGCGACATTGACATCGACAAGGATGGCAAGGGGGACTTCGACATGCTGAATGAGATGATCCAGAACACCGGGGCGAAGATCGACAACCTCGTGAACCAGAAGGGCGAATTGTTCGTCAACGGCCAGCTTTCGGAAGGGGGCGAGCCCAAGATCACCGAGAACACCAAGTTTCTGGTGAAGGGTCGGCTGCCCGAGCTGGCGAACGCCAAGGACAAGGATGAGCAGGCCCAGATTCTGCGGCTCAACGAACTGCTGACCAGCCTCGAAAAGCAGGCGTTTGAGCGGGGCGTGAGGATCATCAGCCTGAGCGACTTCCTGTCGTTCGTCGGGTATGTCCCGCAGAAGCGGCTGTTCGTGCCGGGTGAGCCGTTCACCCTGCGGTCCGGAACCCGGCAGGCGGCGGTGGATGCGAAGAACCGCTCTTTCACCAGCGGCGAGAATTCGGCCGCGATCAATGGAATCCAGCGGACCAAGCCCCAGTCGTTCGGCGGGGGCGAGACCAGCAAGGGGCGCTAACGACCCTCCAGCGGCCCCGCCGCCTCTGGTGA
>JBKDUK010000454.1:0-2191 GCA_046339535.1 Planctomycetaceae bacterium | reverse complement strand
GGGCGGGGGCCCCGGCGGCCGAGTCGAACGCCGGTCGCGGTGTCGACAAGTCGCAGGGGCTGCCGTTGTTTCTGGGGGCTGGTGCGCGATTTTCGCAGTGCGGATCTGTTGGAACTGTCGACTGCGAAGCAGATTGTCGTGGAGGCGAGTCCCTGGCCCGAGGTGACCGGTCCCCGCGGGCCGCACCCGGGAAACCAGGCGGCGACCGGACGACTGACGACACCGTCACTCCCGGCTGTGGAGGGCGAATGGTCCCGGTTCGAAGCGGTGTATCGCCCCCGGCCGGCGGAGCATCGCGTTTTGCTGTCCTCCTCGGCTGAGGCCCCGGCGAGCGTGGGAGACCGGGCATTGCAGGAGCTGCTGAGAGACCTCGCTGACGTGCGGGATCTGGCCCCGATAACGCCCCTGGCGGATGCCCGGGGGGAAGCGGGACGAGAGTGGGACCCCCGGGAGCGGATGCGCCGCCAGGTGACGCAGTTGGTGGAGCATGTGCAGCGGCAGGCCCGGTTGGCGACCTTTCGCCGGGGGGAGTATTGGAGCCGTGCCGATGCAACGACTCCCGAGCGGTGGCTCGAGACCACGCCCCCCTATCGCGCCGAGTTCCGACAGGAGATTCTGGGGGAATCGCCCCCGCCCAGTCGGCCGGTCAATCCCCGGACGCGGGTGATTTACGAGACCCCGGCGTTCGTCGGGTATGAGGTGGTGCTCGATCTCTGGCCCGAAGTGCACACCTACGGCATTCTGCTGGTCCCCCGGAATATTCCCGCAGGCGAGCGTCGGCCAGTGGTGGTGGCGCAGCATGGGCGGGCGGGGCGGCCGCAGGAGATTTGTGATCCGCAGGAAGACAATCGCTACTACCACGGGTTTGGAGCCCGACTGGCCGAGCAGGGCTGGGTGGTGTATGCCCCGCAGAATCTGTACCTGGGGGAAGAAAAGTACCGACAACTGCAGCGGAAGGGGATTGCGATTGGCCAGACGTTTTTCGCTCCGATGGTGCGGATGCATGAGCGGGCGCTGGAATGGTTGGGGAGCTTGCCCTTCGTCGATCGCGGGCAGATCGGCTTCTATGGGCTCTCGTACGGCGGAAAATCGGCGATGCTGTTGCCGGCGGCGATTCCGCAATACGCCCTGTCGATCTGTTCGGGAGACTTCAATGAAGAGGTCTGGAAGCACACCAGTCTCGAACACCGCTTCAGCTTCCAGTTCACCAACGAACATGATCACAGCGAATTCGACACCGCCGAGACCTTCACCTATGCCGAGATCGCCGGGTTGATCGCCCCGCGTCCCTTCCTCGTCGAGCGGGGACATTCCGACGGTGTGGGAATTGATGAATGGGTCGCGTACGAATTCGCCCGGGTGAAGCGCCGGTACCTGCAGTTGGGTGTCGCTGACCGGGCCGAGCTGCGGTACTTTGTGGGAGGGCACGAGATCAACCTGCCGCTGACCCAGTCATTTCTCGAACAGCATCTTCCCGTGCGAAGTCCCCCCCGGAAGTGACTGGTATGACACCGTCCTTGATTGGACAACCGGTTCTGCTGTTTTCTCAAAGTGCGTCCTGGAACTTGCCTGATGTCGGCCCCGTCTGAAGTCCGTCCCGGTCGCTACCGCCACTACAAGGGAAACGAGTATCTGGTGCTGGGGGTCGCCCGCCACAGTGAGACCGAAGAGGAACTGGTGGTGTACCGCTGCGACTATGGCGACCGCAGTTGGTGGGTGCGGCCGCGGGCGATGTTCCTGGAAATCGTCGAGGTCGCGGGGCGCACTGTCCCCCGGTTTGAGTGGATCGCCGAGAGCTGAGTCGAGGCACCGGGACCCTTGCCGCCTGGAGGGGCCGGCCCCAAGACAGTTCTCTGACCGCATCACTCCGGCGTATCCTGCAGCAGCCAAGCCTCGTCGAAGTGGGCATGCCGGATCGTCTCGTGCAAAGGCTCTCCCTGGGCGTTCCGGGGAACATCATTCCCCTTGCGAACGAACGAATAAGTGAGGTGCAGCGAGAGGTCGCGTGACTGGATCAGCGAGGGATAGCTGGCTGTGTCGGCGTCGGGGCCGGGTGGGGAGTCTTCGATCGCCCGTTTCCAGGGCCAGGTGCGTCCCTCGTCGTCTGAAAGCCAGACGGAGAGTCGGTGCCGGCCCTGCTCGGTGTCGTTGTTTACCAGGGCCCAACGCCCCGACTTGAGCACGATCACTT
>JBKDUK010000453.1:0-4267 GCA_046339535.1 Planctomycetaceae bacterium | reverse complement strand
GTCTGGCACAGAGTTCGAAGAGATCCCGGCGAAGTGGATGTTGCACTGGTTCATGATGCGCCGGCCCGGCCAGCATCGAGGCCAAGCCGCTTCGGGTCGAGGAAATTCCGGAGGGTCGCACGGTCATGGTGAATGGCCAGTCCATCCAAGGACCAGTCTACGTGGCCCGCAAGAGTCGTCTGTATGGGGTGGCGTTTCTGCCGCATGGAGCGGACGAGAACACCACGGTTCAGTTGGCTGCCTCGGCAGTCGAATTTTCGCACGTGAAAGGTGCAAACATGCCGTTCGACAAATGGGTCGAGGCGATGGGATTCGATGCCGAGTCCCTGACCGATGTGCAGCGAGAGAGGCTGCAGGCGAAGTTTCAGGCGGAGATCGCTGCCTCGGCGAGCGAGGAGAAGGTGATCGAGGCGACTGACTTCGACGTGGGGGACATCAAGGCGGCTGCGGCCGAGCATCTCAATGATCTCGAAGCGTCGTTCGCCGAGTACGAGGGGGAGGTTCCCGCTTCGAAGTTCGCGGAGATCAAGGCGACTGCCCTCAAGCAGCATCGCGAGATGAAGGCGAAGGCCATCCGCGAGAAGTGGAGTGCCCCCACGTTCGAGGTGGAGGCGGTCCGTGCCGTGTCCGGCGTCAAGCTCGATCTTGTGCGGGCCGGCGCTTCCCACGAGGGGCCGGCGATTCACGTCAGCAAGCGGGATGAGATGAGCCCGGCGGTCATCGAGGCGGCGTTGGCGTTGACGATGGGAATGCCCAACGTCCAGAAGCAGTACAAGGCCGAGGTCTTGGAGGCTGCCGACAAGAACTACAAGAACATCGGCATTCAGCAGATCCTGCTGATGGCGGCGTCGGCCAACGGCATGCCGGTCAATGCTGGCCAACGGGTGCATAATGGCAACCTGCGGCAGGTGCTGAAGCTGGCGATGCCGGACGTGCATGCCAATTCGTTCTCGACGCTGGGCGTGTCGGTGTCGAACATCCTGAGCAACGTGGCGACGAAGGAGTTGGTCGCTGGATACGAAGAGCAGGACAACACGTGGCGTGAGATCAGCACGATCAAGACGGTGCGTGATTTTAAGAAGGTCACCACCTATCGCCTGCTCGACAACATGGAGTACGAGCCGCTTGGGCCTGGTGGCGAGATCAAGCACGGCACCGTGTCGCAGGAGAGCTACGAGCGGCAGGCCAAGACCTACGCCAAGATGTTGTCCCTGACCCGAGAGGACATCATCAAAGATGACCTCGGGGCGTTCGACGATCTGCGCACTCGGCTGGGTGCTGGCGCTGCCATGAAGATGAGAGACATCTTCTGGTCGACGTTCCTCGACAACTCGGCGTTCTTCACGTCTGGGCGTGGCAACTACATCAGTGGTGCGACCACCAATCTGGGGCTCGACGGTGTCGGTCTCGGATTGGGGATCAAGGCGTTCCGCACGATGAAGTCGGCCGAGGCGGACGGTGCCAAGCGGATTGGTGGTGAGCCGGTCATTCTGCTGGTTCCCCCTGAGCTGGAAGCGATTGCTCAACAGCTCTACACGTCGAGCAACCTGACTGGTGGTTCGAGCCCGACCCCGAACGCCAACATCTACGTCAACAAGTACCGCCCCGTGATTGTGCCGCAACTGTCGGAGTCGGGATTCACCGGCAACTCGGCGACGGCGTGGTATCTGTTCCGGGCCACCTCGGTCTACGCGGCGATGGTGGTGTCGTTCCTCAATGGTCAGCAGTCTCCCGTCGTGGAATCGGCGGATGCGGACTTCAACACCCTCGGCATCCAGTTCCGTGGCTACCACGATTTCGGCGTGGACAAGGCGGAATACGTTGCCGGTGTGAAGTCGAAGGGCGCTGCCTAAGTTCCTGATTCCAACCTGATCCACAAGGAGATTCTACGATGGGTGCTACGTACAGGCAGGAAGGGTGTGCGATTGACTACACCCCGACCACTGCCAAGACGGCTGGGGATGTGGTGGTCCAGAACGGACTGCTCGGGGTGGTCAAGACCGACATCGCTGCGAATGCGTTGGGCAGTCTGACCATCGATGGCGTGTTCCGATTCACCAAGGCCACCTCGGCCGGAAATGCGATGACGGTTGGTCAGATCGTCTACTACGACGTGGCGAACGACCGGGTGTCGACCGCTGCGTCGGTTGGCGTTCCGGCTGGCAAAGTGGTGGTGGCGGCTGCTCTCGCGGACACGACCGTTGATGTTGCCATCAACGAGACTGACGGGAGCACTCAAATGGCCGGTGTGGCGGTGGCTGCATCGACGGCTCTGACGGCCAGTTCCACCGAAACGAACTTTGACAATTCGACCCTGACCATCCCGGCCAATGGCCTGCGGGAAGGTGATGTCATTCGCGTAAAGGCGCAGGGTATTGCCACTGCGACGAACTCGACGGACACCCTGACCGCGAAGATCAAGCTGGGAACCACGACCGTTGTCAGCACCGGTGCCGTGGATGTCGTCAACAACGACATCTTCTACCTGGAAGCTGACATCGTTGTGCGGACCACTGGTGCATCGGGCACTGCGGTGGCCTGCGGTGTGGCAGCGATTGGCGTTGAAGGCACTGTGACCTCCAAGCCTGCCAAGCTGGCGTCCACGACCGTGGATACCACGGCGGCGATTACGCTGGCCATCAGCGGTCAATGGTCGACCACGAGCGCTAGCAACAGTTGCCGTCTCGATGTGTGCAACTGGGAAATCCTGCACCGCAATTAATGAGCGACCTTCTTCTGTCGGCTGAGTCGTGGCTGGCAGGCGTCCACAAGGCGTCTGTCAGCCAGACCGTCGTGTACCAACGCGGTTCCTCCTCGGTCACGATTCAGGCGACTGCTGGGGATTCTGCGATTGCACAGCTCGACCAGGGGATCATCGTCGGCTACAGCACAAAGGATTGGCTGGTGACGGCGACTGACTTGGTCTTGAACGGCAGGCAGATTGTGCCGGAGCAAGGCGATACGATCACGCACGGAAGCAAGGTCGATCGTGTTGCCTCGGATGCGAGCGGAGAGAAGCCTTATCGGGACAGCGGGTCCGGTGGGGGTGTGTTGCGGATCTTCACGAAGCAGGTGCGGTGATGCCATCCCCGATTGTGCAAGCGGTCGAGGGTGTCTGTGCTGCCTTGCGTGAACTGGTCGACTCAGGGGACGTGGCCCTCCCGGCATTGCGGGTGATCGAGACCTACCGCCCGACCATGCTGAGGGAGTCGTTCGAGGACGGAATCTCGGCCATCGTCTACCCGCAGGCGACATCGAGAAACCGCAGCGGGATGCCTGCCCAGTTCGACGAATACCAGATCGACGTGGCGGTGGAGTTGGTGCGTCGGATCGAGCAGGGCAGCCTTCTGGAGCAGCAAAAGCTGATGATCAACTACGGGCAGGACATCGCCGACGGTCTGTCGCGGAAGTTGTCCGTGTCCCTCGGGATGATGGCGTCGAGTGACGCGGGAATGTTCGAGGATCTGTCTCACGACGAGTTGGATCTGATCTCGGTCAAGGTGTCCGGGATCTATCGCATCATGCACTCGGTGACATGATGAAGTACGAACGGAAGCCGCATCCGAACGAGTTGAACGTCTCGGTGGACATCGACACCGAGATAACACGCAGGCTCCGTGACATCAGTAGCCGGACGTTACGGCTAGCGATGCGGTCCGCCCTGCATGCAGCCGCGACTGAGATCAAGAAGGTCGCCAAACAGAAGACGCCAATCTACACCGGATGGCTGCAGAAGGCCCTGCAAACCAAGGATAGCAAGCACACGAGTCGCAAGTTGTATTCGCTCGTCGGGGCCAGCCGGAAAATCTTCGGCCCAGCCATGAAGAGCTACTTCCGCAAGAAGGGTGAGGCGAAGCGGGCTGGTGTGCCACTCGTCGTCAAATCCAAGAAGGTCCGCAAGCCGTCCCGCTATCTGCATCTTGTCGAGAAGGCATTCAAGCATCGCAACGGCAAGCAGGTTAAGGGCCACGGGATGCTTCGCGAGTCAATGCAGCAGACCAAGGAGCAAGTCAAGCAGAGAGTCCGCCTCAAGCTCATGGAACGGCTGGCGAAACACCAGCCATCAGACGACATCCCCACAACCTGACAGGAACTGAGACATGCCTGTAACAGCAGCCCCAATGCAGGGCCATTCCGCAGCGATTACGTTTGGCACGGGCTTCTTCGCGTGGATCACGGACATCAATCCGTCTTCGATGCGGCGGGAAGCGTTGGAGACGACTCACAGTGCCACGACCACCGCCCGCACGTTCATTCCCGAGAAGCT
>JBKDUK010000452.1:0-16891 GCA_046339535.1 Planctomycetaceae bacterium | reverse complement strand
ACCACCTTGTCGCCGCTTTGCAGCAGTTCATCGGCAATCGCCTCGAGCAGCGCCTGGCTCAACTGCTGCCGGCGGGTCTCGGGCTCCTGCATCAACGGCACGAGATCGACGTCGTCATCGAGCACCGTGCGGAACATCTCCTGCCGGTCGGTCGCCACCACCAGCCGGGCCGGGTGCAGCCGATCGCGAATTTCCGCAAAGTCGTACAGCCTCTCGGCCAGCAGCACAATCGTCTCGGCCTCCACCTCGGAGGCAATCCGCCGGGCACTCGCGAGCAATTCAGTGAAGGGCTTGGAGAGCTCGATCCGTTTCATGCGGCGGGGGTTCTGGCGACAAGACGATCAAGGGGGAGATCAGGCTCTGCACGACCGCCCGATCGACAGATCGAGCCCGGCATGTCGTCGATGCATGGCGGTATCATCGTCGCAATCCGCCGGCATCGTCCAGCCCTGCGGAAAGAATTCTCACCCCCCGCAGGCCGGTCATGGGGCGCACCGTCCAGATCACATTTCGCCTGGCACCGGGGTTCGCTTGGGACGTGTCACTCGACCGCTGACGTTGTCTCCCGCGCGGCGGTCGTCACGGGGACGAGCTTTTCGCTGTATTCCGCCGTCGCCTTCAGGTTCGACTGCGCGCCAAACGCCCCGACCACGCTGCGGTCGAGCTTGGCTTCCCGCGACACCACCCGGCCCCCTTCGAGATCAAACACAAACCGCCCGGTCATCTCCCGCTGCATCAGCTGGGCGATCACCCGGGGATCCTCCAGCGGAGTCAGCACCACCGTTTTGTACGAGACCGTGGCTTCCGAACCCTCAACCTTCTCGAGAGTGTAGGTGGTCTGCAGGCGAACCTTGGTCATGAGCTTTCCCTCGGTCCGCACCGGCACATCCATCGGGTCGCGCCACGAGCCCCCCACCGCCACCTCTTCGGCAGGCAGGGTCAGCAGGAACGACTCCATCCGCTGACGGGGGTCGGCCTCGGCCTGCTCCCCTTCGCGGACGTTCAACCGTCGGGCGGTGAGCATCCGTCCCTGGGGATCCATCGTCACGATCGACTGCGGCCGGCCCACGTTTTCCCGCACCACCGAGAACTGCGGCGGGGGATTTTCGCCGGCGGGCTGGGTGCTGTCGAAGACCACCGCGGGAGACTTCTCGCCATCGGCATCTTCAAACTGCGAACTCATCCAGACCGAATCAATCTGCAGTTCGAGTTTCGCCTCCCCCGTGATGGCGACCTCCAGCACCCGGTACGACCGGACAGTGCGGGTGTTGTTCAGGGCGACTTCCTGCCGCGAGTTGGCCGTGCTGGCAATGCGGCTGTCATGCTGGATCGAGTAGGTCACGCGCTCGCCGGGGACAAACCGGTAAGCCAACCGGTATTTCTGGGGTGCGGCAGCCGTTGAAGGGGCTCCTTCACCAGCGGGGGGATCGGCCAGAGCGCTCCCCAGCCCGGTGCCCCCCCAGGCCAGCATTCCGCTGAACAGACCCGCCAAACACTCCCTGCGCGACACAACCCAAGTCGACATCGATCGAGTTCCTTCTCGAACCCCTGCAGACGAAATCCGAAGATGAGGTCTCCTCCGGCACGGGCCAGCCACTGGCCGCGCGGCGGGATCGTAGCAATCCCCCCCCAATCCCGGGAGACCAATTTGACGGCGGTTTTTCCGGTCGAAATGCGTGATGCCGGGCCATCATTGGGGGCAGGAGGCCCAAGGATCGCGGGGGCCAGAGTGGCCGGTGGGGTCGCAGGAACCTCCCGGACTCGACAACGAAAGAGCGAAAGGGCCAAACTTCCTGACTTCCCTCGACTGACGCTGGGGCTGGTCGTGCTGTGGGGCGGGGGGGTTCCTCAGCGATGAACCGGTAGAAAAACCGAATCGACAGCGGGCGACGTGCTCCTTGTGCTTGAGCGTCGACTCCCGGTTGGCTCAAACCGCTCCGGGGGCGTCCGAATGGGCGAAGTGGTCGAGGCGCGGACTTCGTCGAGGGGCGTCTGCAGATCGGAAGGGGAATGTGTGCCAAGTTCCATCGAATCTGTCTCGACTGTACGAGCACCACTGCCTCCGTCTGCACCCGGGTCTTTCCCCCGCCTCCGGAACGCCCGGCGGGGGTTCCTGCACAGGCTCTTTGAAGTCTCGGCTTGCCGAACGACCGATGACAGTTGGCACGACAAGGCCGCTACCGGGCCGCCAGAAAGTGGGGACGGCCACAGAAAACACCTCCCGCTGCCCATGGACACAGGTGGAACTGAACCATCCGACCGAAGGGCTGATCGACTTCCTGCGATCGCTTCCGGGAATCCGCAAAAAATTCGCCGATTTAATGGATTGTTCCTTTATTATCGAGATGACCGTTCAACCGGATTAGGCGGCATGCAACAGGTCGCGTCGTCCGTGTTTGACTGCTCATCTGTCGCCACAGTTCATCAAAAACCTGACGGAACGTAACTTCTTTTCCTGAAACAATCCTGCCAATGCAAGACTATTTCCATCTCCGTCAATTTCACGGACTGCTCCCGCGACGCTGGAAGAAAATCATCCCGTCGTTGAGGGGAATGGCAAAATAACCGGATTGACCGCGCTTTGATCACTGGTACTGTTGGTCGTTCGGAACGGAGGTTCCAATACCGAACCAGTACGTCGAGATCAGGAAGGATTTCACGGTACTGGCTGACTCATTTTCTTGGGAGTGGATGATGTTTTTGATGAACTGTCTGGGGAATGCGGGTGTCCGAGGGGGACGCCACCTCTGGGGGGCGATGCTGTCATTGGTCACGTTGACCATGTCAGCCAGTCTCGCGCAGGCGGGAATTGTGTTCGAAGTGGCGGAAGTTGGTCCCGACGTGAGTATTTCGGTCAGTGGCAGCATTGACACCACGGGTTGGAGTCTGCAGGGGATCACCGCGCCGAATGTCTACATTCGCGGCCGGAACATTGCTGTCGGCAACACGAATATGCGGCGGATTGATGGCAACCCTGTCGCTGTGACTGGCGGCGCATCGGTCTCCCAGGTCTTTCCACCGCTGGGGAGCGGTATCCATTACCCGGTCACCGGATCGGCGCAGGGAGACACAGTGATTTTCCAGGCCAATTCCGCCATCGCGTGGGCCCTGTTTGTTCCCTTTGATTACGTCTCCAACGATTCCGTCAAAGGAAAGGCCAAATACGCCAACCTCAGCTTCGCGGCGCTGGGAATGACGGGGCACACGAACTGGAAATGGTACCTGGATGGCAATACGGGGAATGACGCCAAGTCGGTCACCGTCCTGGCGGTTCCCGAACCTTCGACCTTCGTGCTGGGTGGAATCGGGCTCGTCGCCGCGTGCGTCGTGATTCGGCGGAAGTCCCCCAAGTAACGTAGCCTGACCACAACGCACGACATCGTGGGGGACATCGGACACGATGTCCCCCACGAACCCTGGTCATAACCGGTCCACAGGGCTCTGGAAGTCCAGCCCCTGTGGACCACTCTGGCCAGCGCCACCCTGGCCGCTGGTGATCACGCCCGGGCTCGACCACCCTGATGGCCGAACAGGAACCGGCACCTCAGCTCACGTCATCAAGATCGAAAGACGAATGGCGGCAATTACCGTCGATCTTCCAGCAGTTCGGCCCAACTGCTGACCTTGACGACTCGCAGCAGCAAAGCCTCCAACACGTCCAGATCGGTGACCTGTGCCAAGACCCGCCGGACCTTGGCCGTGGGTTTGCCAAACAGAATCGCTCCCTGTCTTAAAAGAATGCGCTGGGCCTCATCGGCACGCCCCTGCGCGCGTCCCTCTTGACGCCCCTCTTGACGCCCTTCTTGCCGTCCTTCTTGACGCCCCTCCTGCCGTCCTTCCTCAAGGATCGCCTGATAGGTGACCGACTCTCTCATGGCACGAACTCCTCGCAGCAGGTGCTGTGTGAACTCTTTCTCGTATTCTAAGCCCATCAGAACAAAGGTGGCAGTCCAGAGTGAGCTGGCGGCAGGCGGGTCTGCCTCACGATCGATCCGCTCGACCATTTGCTGAATCAGCCCCGGCAACTCGGGACGGGAGACCTTGGTCAGCGGAACCAACGGCAGTGTTCCCAGCCCTCCCCCGAACACAGCTTCTGGCGGTAATTGCCATAAGCGCATCGGCACGTACTCAAATGTCAGATACGTCTGACCACTGGGCCAACTCCAGTCGACCCGCCCGTTCAGCTCGCGCCCATCCGCCTCGGGTCGCAGCAGAATCACCAGGCTCCGCACCGGAACCTTGTGACGAACTCCCAACAGCACATTGTAGTGCAGGACTCGGGAGGCGAGCGTCGGGTCATGACTGGCCTGGAATTCCAGATGCAGAATCCAGGGATGCGGTTCCTCAACCCACAATACTTTGTCGGCAGCCGCCGTCACCGTCGAGACATCGGCATCGATCACCGAAACAGGAGCACTGACCCCCGCAAACCGGGCCCAGTCCTGCGGGTAATCCTGTGGCAAATGCTTGAGGATCGCGTCAAATGGGTGTGACATGATCACAAAAGTATACATATGAATTCATGTTGTCTACACAAAAACACATAGCCACATGCACACATTCCGATATGAACCGGTTCCGACTGACCTGTACGGAATCCGAGTACCGCTGATTGCCAAGGACCTGGCCGAGCATTGCCGCCAACAGAGACCAACGGGCTCCGGCTGAGCAGTGTGGGTTGGTTTTCCCATTCCGACACGTCGCCTTCGTCTCCGCCACAGCAGTGCGGTAGAGTGCCGACTCCCCGCGCGAATTCGTCCCGAGGGGCGCACTCTCTCCCCAAGCCACCATGCATGTCACCTGGCTGGACCTGTTGACGACCCAGCGCGAGCTGTACCGCCTGCCGCGGAACTACGACCGCTTTCGGGAATACCTCCAGACCATGATCAAGCCCGACGGCACCGGGCTCGAATTGCCGCTGGTCGCGATGAACCCGATGGCCCACGACCACGTCCCGGCACTGCTCGACCAGTACCTCGCGTTGGAAGCCGACCGTTACGGAAGGGAGGTGGTCGAGGAACTGGTTCCCGAATTGGCGGAGATCGACCTCACGATCGAAGTCGGGCTGGTGATGTCCGACGACCTGCGCGGGGGTTGGACCAACCGGTATTCCACCGAACTGCAGGTCCGGGCGGGAGGCGCGGCCCGCCCCAGTGTCAGCCGGTGGGGGGTGGGGCTGCTGTGGTCGAGCGAGCCCGCCAGCCTGCAGACCGTGCGTGACACCCTGCGGTGCCTGCTGTGGCGTCTCGCGTGGCAGCGGAGACGCGGTGCGGCGGAGACTCTGGACGAATTGCTCATTCAAGAGGGATGGGTTTTGCAGCGTGCCGGCTGCACGGGACCGGTGCTCGACCCCGACGATTTGGCGTACACCCGAGCGGTTCTGGCCCCCCACCGGTCGGCGCGCGATCAGGGGACATGGATCGCCGCCCTGTTTGGTGATCCCGGAGCCCGTTCCCTGGGACATCAAACGCTGGGACTCTCGGACCGCGCGGGGCTGGCCCTGGCCCTGGCTGAGGCGCGGGAGCAAGCCCCCTGACGACCTGCCGCCGACGTCCTCGATGCCGAGGGCTGACCCCCCGCAGGCCTCAAGCTGTCGCAAAGGCCTGGTGTCGCGACTCGGGCCGAGGGAACGGACCATCGGGGTGGGATTGTCAATTGCCCCACCGGGGAGGGAATCGGAGGGAAGCGGATTCATTCCCTAGTCTGGGGGGGGTTCGATACACTCCCCGACATGCGGAGGCGGACCGTCGTGCCGGGTGGCTGGCAGGAGGGTGCGCCCACTCCCCGGTTCTGTTTCTCCGAGTTGTTTCTCCGTTCCGTTCCCAAGGCACCATGGCAGAGCACTTTCCCGGAATTTCGCGGATCGAATACGAGGGTCCCAAGAGCAAGAACCCGCTGGCGTTCAAGCACTACAACCCCGACGAAGTGGTCGAGGGAAAGACGATGCGGGACCTGCTGCGGTACAGCGTGTGCTACTGGCACACCTTCCGGGGGACCGGCAGCGATCCGTTTGGTTCGGGGACGATGATCCGGCCCTGGGATGACGGCACCGAGTCGCTGGACAACGCCGTCCGCCGGGTCGACGCGGCGTTCGAATTCATCTCGAAGCTGGGGGCTCCCTACTACTGCTTCCACGACCGCGACGTGGCTCCCGAGGGAGCCACGCTGCGCGAGTCGAACCACAACCTCGATGTGGTGGCGAAGGCCCTCAAAGAGGCGCAGCAGCGGACCGGGGTCAAGCTGTTGTGGGGAACCGCCAACCTCTTCTCGCATCCCCGCTACATGCATGGGGCGGCGACCAGCTGCAATGCCGATGTCTTCGCCTATGCCGCGGCCCAGGTGAAGAAGGCGATCGAGGTCACCTACGAACTGGGGGGCGAGAACTACGTCTTCTGGGGTGGCCGCGAGGGGTACATGAACCTCTACAACACCAACATGCAGCGCGAACTCGACCACCTGGCGAGGTTCATGCACATGGCCTCGAACCACGCCCGGACGATCGGGTTCAAGGGGCAGTTTCTGTTCGAGCCGAAGCCCAAGGAGCCGACGAAGCACCAGTACGACTTCGACGCCGCGGCCTGCCTCAACTTCTTGCGGGCGTACGGGCTGCTCGACCGCGTGAAGCTGAACATCGAAACCAACCACGCCACGCTGGCGGGACACACGATGATGCACGAGCTCGAGTACTCGCGCATGCAGGGGGTGCTGGGCAGCATCGACGCCAACACGGGCGACCTGCTGCTGGGCTGGGATACCGACCAGTTCCCGACCGACATCTACCTGACCACGCAGTGCATGCTGGTGATCCTGAAGCAGGGGGGCCTGGCTCCCGGGGGGATCAACTTTGACGCCAAGGTGCGGCGGGAAAGCTTTGAGCCGGTCGATCTGTTCTACGCCCATATTGGCGGGATGGACGCGTTCGCCCGCGGGGCGAAAGTCGCCGCGGCGATCCGCCGCGACAAGGTGCTCGACGAAGTGATCCAGAAGCGCTACGCCAGCTACGACGACGGCAACGGCCGGAAGATCGAACTGGGCAGCGTGCACTTCACCGATCTCGAGACCTACATGCTCGAGAAGGGAAATCCCGAGCCGAACGCCAGCGGCCGCCAGGAACTGCTGGAGAACATCATCAACGACTACCTGTAGTCGATCGCGCCGCCGGGGCCCGTGTTCAACGGGCCCCGGCCATTGACAGCGATCCCGAAGACTCCTTGCGAACCTGTGTTGAGAATGCGGGTTCGGCATTTTTCCGAGCGAGACGCATGTTGCACCGCACGCTGTTTCTGATCGTCCTGCTGGCGCTGGCAACCCCGGCACTCCAGGGTGCCGACGATCCCCAGAAGGGGTACTCCACGCCCGAAGCGGCCGCCGCCGATCCCGACTTCGCCCTGCAGGGGGAATATGTCGGCCCCGAAGTGGGCGTGCAGGTGGTGGCTCTGGGGCAGGGAAAATTCCAGGTCGTGACCTACCGGGGCGGACTTCCCGGAGCGGGCTGGAACGGCGCGCTCAAGCAGAGCTCCGAAGAAGATCGCGAAGAGCTGAAGAAAACCATCGCCGACCTGCAGCTCAAGAAGACCGAACGGAAGAGCCCCACCCTGGGAGCCAAGCCCCCGGAAGGAGCCGTCGTGCTGTTTGACGGCACCCCCGAGAGCTTGAAGAAGCACTGGCGCGACGGAGCCCGCCTCTCGGCCGACAAGCTGCTGGAACAGGGAGTCACCAGTCTCGACACCTTCCAGGACTTCTCGATTCACATCGAGTTCCGCACCCCCTACATGCCCTTCGCCCGCGGGCAGGGACGGGGAAACAGCGGGCTTTATTACCAGGGACGCTACGAGACCCAGATGCTCGACTCGTTCGGGCTGGAGGGGAAAGACAACGAATGCGGCGGGATCTATTCGATCAAGGATCCCGACGTCAACATGTGCCTGCCCCCGCTGGTCTGGCAGACCTATGACGCCATCTTCACCGCCGCCCGGTTCGACAAGGAGGGGAAGAAGATCGCGAATGCCCGCGTGACGGTCCGCCACAACGGCGTGCTGATTCATGAGGATGTCGAACTGCCCCGCATCACCACCGCCGCCCCCAACCAGGAGTCAGCCGAGGCGGGACCGATCTACCTGCAGGACCATGGCAACCCGGTGCGATACCGCAACATCTGGGTCCTGCCGCGCGATGCCCAGAAGGAGGCCCGCCGTCCGGTGGTCCCGACCTTCGAACGGTTTCACGCTGCGGCCCAGGGCGAGAATGTCGCCGGGGGACGCCTGTTGCTGACGGAACTCAATTGCACAGCCTGCCATGCCGCTCCCGAAGCGCTGGCGAATTCGCTGATCCGTCGCCCTGGTCCAGTGCTGGACCAGATTGGCGAGCGGACCCGGCCCGAATGGATGCAGGCCTACCTGGCTGACCCGCACGGTGTGAAGCCCGGGACGGCCATGCCCGATCTGCTGCGCGGTTTGCCCGAGGCCGAGCGGGCCCCGGCCGCCAAGGCCTTGACCCACCTGCTGGCATCGACCGGGACCCTGGCCGAGAAATCGTCCGACCCGCAGGCGATCGGTCGCGGCAAGACCCTCTTCCACCAGATTGGCTGCGTCGCCTGTCATGCCCCTCGGGAAGGGGCCTCGGTCCCGACTCAGTCGTCGATTCCACTGGGAGACCTGACGGCCAAGTACAGTATCTCCAGCCTGGCGACCTTCCTCGAGAATCCGCATGCCGCCCGTCCCTCGGGCCGCATGCCCCGTTTGGTGTCGAATCCTCAAGAGGCGCTCGACCTGGCGAATTACCTGGTGGGCCCGGTTGAGGTGAAGCCCCGCAATCCCAACTGGAAGTTCAAGGTCTATCACGGCAGCTGGGACAACGTTCCCGACTACGACAAACTCAAGCCGGTCAAGGAAGGGGAGAGTGCCGGGTTCAACCTCGGCGTCGCGGGTCGGGGGAGCAACTTCGGGATGCGGTTCGAGGGTTACGTGAAGATTGACAAGGGGGGCGAGTACACCTTCCATCTCGGCTCCGACGACGGCAGCAAGCTGTTCATCGACGGCAAGAAGGTGGCCGACTCGGATGGCGTTCATCCCCACACGGTGAACAGCGGCAAGGTCAAACTCGAGCCGGGAATGCACGCGGTGCGGGTCGACTACGCCCAGGTGGGGGGAGAGGCGACGCTGTCGTTGGAAATGGAAGGCCCCGGCCTCGCCCGGCAGGATGCGAATGGCCGAACCTTTCTGACGGAGCAAGGTCCCCGCCCCGCCTCTCCCGAGGAAGAAGCGAAGCAATTCCGCGTCGATGCCGCCCTGGTCGAACAGGGAAAGGGCTTGTTCGTGAACCTGGGCTGTGCCAATTGCCATACCCTGACACTCGACGGCAAGCGACTGGAGCCGAAGCTGCAGGCGAAGCCCCTCGCAAACCTGGCAGCCAATCGGGGCTGTCTCGCCGCGGCGGCTCCCGCGGCGGCTCGTCCGCCTGTACCGGCCTATGACCTCAACGCGTCACAACGGGCAGCCCTGGCGACTGCTGTGGCGAGCGGCGCGGCCGTCGCCGACAGCCGCAGTCAGATCGAACGGACCATGGAGTCGTTCAATTGCTACACCTGTCATGCCCGCGGAGGAACGGGTGGCCCCGACCGGCCCCACAATCCGTTGTTCCTGACCACCATCCCGGAAATGGGAGATGAAGGGCGAGTTCCTCCTCCCCTCGATGGCGTGGGAGACAAACTGCGGGACGAATGGCTGCAGCATGTGCTGAATGACGGAGCCAAAGATCGTCCCTACATGCTGACCCGGATGCCGAAGTTTGGGGCTCCCGAGGTCTCGCAACTGGCCGCGGCATTTGTGAAGGCGGACCGGGCTCCCGCGAGCCCCGAGGTGCCGCTGCCCGAGTCGGAGATCCGCTCGAAGGCACAGGGGCGGTTTCTGGCGGGAGACAAGGCGCTGGGGTGCATCAAGTGCCATACGTTTGGCGGGCACCAGACCCCGGGCATCCGGGGGCTCGACCTGCAGACGATGACCCGCCGGGTGCGGGAAGACTGGTTCCACCGCTACATGGTCGATCCGCCGCGGTATCGCCCCGGGACCCGCATGCCCACGGCGTTCCCCGAGGGGAAGGCCACGGTGCGCGATGTGTACGAGGGAGACCCGTCGAAACAACTGGCCGCGCTCTGGAGCTGGCTGAAAGATGCCGACAAGGCGGGAATCCCTGAGGGATTGGTGGGGAACGTGATTGAACTGCGTCCCGATGCCCGGCCGGTGATCTACCGGAACTTCATCGAGGGGCTCTCGGCCCGCGGGATTGCCGTGGGGTATCCCGAACGGGCCAACCTCGCCTGGGACGCCAACAAGTTGTCGCTGACGCTCGCCTGGCACGGCCGGTTCCTCGATGCCGGGAAGCATTGGGAAGGACGTGGTCCGGGCTTCCAGGGACCGCTGGGGGATCACCTCATCCGGCTTGAAGACCAGGTGCCGTTGGCAGTGCTGGAAAACGATCAGGCCCCCTGGCCGACGAAGGCTCCGCGTGAGCTGGGTTGGCGGTTCAAGGGGTACGATCTCGATCCGGCGGGACGGCCGCGATTCCGGTATGTCTCGAACCAACTGACGGTGGAAGACTTCCCGGTGCCGGTCCCCCACAAGTCGGATGCCTGGTTCCGGCGAACTCTGACCATCAAGGGAACCGAGGCGGTTCCCGGACTGTACTTCCGCGGGGCGGTCGGCAAGATCGAAGCCCAGGCCAATGGAGAGTACCTCGTCAACGGGTTGTTCAAGATCCGGCTGCCCGGGGGAAGCCCGGTGCTGCGGGAAGTCAACGGACAGCAGGAACTGCTGCTGCCGGTGACGTTCAACCAGGGTCAGGCGACCGTGGTCCAGGAGATTGACTGGTAATCCTGACCCTGGCCCCGGCTTGAACTTCGTCTGTTCTGTTGCTGTTTCATCCCTCCCAATGGAGGTTTTCATGACGCTCTGGCGTGTTGTCTGTCTGGCGGCAATTGTGTGTGGTCTGGTTCCCTCCCTGGTTCGGGCGGAGGACAAGCCCCCGGTCGAAGCCGACTATTACAAGATCACCACCTTCGAGGTTCCCAAGGATGTGGTGCTGGAGGCGTCGGCCTTTCAGTTGATGCCGAATGGCCAACTGGCGGTCGCCTCGCGCCGCGGCGAGATCTGGATGGTCTCGAACCCCTTCGCCGGCGAAGTGAAGGCAGCCCAGTTCAAGCGGTTCGCCCATGGCCTGCATGAGGTGTTGAGCCTGGCGGAGCGGGATGGCTGGCTGTACCTCGTGCAGCGCAGTGACGTGTCCCGAATCAAAGACAGTGACGGCGACGGCGTGGCTGACGTGTTTGAAGTGGTGAACGACGAGTGGGAGATCTCGGGCGATTACCACGAGTACGCCTTCGGCTCGAAGTTCGATGCCGAGGGGAACCTGTGGGTCGTGCTCTGCCTGACCGGATCGTTCTCGAGCGATGTGAAGTACCGCGGCTGGTGCGTGCGGATCACCCCCGAAGGGAAGCTGATTCCCACCACCAGCGGCATTCGCTCGCCGGGGGGAATTGGCGCGAATCTCGCGGGAGACATGTTCTACACCGACAATCAAGGGCCCTGGAACGGGACGTGCGGTTTGAAGCACCTCATTCCGGGCAAGTTCGTCGGTCACCCGGGGGGCTTCAAGTGGTACAGCCTGGCCGAGCCGTTTCTTGGCAAGGCTCCCCGTGAACCCGAAAGCGGCAGCCGGTTTATTGTGGAAGCGAAGAAGATTCCGCAGTACGAGCCCCCGGCGGTGCTGTTTCCCTATGGCAAGATGGGGCAATCGGCCGCGGGGATCGCGGTTGACGCTTCGGAAGGGAAATTTGGACCGTTCGCAGGTCAGTTGTTCGTCGCCGACCAGACCTTCAGCACCGTCATGCGGTGCGACATCGAAAAGGTCCAGGGACACTACCAGGGGGCCTGCTTTCCGTTCCGTGAGGGGTTTGGCTCGGGCTCGCTGGGGCTGGAACTGACCGCCAACGGCAGCCTGTTTGTCGGCGGCACCAATCGCGGCTGGGGCTCGCGGGGGAACAAGCCGTTCGCGGTGGAACGGCTTGACTGGACCGGCAAGGTGCCGTTTGAGATTCAGACGATGCGGGCCAAACCCGACGGTTTTGAGCTGACCTTCACGCAGCCGGTCGACACGCAGAAGGCGGGCGATCCCGCGAGCTACGATCTCGAGACCTACACCTACATCTTCCAGGCGGCGTACGGCAGCCCGGTGGTGGACCATGCGACCGCCAAAGTCGAGCAGGCCGTGGTCTCGGCCGATCGCAAGAGCGTACGGCTGAAAATCGCCGGCTTGAAGGAAGGGCACATCCACGAGCTGAATGCTGACGGCGTTCGTTCGGAACAAGGGCTCCCCCTGCTGCACAAGTTCGCATACTACAACCTCAACTACCTAGCGACGGAGTGACCTGCGATGTTGGATGCCGGGAGGGGAGCGTCCCTTCCGGCTGTCACGTCGACCGGAACACTCTCCCTACCCCACGCGTTGCCGCGGAAGATCGGCTGCGTCTCTTCCGCGGTCCCTCCTTTCCGCGAATGCCGAGTCTTCCATGGCCGCACCCTGCCTGTTCGAGTCTGGTTCCTGCTGTGGGCTGACTGCCCGGTTCCCAGGTCTCCGACCGGTCTGGTCCCTGGGGGCGGTGCTGCTGATGGTGACGGGGCTTCTGACCACTCCCACCGCCGGGCAAGACAAGGCGAACTGGACTTCGGTGAAGGTCCCCGACGTATGGAAGAATCCTCCGGCCGGGGAAGAGAACCTGTCGTGGTACCGGGGGTTTGTGCAGCCTCCCGCGAACTGGCAGGGAGAGGATCTCGAACTGTTCGTCGAACCGGTCGACGCGGCGCACGAAGTCTGGTTCAACGGGAAGAAGGTGGGCCAGGCGGGGGAGTTTCCCCCGTTCTTTCGCAGTGGGCTGGGGGGGAAGGACCGGTTCTTCATCGCGGCCGACAGCGTGCGGACCGATCGGCCCAATGTGGTGGCCCTGCGGGTCTACAACCAGGAGGGGCGGACGGGGTTCAACGTCGCGGCTCCGGTGCTGTTCGGCAAGCAGCAGGCGCTGCGGCTGGCGGGAGCCTGGCAGTTCCGTCCGGGAGACAACCCGGTCTTCGCGCAATTCGACGAGCCGCGGGTTCCCGAGGGAATCGCCCTTGCCACGAAGCTCGAAGACGCGGACGAAGTGGCGAAGTCGTTGAAGCGAATTGATGATGCCGGTCCGCAAAATCCCGCCGAGGCTCTCGCACAGTTCCAGGTACCCGCCGATCTGGAAATCGAACTGGCGCTGAGTGAGCCCGAGATCCGGCAGCCGCTGAGCATCAAGTGGGATGCCCGGGGCCGGCTGTGGGTTTGTGAGTTCATCCAGTATCCCGATCCCGCCGGGCTGAAGATGGTCGCCCGCGACAAGTTCCTGCGGTCGGTCTACGACAAGGTCCCCCCGCCGCCGCCGAATCACTTTCCCGGCATGGACCGCATTTCTTGGCACGCCGACAACGACGGTGACGGAAAGTTCGAAACGCACGGAGTCTTCGTCGAAGGACTGAGCCTGACGAGTTCGTTCGCATTCGACCGGGACGGGGTCTGGGTGCTGCAGCCGCCGTACCTGCTGTTCTATCCCGACCGCGACCACGACGACAAACCGGATGGCGATCCGGTGGTGCATCTGGAAGGGTTCGGGATGGAAGACTCGCACTCGATCGCCAACAGCCTGCGGTTCGGACCCGACGGCTGGCTGTATGGAGCGCAGGGGAGCACGGTGACCGGCGTGATCCGTGCGCCGGGAACTCCGGTTGAGCAGGCGGTCCGCTCGCTGGGTCAGGGGGTCTGGCGCTATCACCCGGTCTCGAAGAAGTACGAGTTCTTCGGTGAAGGGGGAGGAAATTCGTTCGGGCTCGAGTTCGACAACCATGGCCGGGCGTTTTCGGGACACAACGGCGGCAACACCCGCGGCTTCCATTACGTGCAGGGGGGCTACTACCGCAAGGGATTCGAGAAGCATGGGTCGCTGTCGAACCCGTATGCGTTTGGCTTCTTCGAGCACATGACGCACGACAATGTCCCCCGGTTCACGCACCAGTTCGTCATTTATGAGGGGGCCCGCAGCAACTCGGGGGCCTCTTCTCTGCCGGTGCAGTACCACGGGCAGCTGTTTGGCGTGGGGCCGTTGCAGGGCCATGTGGTGCGGGCCGATGTCTTCCCTGACCGGTCTTCGCTGAAGACCAAGGATGTCGATCACCCTGTCACGACGCGCGACACGTGGTTCCGCCCGGTGGATCTTCAGGTGGGTCCCGATGGGGCCATTTACATCGCCGACCTGTACGAGCAGCGGATCGATCACGCCAGCCACTACCAGGGACGGATCGACCGCGAGCGGGGCCGCGTCTGGCGATTGAAGCGGCGGGGCGGGACCCCCGCGGCGGGCTTCGATCTGACCCGGGCGTCGACCGCGGACTTGATCGACCGGCTGCAGGATGCCAACAAATGGTTCCGGCAGACCGCCCTGCAGGTGCTGGCCTGGAAACAGCCGGCGGATGCGCTGCCGGTGCTGAAAGAGAAATTGCTGGCCGAGGGGGATGATTCGGCGGTTTCATTGCTGTGGGCGCTGTATCAGCTGAACGGGCTGGATGACGCCCTGGCGGTGCGGTTGTTGTCGCATGCCAATCCGTATGTACGGCTATGGACCGTGCGGCTGGTGTGCGACCAGAACCAGGTGTCGCCCGCGTTCGCGGCGGAACTGCGGGCGCTGGCCGGGCGCGAGACACATCCCGAAAGCCGCAGCCAGCTGGCCTGTTCGGTACGCCGGCTTCCAGCCACCACCGCCCTGCCCCTCATTGGCACGCTGCTGCAGCGCGATGACGATGCGGGTGACATTCACATTCCGCTGCTCTTGTGGTGGGCGATTGAGGCGAAAGCCGAGAGTGACCGGGACGGCGTGATTGGCTTGTTCCGTGAACCGGCGGCCTGGAACCGGAAACTGGTGACCGGAACGATTCTGGAACGGGTCATGCGGCGGTACGCCACCGCGGGGACCCGTAAGGACCTGTTGGCGTGTGCCCAGTTGCTGTCGCTGGCCCCCAATGCCGAACAGGCGCGGCAGTTGCTGGCGGGGTTCGAGAAGGCGTTTGAAGGGCGGCCGTTGGTGGGGCTGCCCGAGGAACTGATTGCCGCCATTGCGAAGGCCGGGGGAGGCTCTCTGGCACTGAGGGTCCGTCAGGGAGACGGTGCCGCGCTTCAGGAGGCACTTCAGGCGATTGGAAATGCCCAAATCGCCAGGTCCGACCGGTTGAAACTGCTGCAGGTCTTGGCCGAGATCCATCCCCCTGAAGCGCTCACCCCGGTCCGGACGCTGTTCGAAACCACAGGGGAGGCCGAGGTGCAGAACGCCGCGTTGGCGGTCCTGCAGGGATACGAAGCCCCAGCCATCGGCGAGGCGATTACCGCCCGGCTCAAGGCGTTGCCCGAAACCGTACGTCCCACCGCGCTGCAGGTGCTGGCGAGCCGGAAGGCGTGGGCGCGGCAACTGCTGACCCAGGTGGCCGAGGGGAAGATCGAGCCCAAGACTGTGCCCATCGAAGTGGTGCAGCGGATTTTGTTCCAGCGGGATGACGAACTGGCCCGGTTGGCGCAGCAGGGGTTTGGTGAGGTGCAGGGGGCGTCGACCGGCGAGATGCTGGCCCAGGTCGACCGGCTGAAGGACGTTCTGGCGGTGGGCACGGGAAGTCCGTACAACGGCCGCAAGCTCTTTTTGGCGAACTGCGGCAAGTGCCACGTGCTGTTTGAAGAGGGGGGCAGGATTGGTCCCGAGCTGACCGCCTACAAGCGGGACGACCTGCACACCATGCTGGTGAACGTGGTCAATCCGAGTGCCCAGATTCGTGAGGGATTCGAGAATTTCGTAGCGCTGACCAAGGATGGACGCACACTCAACGGCTTCATTGCCGATCAGGATGCCCGGGTGGTCGTGTTGCGGGGGAGCGATGGGCAGACCACCTCGCTACGGCGTGAGGAACTGGACGAACTGACCGCCAGCCCGCAATCGCTGATGCCCGAAGGGTTGCTGAAGGACTACACCGATCAGCAGGTACGGGATTTGTTCGCCTACCTGCGGGCGACGCAGCCGCTGGCGACGAGATAGCGGACGATCGGCTGGGCGATTCGCCGGTCACCGATATCGCAGTCTTCGGGGCCGATGTGCGCGAGTGACTGGGCGCTCTCTGGAGGGAAGTGGATCCGGAACAGGAAGGATCCAGATCGCGGCGAATCGGCGGTGCGGCGTGGCTGAATGACACTTGCCGTGCCGTCGGCTGGAAATGAAACAGGACCACCCGGGACATTGAGTCCCGGGTGGTCCTGGTCGTTTCATTCCTCGCAAGAACACCTATTTGTCTTGCGCGAGGTGCGATTAGCCGCGGCCGCGGGGGCGGCGTGGCCCCCCCTTGCGGGGAGGACGGCGGGGTCCGCGTCCTTCACCACCAGCACTCCCCGAACCGGGTTGCCAGGGACCGCGTGAGGCTCCCCCACTTCCGCCACCGCCGCCGCCACCGCCATAGGGGCGGCCGCCGGGGCGACCATGGGGGCGTCCCGGACCACGGCCGGGGGCCCGGGCGTGACCCGGTTCACCAACCGGAGCGGCGTGTCCGCCCGATGACTCGGCACCCGCCTGGGCACTGACGGGCCGACCTTCGCGGGGAGGACGATGCGCTCCGGGACCACCCGGGCCGCTGCCTCCGGGGCCGGTGCTTCCGGGGCGACGGCGACGGTTGCGGCGAGGGGGGCCACCGGTGCCGTGCGAACGGCCTGGGCCACCCTCGGAACGCTCACCCTCTTCGTGGCGGCGACGTCCGTCGCGGACGGGACGGTGAATGCCAACGCCGTCGGCGAAGGC
>JBKDUK010000451.1:0-8358 GCA_046339535.1 Planctomycetaceae bacterium | reverse complement strand
TCCTCGATCTGCTTGGCCCGGCGTTTCTTGCGGACCTCAACCAATTGGGTGATCAGATCTTTGAATTCTTTGGTCGCCTCTTCGCGGGCGGCGGCATCCTGGGTCCCCCGGATGCGGTTGGCCAGTCCCCGCAGTTGGGTTTCGAGCCCCGCCAGCACCATCCGCTGCCCCATCTCGCGGGGATCGGTCAGCTCCGGACCGCCGACCGGCATCCCCCCCGCCTCGGACATCCGCAGCATCGCAGCCATCTGCTGGGCCATCATCGCCTGAGGGTCGGCAGCGCCGGCAGGTCCCCCGGGGGGAATCATCCCGCGGCGCATCTCCTCCATCATCCGGGCCTGGAATGCCTGCGGGTCTCCCCCGCCGGGCTGCTGTCGGGTCTGGTCACGCATGCGGGCCGCCTGTTCTTCCATCATCTTGCGGATTGCCTCGGGATTGGAGGGAGCCCCAACCGGGGGGCGATTGACGGGGGGCACGGCATTCGCCGGGGGGATTTCGGGCCGGCGGGGTTCCCCCCGATTGAGCTCGGCCTCGATCTTCTGGGCTTCGGCCTGCAGCTCGCGGAGCCGGCGGACCCTGGCCGCCTGCTGGGCGGCGGCATCCTGACCTTCCTGAGCGGTGGCCTGCCGTGTCGGCCCCAGCGCCGCCAGCAGGACCAGAGGGACCATCCACGACCGGGTGAGCAACGACAAGCGACGCATGGCGACAGTCCTTTCAGAGACACACGGATGTCGGGAGACACCTCTCCCCGGGTGCTTCGGGAATCCCCGCAGCACAGGGGGATCCGGCGCACTCACGGTGAAGAGCCAATTTCACGAGTACCACCGGCGATTCACCCCGTCAATCGGCTTCCCCTGATTGCTCCCTCAGGGATCGAGGGATACGATGCCCGCACAGGGGGAGGAGTCTCTCCCGCCACCCCGCGTCTCGGGCCGAGTGGCCGCTGGCCCCGGGCCGTCCCAGACCACCGTCGTCGAACCGTTTCTCCCCGCGAGTTGCCTTATGCAGTCACTGAATCTTCCCGTTGGCCACTGGCCGGTGTGGCCCCTGGGGTTCCTCAGCCTGGCGCTGCTGTTCCCCGCGGTGATCCGGGCGGAGGACCGGACGCTGATCTCCTTCGAACGGCGGCAATTCCACGACCAGTTCTGGTCGGAAGGGGCCACCTTCGGCGACCTCAACAATGATGGTCACCACGACCTTGTCTCGGGGCCCTGGTGGTGGGAGGGGCCGGAGTTTGACAAACGGCACGAGTACTACCCGGCGACCACCACCTTTCAACTCAAGCTGGGCCCGCAGACCAGCGTGACCGTGCCCGGGTTTGAGGGAACGCTGGGCAAAAACAACACCTACTCCAACAACTTTTTCGCCTACACCTACGACTTCAACAAAGATGGCTGGAACGACATTCTGATCATCGGCTTCCCGGGAAAAGAGACCAGCTGGTTTGAGAATCCGCAGAAAGGGGACGGCCACTGGAAGCGGCACGTGATCTTCGATCAGACCGACAATGAGTCCCCCACCTTTGCCGACCTGACGGGAGACAAGGTCCCCGAGCTGGTCTGCATCACCAAAGGGGCGTATGGCTATGCCACTCCCAATCCCCAGGACCCCACCGCCCCCTGGACCTTCCACGCCATCAGCCCGCGCAAGGGGTATGGGAATTTCACCCATGGGATGGGGCTGGGGGATGTGAACGGCGATGGCCGGACCGACCTGCTGGAAAAAGATGGCTGGTGGGAACAGCCGGCGAATCTGGCCGGGGATCCCGAATGGCGCCACCACCCGCACAACTTCGGTTCGGGGGGAGCCCAGATGTATGCCTACGACGTCAACGGCGACGGACTCAACGACGTGATCACCAGCCTGGCCGCCCACGCGTATGGTCTCGCCTGGTACGAGCAGGTGCGGGAGGGAGATCAGGAAACGTTCATCCCGCATCTGCTGGTGGGGGACAAGCCGTCGGCCAGCCCCTACGGCGTGAAGTTCTCGGAACTGCACGCGATCGACCTGGTGGATATGGATGGGGACGGACTGAAGGATATCGTGACGGGGAAGCGGTTCTGGTCGCACGGCCGGGCCGGGGATCCGGACCGGAACGACGCCGCCGTGACCTACTGGTTCCAACTGGTGCGCCATGCCGACAAAACGGTCGATTTCGTTCCCTGGCTGATGAGTGATGACGTGGGAGTGGGCGTGCAGGTGGTGGCGGGCGATGTGAACAAGGATGGCTTGCCGGATGTTGTGGTGGGCAACAAGAAAGGGACATTTCTGCTGACCCAGACGCGGAGGAAGGTCTCGGCCGAAGAGTTCGAGAAGGCCCGTCCCAAGCGGCAGTGATCCGCCGCGGCCGGAAACGTGTGGTGTGGCATGGTTGGGAATGGCGGACGGAAGGACCAGACGATGCAGTTCCAGCGGCGGGATTTGTCCAAGAGTGTGTTCCGGATGGCGACGGCCGCCTGCGTCGCGGGCCTCGCCTGGCTGTTCATGGCGGGCCCGCTGTCGGGTGAGGAATACGTCACCCGCGATTTCACGGTGACACGGGGAACCGAAACACTGGGCGTACGGGTTTTCAGTCCCCCCGAACAACGGCTCGCGAAGCAGCCGTGGATGCTGCTGAACTTCGCGACCGACCGCCAGACCTCTCTGACCGGCGCCCCGTACAACATGGCGGTGGAGGCGGGGCTGACCCGGGAAGATCCCGACATCACCACCAAGGCACTCGAGGCACACTACCTGGCGAAGGGGAATGTGCCGCGGGTCATCCAGGCGCTGATTGCCGCGCAGCGGGCGAACATTCCCCTCGACTGGCAGACCGCCGCCGCCATCGATCTGGCGGGGCGCGACATTCTGAACGCCGTGCAGACCAGCGTGTATCCGAAAGTCATCGACTGCCCCGACACCCGCAGCACTCCCGAGGGGACCCTGAGCGCAGTGTGCGGCGACGGGATCGAATTGCGGGCGCGGGCCCGCGTGACGGGGCGGACCAATCTGGCGCAGCTCGTGGGTGGGGCGACCGAAGAGACGGTGATCGCCCGCGTGGGTCAGGGGATTGTGCAGGCGATTGGCAAGCAGAGCTCGTACAAGATCGTGCTCGAGAGCCCGGAACTGATCTCGCAGGAAGTGCTGCACCTGGGGCTGGAGAAGCAGACGGCGTTCGAGATTGTTTCGGTCGACATCGCCGACATCGATGTGGGGGACAACATCGGAGCCCGGCTGCAGGCGGACAAAGCCGAGGCTGACACGCGGGTCGCCCAGGCTCGGGCCGAACAGAAGCGGGCGGCGATGGTGGCCCGCGAGCAGGAAATGGCGGCCCGTGTGCAGGAGAACCGGGCCAAGGTGGTGCTGGCGGAGGCGGAGATTCCGCGGGCGATCGCCGAGTCGCTCAATTCGGGCCGGCTGGGTTTGCTCGACCATTACGAGCTGTCGAACGTGCAGGCCGACACGCGGATGCGGTCGTCCATCGCGGGCGAAGGAAGTCCGAACCGCTCGGCCTGATTGTCCTCCCGTCCGACGGACCACTCAACACGGTCGATTTCGCCTTCCGCGCCTGCTGGTTTTTTCCGAACAAGGGAGTTTGTCATGCCTCAACTGCCGCTGCTGGGCGTGGTGTTGGCGGATGCGGATGGCGTGATGGCGATGATCTTCGTCGTCTTCGCTGTCATCAGCTGGATCATCAAGCTGGTGAATGCCGCGAAGGGAGAGGGTGCGGCCCCCGTCCCGGCGAACAGGCCGAAGCCTCAACGGGCCAAATCGCTGGAGGAGGAGATCGCCAACTTCCTGAAGCAAGTCAACAAGAAGCAGGGAGATGCGGGCGCCGACCGGGGACGGGAGACGCGAGAAGAAGTGGTGTTTGAGGAACGCCCCCGTTCGGTCGAACAGCGTCCAGCCCCGCAGCGTCCAGCGTCCCAGCGTTCCGCCCCCCAGAGCACTGCGTCCCAGGGACCGGTCGCATCCGACAAGCTGAAGCGGTCTCAACAGAAGTCCCCCAGGCCCTCCCGGGAAGGGAAAGACTCCCGTGGTCAGGGGAGGGAGGGTTCGGGACCGGCGTCGGCCAGGCAACCCAAGAAGTCCGTGGCGCCGCAGGCGGCCGCCGGGGCGGCGCAGCGGGTCGCGGGGCATGCGGCCGAACTGGGCCGGGGAGTGCAGTCGCACCTGCAGTCTCACATGGCCGAACGGATTGGCCAAATGGTCTCGAAGGATCTGGCACCGACCATTTCCGAATCGGTGGCGTCTCATCTGGGGAGTGCGACCCCCGTGTCGACGGCCGCGACGGTGGCGAAGGTTCCCGAGCATCCCCTGCTGGCGGAACTGCGACAGCCCCAGACTTTGCAGCGGGCGATGGTGGCCAGTCTGATCCTCGCTCCTCCCCGGGCCCTGGCGAAGCGCCGCTGATGTCGACCGAGGCCGAGGACTCGTCGCCCCAGATCCTGCTGCTGGCTCCTCCGTTCGAGGCCCGGGGGATCTGCGCCTACACCGTGCGTCTGGCGCGGGGGTTGCGCAATCGGGGCTGGACCAACAGCATCGTCACCTCGGATGGACAGCAACTGACACCGGCTGTGCGGACGGAACTCAACGTGCAGGAGTGGCGGTGTGCGGAACTGCCGCTGGCGGGACAGTTGCATGCGTGGTGGCGCGGTCCGGGATTGCGGCCGCAATTGCTGCATGCCCAAACGCCGCGAATGCTGCGCCTCGCGAACGAATTGGCCCGTCGCTGGCGGGTCCCCTATGTGCTGACGGTGCATCATCTCCCCAGCCAGTCGCGACTGCCGATTGATCGCCAGTGGTGTCGCCGGGTGATTGCCGCCAACAGCACGGTGGCCGCCGAACTGTCGACCCATTTTGGTGTTCCTGCCAGCCTCGTGACGGAGATTCCCCCCGGGGTCGAGCCCTGCTGCGACTCGAGCCGGCCGGTTCCCCTCAGCCCCGGGCATGTGCCGGTGATTGGCGCCGCGGGGCCACTGGAGTCGGACAAGGGATTGATCTGGTTCCTGGGGGCGGCCCGGCGGGTGCTCGATGTGCATCGGGAAGTGGAGTTTGTGATTGCCGGGGCGGGACCGGAGGAGACCAACCTGCGGCGGCTCGCGCGGGAATTGAAGCTGGCCGCCCACGTGACTTTCGCCCCGTATGTTCCCGACTTTCAGACCCCACTGCGGGCGATGGATGTGTACTGCCTGCCGGCGGTCCGGCAGGGATTGAGCGCGACGCTGCTCGAAGCGATGGCCCTCGGCCTGCCGATTGTGGCCAGCACCGTGGGGGGGATCGACGATGTGATCGACCACGAGGTGACCGGCTTGCTGACCCCGCCCCAGGATCTGGAAGCACTCACTGCGGCGTTTCTGCGACTGGTGCGAAATCCTGCCGAGGCGCAGCGGCTCGGGGGGGCGGGCAAAGAGCTGGTGGCCCGTGAATTCGGAGTCGAGCGCATGCTCGACCAGACCCTGGCGTTGTACCAGGAGGTGCTGCCCGCGAGCGCGGGAGAGTCCGCGGCGTAAACCATCGTCGGTTGTCTGCCGGGCTTGTGACCGGGGGTTGTGTGCCCGGCGGCCGGTGCCCGAAACAGACCGCGGATCTCCGGCGTGACGGACACAGCGGCGAGTCGCGTGAACTTGTCGGACTGCGTTCCAGAAACTACCTTCTGAATGCGGACAGGAAGGTCCGGGAGGCGCTGTCACCAGTCGCCGTCGGCTTCCTCCGCTCCTGCCATTTGCTCCCCCCCTGCTCCACGCGTCCGTCCGAGTGACCGCATGAATCGCTTCCTCTCGCGTTCTTCGAGTAGCCTTGTGCTCTGGGCTCTGGCCGCCACCGCGGTCTGTGCCGGCACACCCTCGACCGATCCGCTCGACTGGCCGCACTGGCGCGGCCCCGAGATGAACGGTATTTCCCGGGAAAAGGGGTTGCCCGCCTCGTGGTCGCTGGAGGGGGAGAACCTGCTCTGGCGGAATACGGAAATCAGCACCCGCTCGACCCCCATCATCATGAATGGGAAGGTCTACCTGCTGACCCGGCACAATCCCGATTCGACCCGTGAGGGGGAAAAGGTGATCTGCCTCGATGCGGCGACCGGCAACAAGATCTGGGAGAACGCGTACAACGTCTTCCTCACAGACGTCCCCGCCGAACGGGTGGGGTGGTCTTGCGTCGCGGGCGATGTTGAAACGGGCAACATCTTCTCGCTGGGTGTCTGCGGTGTCCTGATGGGCATGGATGGTGACACCGGCCAGACTCTCTGGCAGCATTCGATGAGCGAAGAGTATGGGATCATTCACACCTACGGCGGCCGGACCAACATGCCGCTGGTGTTCGAAGACCTGGTGATCATCAGCGGTGTGATGACCGGTTGGGGCGAGTATGCCGTCCCCGCCCATCGGTTCGTGGCATTCGACAAGCGGCGGGGTCAGCCGGTCTGGATCACCAGCACCCGGCTGCGTCCCATGGACACCACCTACAGTGCACCGGTGCTGACGACCATCAATGGGCAGAAGCTGATTGTCTTCGGTTCGGGCGACGGTTCGATCTACGCCCTGCAGCCCCGCACCGGCAAAGTGGTGTGGAGCTACGACGTCTCGCTGCGGGGGGTGAATACCACCCCTCTGGTGGTGGGGGATACCGTCTACGCCGGTAACAGTGAGGAAAATGTCGCCGACAACCGCGTGATGGGGGCGATGTTCGCGGTGGATGCGACCGGCACGGGGGATGTCACCAAGTCGAAGCAGAAATGGCTGCAGATGTCCCGGATGGTGGGACGGGCTTCGCCGGTTCTGGTGGGAGACAAGCTCTACGCCGTCGACGATGCGGCCACGATGTTCGCCTTCAATCCGGCCGATGGGGCCGAAGTGGGGAAGAAGCTGCGGCTGGGGCGCGAAATCTTCGGCAGCCCGGTCTACGGCGACGGCAAACTCTACATCGGTGAAACGAGTGGCATCTTCTACATCGTCGAGCCGGGGGCCGACGGACCGAAGATTCTGCACAAGCAAAGGCTGGAGGGAGAGAACATTCGGGCGTCGGCCAGCATCTCGCATGGCCGGGTCTACTTCGCGACCAGCGGTGCGCTGTACTGCCTGGGGAACAAAGACACGCAGCCGTCGGCCGATCCCCGCCCGGCCGAACCGGCCGAGACGCCCCGCACGGCCGACATGACCCCGGCCCAACTGCAGCTGGTTCCGGTGGAGTCGCTGCTGAAGCCGGGCCAGAAGCAGAAATTCCAGGCCCGGGTGTACAACGCCAATGGCCGCTACCTGAAGACGGTTCCCGTGCAGCTCGAGCTGCAGGGACCTGGCCGGATTGACAACAACGACACCTACGTGGCTCCCGGCGATGTGCCGCACAGCGTGGCCACGGTGACTGTGAAAGCCGAAGGACAGACGAGCAAGGCGCGGATCCGGACGATTGCTCCGCCCCCCTGGAAGTTCGACTTCACCGATGGGAAGGTGCCGGCGACCTGGATCGGCGCGGGCTACCGCCACATTGTGATCGACGAAGACTTTTTCACGGCGCTGAAGGGACAGAACGAGCGGGCCGCCCGCCTGTATGTCTACTGCGTGACCGCCTTCACGAATGGCAATGCCCCGACGGCGAAATTCGCCGACGCCGGGCCCCGTCAGGCGTGGACCGACTTCCTGCGATACTTCAGCCTCGATGCCGAGGGAAAACCGACCACCGTCGACGAGGCCAAGGCGCAGTTCGACGCCGGTCTGGACCTGTTGACCAAGGAAGGAGTGCTCTCGAAGTGGATCTGGGGCGAAGGCCCGGGCGGGATCGAGTTGACCATTGAGAAGGGACCGCGGGAGATCAAGGGGAATGCCCTGTTGTGCAAGATCAGCACGATTCCCAAGGGTACCCGCAGCCAGGGCTGGATGGGTCACCCGACCTACAGCAACCTGACGATCCAGGCCGACCTGAAGGGGCAGGAGCGGAACAACAAGCTCCCCAGCATGGGGCTGGTCAATCAGCGGTACACGCTGGACCTGATTGGTCCCGACCAGGAACTGCAGATCCGGTCGTGGACTTCGCAGTTGGACCTGCGGTTTGCCAAGACCATTCCCTTCGCCTGGAAAGCCGACACCAGGTACACGATGAAGTTCCTGGCCGACACGAAGGATGTCTAGGTGACCCTGCGTGGCTAGGTGTGGGTGCGGGGCGAGGCGGAACCGGGCGACTGGAAGATCGTGGCGACGGATGAAACCCCCAACCTCGTGGGGAGCCCGGGGCTGTTTGGCAACGCCAGCGACGCCGAAGTCTTCATCGACAACGTGACCGTGACCCCCAACGCCGGCTGAATCCCTCTGGACCAGCTGTTTCCGAAAACGACTCCAAATCACTGATTGAGTTCTTTCCCGACTGGATGAAACGCATGTCAAC
>JBKDUK010000450.1:0-9654 GCA_046339535.1 Planctomycetaceae bacterium | reverse complement strand
ACTTTGGCATGGGATTCACCGGCCTGGTCCTTTCGGCCGTGCTGGCCGGCGACGGTGTCCGACGCGCCGTGGCCGAAGAACCGCCCCCGGCCGAGCCGCTTCCCGCCCCCCGGGCAAAGTCGGTCATCTGGATCTTCCTGTGGGGGGGCTACAGCCACGTCGAGACCTTTGACCCCAATCCCGCTCTCAACGAGCACGCCGGCAAAACGTTCGACAAGACCCCTTTCGAGAATCCGCTCAATTCCCCCCTGCACCGCGCCCGGTTTCGGTCGGTGCCGGCCGAGGAAATCAACGTCCGAGACGTCTATCCCACCATCTACCCCATGCAGGTGGGCTGGAAGAAGCACGGACAGTCGGGAATCGAAATGACCGACTGGTGGCCCCACCTGGCGACCTGCGTCGACGACCTCTGCTTTGTCCGCAATATGTGGACCACCGACAACGACCACGCCGCCGAGAACCAGATTCATACCGGCCGACACCGCCTCGATGAGCCCCAGCCCTCGATTGGGGCGTGGGCGACTTACGGCCTGGCTTCGATCAACGACAACCTGCCGCAATTCGTGGTGCTGGGTGGCCCCACCCGCTCCGACACGCGCCAGTCGATCGATTCGTACTACCTCGGACCGCAGTTCGCGGGGGTTCCCCTGGCACTCGATCCGAACAATCCGCTCCCGTTCGGCAAACGGCAGGCGCAGCAGACCGCCGAGCAGCAGCAGCGGGAATTCGACCTCGTCAACCGGCTCAACGGCCTGGCTGCGGTCGAGTACCCCGAAGACGCCGAGCTGAGAGCCCGTATTCGGGCTTATGAACTCGCCTACCGCATGCAGGCCGCCGTCCCGGAAGCCATCGACTTCGCCCAGGAGACCGCCGCCACCTCGCAGAGGTATGGGCTCGACAACGACGCCACCAAGGTCGCCGGGCAACGGCTGCTGGCTGCCCGGCGCCTGGTCGAGCGGGGGGTCCGGTTCGTGCAGGTCTTCCCCTCCCCCTACGGCGTGTGGGATTCGCACCAGAAGCTCAAAGACAATCACACCCGCCTTTGCGCCTCGGTCGACAAACCGGTCGCCGGACTGATCCACGATCTCAAGCAGCGGGGTCTGCTCGAAGACACCGTGGTGGTCTTCTGCACCGAGTTCGGCCGGACCCCGGGGCTGGAACAGCGGGGCGGGGGAAAAGATGGCCGCGATCATCACCCCAACGGGTTCACCATCTGGATGGCGGGGGCGGGACTCAAGGCGGGACACGTGCACGGAGCGACCGACGAACTCGGTTACCACGCCCTGGGAGAAGGGCACTACGTGACCGATCTGCACGCCACCGTGCTGCACCTGTTGGGGCTGGATGGACGACGGCTCGAAGTCCCCGGCCGCCGCCGGCTCGACATCGACCACGGGCGGGTGATTTCCGAAATCCTGACGTAACAGGTTGAATGGTGTGATGGCCTGACCGCGCGAACGGTGCGACAGCCCGCACGACCCGGCAGGGCACTCAGCCCCGCGGGGACCGGCTGACCAACACCCGGTCGACCCGGCGGCCGTCGAGGTCCAGCACCTCGAAGTTCCAGCCCTGCCAGCCGACCGATTCCCCCAGCTCCGGCAGTCGGCCCAGTTCGTGCAACAGCAGCCCCCCGAGGGTCTTGACCTGCGGGTGTGCGCGACCTTTGAGCTCGGGTGTCCCCAGTCTCTGGAACAGTTCGGTGAGGAGACAACTGCCATCCACCAGCCATTCCCCGGGATGGCGGACTACAAACATCTGCTCGGCCCGCAGCCGGTTCTCTTCCAGCAGATCCCCCACGAGCAAATCCAAGACATTCCCCAGCGTGACCACGCCACGGGTCGCTCCGAATTCGTCCACGACCACCGCGAGGGTGTCATGTTTTTCGCGAAATTGAACGAGCAGCTGATCGATTCGGGTATTATCGGGCACGAACAGCGGAGCCTTGAGCAGCGGCTGCAGCTGGCGCAGGCTGACCTGCGGATCGATTCCCAGCAGCTCTTTGGGATCGAGAACTCCCACGATGTGATCGAGATCACCCTGATAGACAGGGACCCGGGAATGGCCATATTCCCGCAGGTCGCGCCACAGCTCATCTCCCCCCGCTTCCAGCTCCAGCGCCTGGATCAAAGAGCGGGGACGCATGATTGTCTTGACTGAACTCTCACCCAGTCCGAGCACCTCCGACGCCAGACGCTGCTCCACCGAGTCGATCACCCCTTCGTCCGCTCCCTGCTCGATCAGAAAACGGATCTGTTGCAGCGAGGTGGCCTGGGCCCGTTTGGGATCTGTTCCCGCGCGACCGACAAGCAGGTCGGTCACACGTGTCATCAGGCTGGCGACCGGTCCCACCAACCGCTGCAACCATTGCATCGGCCAAGACAGCCCCCGGGCGAAACTCTCCGGGGAATTCACCGCCAGCCGCTTGGGGATCAGCGTTCCCAGCAGCAGAGAGACGACCGTGACCCCGATCGAGACAATGAGGACCGCCACCGAATGAGCTGGGCGGGCTCCCAGAGTTCCCTGCAGCACATTTTCGAGATGACTGATCAGCTGCGATCCGAGATAGACAGACGCCAGGCTCGACAACAGCTTCCGCACCGTGACGACTGTCGATAACAAACGAACCGGCTGGTCGGCAATCTGCAACGCTCGGGCCGCACCAGCCGAGCCCCGCTGCGCCTGCTCGCGCAGCGCTAACCGATTCGCCGACAGCAGTGCCACTTCCGCCGCTTCGATCAGACCATGCAACGCAAAGACGGCACAGATCACCCCCCCCACCAACACCAGATCGACTTCACTCCACAGCATCTTCGTCCCCGTGAGGTTCGTGCAGCCCTCGGTTGCCATTCCTGACCTAGCCAGGCGAGCTGAGGTCCCGCGAGCGGCAGAGCATCCCGCTCCAACGCCACTTCCTCCTGATCCAGGCCGATCTTCCAGCGAAAGGTTAGAAAGCCGCGCCGGAGGCAACAATGGCTTCCAGGGCGATTGATGGATGAGTGTCTCTGTTTTCGTCTCTTCCCGTCCGATCACCGTCCAGCCGCCGGCCAACTCCCTCCACTCCCTCCACTCCCTCCCCAACTCGCTCCCGATCTGGGTCATCGATCGGGTCGCTCTCCGCCAACGCCCCGCCAAAATCTCGGCCCTACCCAGCCGTCCCACTTTCCCCCCCGGGGCTGGCGAAGTGCCGCCGATTCCGTCAGACTTTCCCAGGGTCCACCTCGGCCCAGCAGCCGGTGGGTCCCGCAACTCCCGCCCTGCGCTGCGGGACATTTCTCAACCCCTTGTCAGTCCGCGTCCATGACTTCCTCGGGCCCTGCTTTCGAACTGCAGCCACGCGACTCATTCACGGTCATTCGTTTCTGCGATTCCCGTCTGCTCGCGGCCGATCGGATCACCGGAATCGATCGGGATGTGGGCGCCTGGCTGACCGCCCATCCGGGAGCCCGAGTGATCCTCGATCTCTCCGCCGTAGAGGCGGTGTCCAGTGATTTCCTGGCCAAGCTGATTGGCTGGCGGACCCAGGTCCAGAAGTCGCAGGGGGGACTGAAACTGACCGGACTCGGTCCAGTTCTACAGGAACTGTTCGACGTGACCAGATTATCAAAGAAGTTCGAAATTGAACCGGATGTTGAGACGGCCGCAGCACGGCTGGGAGACTCGTGAGACTCCCCGACCCCTCGGCTTTCCCCAGCCAAGCGGAACGCCCGGAAGAGCCATCTTATCACTTTCCAACCGCAGCCCGGCTCACGAAGGCCACCCCATTTCTTTCCCCCACCTGACCCAGGTCTCTCATGTCGATTGAATCGGAAGCCAATCCCCACTGTCTCGTGATTCGGGTCGACCAAACCCGCATCCTGGGGCTCGACCAATTGGAGGAACTGGAACGGCACATCGAGCAACTGGTTGCCAGCCATCCCGGACGGGGGATCCTGCTCGACTGCGGTGCGCTGGAGGCGGTCTCGAGCGCATTTCTGGGACGTCTGGTGCAATGGAAACAGAAGGCGGCCACGACCGGTGCCGACCTGAAGCTGTGTGCGTTGCAGCCCATCGTGCGGCAGATCTTCCAGATGAGCCGACTCGACCAACGATTCTCCATCCTTCCGACTCGCCGTGCCGGGGTCGATTCTTTCACCCCCACCGCCTGAAGCAATTCCAGGCCGTGTCGGAACCTGCCAGCCGATATCATCCCCCGACAACCTGGGGGAAATCTCAATCGGGTGAGCCGCAGCTTGGACCGCCGCTGGCGGCAGACACCACCAAGCCCCGGTCCACCGCCGAAACCAATCGCTCCCGCAAGACCGGTTCGCCGTTGGTTCGCAGGGTTCCCCACCGGCTGGCCTGCCACACCTGCCTTGTGCGAACCTCCAGCGCCGTCAGCCAACCGTGCTTCCAGCAGGCGGTGTCGATGCAGATGGCGAACCCCAGATCGAGAATCTCTCCCATCCGCTGCTCGGTGTGCCCCACAATCACCGTCTTGCCCGAAATGTGCGGCCGCACCTGCTCAGGTTCCAACAGCGCCCAGCGCAACTCATGCTCCAGATGCTCCGCCAGCGGCAGCTCGGGCACATAGTTGGCATGGGTGAAAATGAAATCCTCCGTTTCAAAGTACGGAACCTGGTCGAACAGCAGCACCCAATGCTGCTCGGGAATGTCATCAATTCCCGCCCCGAAACGGTAAGAGTTGAGCGTGTTGATCCCCCCCAACTCCTCCCAATACCGCAGCGCCGCCTCCCCCTCGTGCACCGCCAACAGCAGTTCTTCGTGGTTCCCCCGAATCATCACCACCTGGCACTGCCGCCGCAGCTCACACAACCGATCCAAAACTCCGGCCGAATCCCGGCCGTTGTCAATCAGATCCCCCCGAAAGACCAGGCAGTCCTCGGGGCGCGGGGCCACCGCCTCCAACAGGCACTCGAGAGCATGCAGACAACCATGCACATCCCCCACGGCAATCAATCGACCGGGCGCGCTCATACAAACCTTCCTCGGACAATCGCCGGGAAATGGGTAGAGACATTCCAGAGTGAGCACATTCCTTATTGAAGCGGATTCCGCCCCTCCTGTCGACCACCCTGCTCTGTCCGCCTCCGGCGACAGTCCACCCCGCAACCCACAGCGGTGCAGGTCACTTCTACCGCCAACCACGGGGGCCCTCGTCCACAGCTCTCCTGGCCGTCGCGAGCCCCAGTTCCCCGCCAACTTCCGCGCCGCTCCCCTCCTGCGACTCCCACAACTCGGCTGGCAGCCCCGGCCGCCGCGGACCGACCTTGCACTTGGCACTCCCCCCGCCCGCGGCTAATATTGTGGATATTGTTGTCCTGTTTTCAGTGCCTCCCGATCACTTCCCCACTTGCCCCGCCAGAGTATTCCATGGCTCCGACTGTCTCGAAGCTGCTCAGTGCCGGCCTGCTGACCGCCGCCGGCTGGTGTGCCAGTCAGTTCTGCGCGAACCCTGGAATGGGACAGGCCCCCGTGGCCCCGGAAGTGCACCGCGAGTCGGAACTCGATCCCCCCGCGCATCGGAAGCTCTCGGTGGAACAGGCCCGCGACCGCGCCCGGCTGCTGCATGACGTCTCGATCGCCGCCCTCGAGTCGATGCACCGCACCTACTTCCAGCGGGAAAAGTCGATCATTCCCTCGTTTGTAATGGAAGACGTATTTGGGCAGATCAAGCGGCAGTGGAAGGTCGAAGCCCATTGGATCGCAGTCAACATGAAGGCGATGAGCGTCGATCACGAACCGAAGACCGTGTTCGAGAAACAGGCGGTCCGCGAGATTGCCGCCGGAGAGGTCGCCTACGAGGAAATCGCCGATGGCATCTACCGCCGGGCCGGTGCCGTCCATCTGGGAGCCGCCTGCGTCAACTGTCACGGCGGCTTCTTCCGCGACCCGGGCAATTCCCCCAAATATGCCGGCCTGGTGATCTCTCTGCGGATTGACGACGGCCAACCCGAATAGCGCCGGCCATTTTCGAAAGACGAGGCCCTCGACTCGGCCCTCCCTTGTCGACGACCGCGATTGCGTCTCCTTGTCTCGGCCCCCGCCCTCTCCGAAGACACCGGTCGCCACGGCCCCGTCGTGCCCCGTCATCGCCTCCCAATCAATGGGCCGCAGTCAGTTTGTCGGCGGGAAGACGGCCTCCGCGAGATTCCTCTCAAGCCCACCATCCGCGAGCCCCCGAACTACGTCACATCTCGGCCCAACGAGCCTTTTCCAAAACACACAGCCCCGCGGAAGATCGCTCTTCCGCGGGGCTGTTTCGCTCAATGGCTCAGTTCCCAACCCAGGAGGCGGGATCTGTTCCGCTTAGTGGTTGAACAGGAATTCCTTGGTGTTGATCAGCGCCCAGATGATGTCTTCCCAGGCCACCTTCTTGTTCTGCTCGTGCTTCTTCAGGTGACCGAGGGCAATCTGCATTTCCTCGGCATCCGGATTTCGCGAGTAGACCCAGCGATACAGCTCCTGGATCTTCTGTTCGTCGGTACGCTCCTTGTCGTTGGTCAGAATGGCCGAGCGTCCCGACGCATTCGAGATCTTCCCCTGCACTTCACTGCTGTTGAGCAGGTGCAGGCTCTGCGCCAGATTGGCCTCTTGCGACCGTTCACACTCACAGGCAGTGTCGGCCTGCGGCTGGCCGAAGACCTTCAGGAAGTATGGCCCGACCGTCGGGTCCGGCAACTGCATCGCCGAGGTCCCCTCGGGCAGACCCGAGTAGCTCTGCGTGGTGGCGGTCACCTGGTGCAGACCATCGTACAGCACCTCGGCCTTCAGCCGGCGGGGATAGTACCGCGAGAAGTTCTGCTTGTCCTTGAGGTTGTAATCGTTCGGCAGCGAGCTGAGCTGGTAGGTGGTCGACTTGCAAATCGTCCGCACCAGCTGCTTGAGGTCAAAGCCACTCTCGATGAAGTAATTCGCCAGCGCCTTGATCAGCTCGGGGTTCGACGGCGGGTTGGTCTCCCGCATGTCATCTTCGGGCTCCACAATGCCCCGGTCGAAGAAGTGCTTCCAATAGCGGTTGACCAGTGAATAGGCGAAGAACTTGTTCTCCTTCGACGCCATCCAGTCCACCAGGTAGTGTCGAGGATCGCGGTCCGCGGCGATGTCGAGGGCGGGGGCTCCCAGTCCCGTCGGCTTCAACGCCTTGTTGCTGCGGGGATTGGTCGCCGACGCCTGGCCGTCATTGTGGAAGATCCGCTGTTCACGGGGGTTCGCCCCATTCTTGCGGCCCACCCGGCTGAAGAAAGCCGAGAAGCCGTAATAGTCGTCCTGGCTCCACTTCTCGAACGGATGGTGGTGGCAGCGGGCACACTGAATCCGCAGCCCAAGGAACAACTGCGCGGTGTCTTCCACCTGCTCGTTGACCTGGGCCACTTCGCGGTACCAGGTGACGGTGGGGTTGGTCGTTACATCGCCGGCAGCCGTCAGCACTTCGCGAACCATCTGATCGTACGGCCGGTTCTCATACAGCGAGTCCCGGATCCAGTTGTAGAACTCGTAGGTACCGCGGGTGTCGGTCGGCTGCTTCCGCTTGTTCCGCAACACCATGTTCCACTTGTTGGCGAACAGGTCGGCATACTCGGGGCTGTCCACAAGCCGGTCGACCAAGGCGTCCCGCTTGTTCGCGTCGGTGCTGGCAACGAAGTCGCGCACTTCCTGCTCGGTCGGCAGACGGCCCGTGATGTCGATCGTCACCCGGCGGATGAAGGTCGAATCATCGGCCACCTGAGAAGCAGGAATGCCCAGCAGTTTCAGCTTGTTGAACACAGCCGTGTCAATGAAGTTCTTCTCGGCCGGCAACGTACCCAGTTCGGCCCCCAGCGGAACCGTCGCCCGGAAGGTCGACACCTGTCCCTGATAGCGGGCCATAATCGCCACTTCACCAGACAGGTCGAGTGTCTTCACCAGCCCAGAGTTGGTCGACTCAGCCATTTCGGTGTCGTTCGGCTCATACAGGGCCATTTGAGTCACGTCTTCGGTGGTGCCGTCGCTGTAGATCGCCATGGTGGTGATCTGCTGGTCGGCTCCCCGATCCATGATCCGCCCTTCGGGCAGGCACTTGATCCCCACCACGACCGGATCCTTTTCCGAGCCGTAGGGCATCCCCTGCTCAATCCAGCGGGCCACAATCCGGAACTCGTAGCTGTCTTGCTCCATCCGCTTGCCGCCGCCGTGAGGCGATTTGCCAATGGCCTTGTTCAGCAACAGGCTCTGCGAAGGAGACGAAACCGACAAGCGGCGTCCCTTCGCTTCTTTCACCAGGAACTCATAGTCTTCGTCGGGATAGAACCCCAGCAGCGACAGCTTGAAGCCGTTCTGGCCGCTCGATTTCCCGTGGCAGCCTCCCCCATTGCAACCCAGCTTCGTGAAGATGGGAACAATCTGGTTGGTGAAGTTGATGGGAACCTCGTTGGCAAGTCCCGTCACCGTGACCTTCAGAGAGGCCTTTGTACCGGCCGGATCGATCGCGTGAACCGTCGCCACACCATCGGCCACGGGGGTCAGCATGCCCTGTGGGTCAATCGCCACAACGCCCGCTGGTTCCGACGCGAAACTCACCTTGCGGGTGTGATCACGCAGTTGGCCCGAGCTGTACACCCCGGTCACAAACAACTGCTGCCGGGCATCTCGCCCACGCACCGTCACACCCTGATCATTCACATTCGGCTCGATCCGCAACGCGGTCAACGAGCCGGGATCTCCCAGTCCTTTGGGCTTGGCAGGCTCGGCCTGTGCGGCCGTCGCCAACATCCCCAAGGCGAACACTGCCATCCACTTCCACGACTTGGCCATCGTGCGTTCTCCGGGTTCGAACCATCCTGGGGGGGCGGGTCACCGCGTCAGTCGAGCGGTGCGATCGACCCCCTCTCACGCGGTGAAAGGTCGGGCTGGAACTGCTCCAGAAAGTGCCGTGCTTCCCGCACAGACCCTCCCCGGAAATGATCGCCGCGCACACCTGCGCAGCATCACAGCAATTGACATCGTATCAACCAGCGTTTGAGCGTCAAGGGATCGGCAGCGGTTGCAGCCGGTGTAGGACCCAGACAAACACTGTCAGCAGTACCTGTTCTTCCGTTCGTGCCGAAGAAAGCGGCAATCGTTCTCTCCGGCCAGTGCCCCTGTCCTCGATACCGCCGATCCGCCCCAGCTTGCGCTCCATGGTTTTCAACTCACATGGCTTGGCCATGGTTCCGCGAGAGACACTCAACGGGCCGCCTCGGACTTGGCCGAGATCAGGCGATACCACGCCAGCTCGCCCCGCTGGAATTTGAATGACGGACCGGCCGACTCCAACCACCGCGGTACCCCCCCCCCTCGGGGGGCCTCAGGGGGGAACCACACCAGTATCGTCTCCCCCTCGTCCAGATCGAGAGAGGGAGAGGCAAAATGTGGCGTGTCCGGACCTTGAAACCGGTTCCAGTCGACCACTTTCGCCGTCGTCAACTCAGCCCACAGGCTCCGCGCTCCGTAGGCAATCTCCACCGGCAGCCGTTCCCGGGGTGCCATCAGGTGGACTGCCTGTCTCCCATCCACCTGCCGCAGCCAGTTCCGCAGATCCAGAAAGTCCCTCTCGGCCCCCCGATCGCGCGGCACCAGGTGACTGGCTCCCCACAGCACGCTCCCCCCGCCCAAGACGCCACACGCTGTCAGCAGCAA
>JBKDUK010000449.1:0-8413 GCA_046339535.1 Planctomycetaceae bacterium | reverse complement strand
GTCACTTCGCGGTCGGCCACCTGCCCGGTCGGAGTGTCACTGTCGGGCGAAAACGTATGCACCCGATAGCCCAACCGCCGGGCGGCAATCGCAAACATCCGCCCCAGTTGCCCGCTCCCCAGCACCCCGATCGTGGCCCCTGGAAGAATCGGTTCAAAGTCCGTCCGTGTTTTCGGAAGACTCATGGCAGTTGGGCCTCCAGCACGGTCCGGGTCTGATCATCGGCGAACTGCTGCAGACGAGTCCTCAGGGCGGGATCGTTCACCGCCAGCATCCGGACAGCCAACAAGCCGGCGTTGATGGCTCCCGCCTTGCCAATCGCCATCGTGCCGACCGGAACCCCCCCCGGCATCTTCACGATCGACAGCAGTGAGTCCAACCCCTGCAGGGCATGACTCTGAACCGGGACCCCCAGTACGGGCAGCAGGGTGAACGATGCCGTCATTCCAGGCAGATGAGCCGCTCCTCCCGCCCCGGCGATCAGGATCTGCAGCCCACGACTCTCCGCGGACTGGGCGTACTCCCGCATCCAGTCGGGAGTGCGATGGGCGGAAACCACCCGACACTCGTGGGGTACCCCCAGTTTTTGCAGGGTCTGGGCCGCATGCTGCATGGTCTCCCAGTCAGACGTGCTGCCCATGATGATTCCCACACGGGGAACAGGGAGGGACGAATCGGGGGTGTCGGGCATTCCGGTCCGCGGGAAAATCCAGGGAGACGATCAAGAACGCCGGTGAGAGTAACGAAAGCGGAGCGGCTTTTCAAAAACAGCGGCTCCCGAGGTCACCCTCGATGGAAGGCAGCAGACCGGCACTTTCAGTGGGAATCCCCCGCTCAAACAGCGGAAAGTCATCGCTTCGGCAGAAGGTGCCTCGCCCCACACAACCCCCATTTCAAACCCCGGACCAGTCTGGAAGCCGGGGCCTCGATCCGGTACGATGCATGTATGGACACTGATGTGAACCTGTTCTGCCAACTTCGATCCAACATGCTGAGTGGTTCCGCTGTTCTGCGTCGTGTCGCCCTGGGCGTTCTGGGGTTGGGCTGGGCCTGGACGGGCTTGGCTTGGGGACAGGCCGACGGGAATGCCCCCCGCTCCCCCGCCGATCGAGCGGAGGCCGAAGCATTCTTTGAAAGCAAGATCCGCCCGATCCTGATTGACCGCTGCCTGGAATGTCACGGGGCAGAGAAGACCAAGGCCGGGCTGCGGCTCGACCTGGGACCGCAGGCACTGGCGGGAGGAGACAGCGGTGTCGCCATCGTCCCTGGAAAGCCTGACGAAAGCCTGCTGATCCAGGTGGTCCGGTACACCGGGGACCTCAAGATGCCCCCCCGTTCGAAATTGCCCGATGCCGAAATCGCACTGCTGGCCGACTGGGTGAAACAGGGAGCCGTTTGGCCGCAGGTTTCAACGGAGGGGGCCACTGGCGGCGCCCCGCGGAACACGGGGGCGATCACCGACGAAGACCGGAAGTTCTGGGCATTCCAGATTCCCCAATTGACGGAGCTTCCCGCCAATCACAATGCCGGATGGGCGCGAGAGCCGCTCGATCGGTTTGTCCTGGCCTCGTTGGAACACGCCGGACTGGCTCCGGCACCAGCGGCGGACCGGAGAACGTTGATCCGCCGGGCGACCCTCGACCTCCACGGGGTGCCCCCCACCCCCCGGGAAGTGGCAGATTTTCTCGAGGATGAATCCCCGCAGGCGTTTGAGCGGGTGCTCGACCGGCTGCTGGCGTCTCCCCGATATGGAGAGCGCTTCGGGCGACACTGGCTCGACGTGGTGCGTTATGCCGACTCGAATGGCCTCGATGAGAACCTCGCCTACGCGAACGCCTTCCGCTACCGCGACTACGTGGTTCAATCGCTGAATGCCGACAAGCCCTTCGATCAGTTTCTTCACGAACAGTTGGCGGGAGACCTGTTGCCGCCGACGGGACGCGTGGAAGATCTGCTGGAACGCACGGTGGCGACCGGGTTTCTCTCGCTGGGGGCGAAGATGCTCGCCGAGGATGACCCGGTGAAGATGCAGATGGACATTATCGACGAGCAGGTCGATACGCTCGGTCGGGCGGTGCTGGGGCTGACGATGGGCTGTGCCCGGTGTCATGACCACAAGTTCGATCCGCTGACGCAGGACGACTACTACTCGCTTGCCGGAATCTTCAAAAGCACCAAAACGATGGAGAATTTCTGGGTGGTCGCCCGTTGGCAGGAACTGCCGCTGGCGGCTCCCGACGTGGTTGCGGCCCGCGGGGCGCAACAGCAGCGGATCGAGCAGGTGAAGGCCAATATCGCCCGGGGGGTGCAGACCGAATCGTCCGCGGTGTTGGGCCGGGCCCGTCGCGGTCTGGGAGATCTGTTGCTGGCGGCCGAAGCCCAGGGACGTCTCGACACCCTGTTGGCCCGAGTCCAGAGTGTGGGACCTCCCGTGGGGCAACCGGCTCCCGCCGGGACGCTGTTCATTGAGGCCGAAGACTTCGCTCGCGGGAATGTCAACAAGGTACGCGATGGCTATGGTCAGGGGATTGGTGTGCTGGTGAACGCCGGCCAGACCCCGAATTTCGTCGAATTCGACCTGCAGATCCCGCAGGCCGGGGTGTACCAGATCGAGTTGCGGTACGCTGCGGCGTCCGCACGGCCGAACCGGCTGAGCATTGGGGGGCAGTTGTTGCGAAGTGACGCGGCGGGCCAGGTGACTGGCTCGTGGAATCCCGACACCCAGACCTGGTTTGTGGAGGCGGTCGCGGCTCTGGAAGCGGGCCCGGTCGTACTGCGCATCGAGAATCCCGGTCCATTTCCGCACATCGACAAATTGCTGCTGGCCCCCGTGCCCGATGACAGTGCCCGCCCGGCCGACTTCGAGCGGGCCTGGAAAATCGCTGCGGCGGTGCGACAGCGCCCGCTGGTGGCGGGCTTTATCAAGCCGGTGATGCAGACACTCGCGGCCCACAAAACCCAACCTGACTCGGTCTGGAGCACCTGGCACGAGTTCGCCGCCCGCGAGCGGGGCGAGACTCCCCCCGCCCCTCAGGCCGATGGTTTGCCCGCGAAGATCCGCGAACGATTGCTGGCCGCACCCATTCCGTCGAACCTGTCCGAACTGGCGGCGCGGTACCAGCAACTTGGCATCGAGGCGACCGCCCGCTGGGAGGAATTGCAGTCTCGCGAGGCGACGCGTTCGCTGACCACTCTGGGCGATGAGGTCCTCGAGGCTTTCCGCCAGACGTTGTATGCGTCCGATGGGCCACTGCAGCCGCCATCCAACATCGAGGAACTCTTCTCCGAACCGATCCGCCAGGAATTGGCCGCCCAGCGGCAGGAACAGAAGACGCTTGAAGAGGCGTTGCCCAGGTTCCCGGAAGCCATGGCCGTGACCGAAGGCAAGCCCGAGAACCTGCGGATTCACCTGCGGGGAAGCCACCTCAACCTGGGGGCCGAAACCCTCCGTCGATTCCCCCAGGTCTTCCCCAATTCGGACGGGCGTGAAGTGAATTCCAGCCAGTCGGGCCGGCTGGAACTCGCGCAGTGGTTGACCGACCGGCGGAATCCTCTGACGGCCCGGGTGATTGTCAATCGGGTCTGGCAATGGCACTTCGGTGAGGCGCTGGTTCGCTCGCCCGACAATTTTGGGCGCCTCGGAGACCGCCCGACCCACCCGGAACTGCTCGATTTCATGGCGGTGCGCCTGCAGGAGCAGGGCTGGTCCTTGAAGACGCTGCATCGTCAGATTCTGCTCTCATCCACCTGGCAGATGAGCACCCGGTTCAACCCTGAGGCGGCCGAGAAAGACCCCGAAAACCGTCTGTGGTGGCGGTTCAATCGTCGCCGGCTCGAGGCCGAGGCCCTGCGGGACTCGATTCTCGCCGTCGCCGACACTCTCGACTCGAACATGGGAGGCACCCTGCTTCCCACCCCCAACCGGGCTTATGTGACCAGTACGGCCAACATCAATCCGGTGGTCTACGACCCGCCGCGGCGATCGCTGTACCTGCCCGTGGTCCGCAGTGCGCTGTACGACGTCTTCCAGGCCTTCGATTTCGCCGATCCCAGCGTGCAGAGTGGTCGACGCGACACCACCACGGTCGCCCCCCAGGCTCTCTTTCTGATGAACAGCGACCTCGTGCTCAAACAGACGCGCGAGCTGGCACGGCAACTGTTGGCCTCTGCGGACCTGTCGGATGCCGCGCGGGTCGTCGAGTTGTATCAGCGGGCGTTGGCTCGCCCGCCGCGCACGACGGAAGTCGACCGGAGCCTCGAGTTCGTGGAGCGATACGTGCGGGCGGCTGCGAATGGAACGGAAACCGGCGGCGGCGCCGGGGCCGTCGCATCTTCCACGCCTCAGGAGCGGGCGTGGCAAGCACTCTGCCGGGCTGTGCTGGCGTCCAATGAATTCATCTACGTGGAGTAGCGTGATGTCCCGCACCTGGTGTTTCGATGAAGACCGCTTCGTATCGCGGAGGACCATGCTGCGCCAGGCGGCGGCAGGTTTTGGCGGCCTCGCCCTCGCCGGACTGGCGGCCGAACCGGGCCAGGCAGCGGGCTCCGCCAATCCCCTGGCCCCCCGCGATCCGCAGTTCACCCCCACGGCCAAGCGGGTGATCTTCCTGTTCATGCACGGCGGACCGTCCCAGGTCGACACCTTCGATTACAAGCCGCTGCTCGAGCGGGACCACGGCAAGCCCCTCCCTTTCGCCAAGCCCCGCGTCTTCTCTTCGGCGACCGGCAACCTGCTGAAGTCCCCCTGGAAATTCCAGCAGCATGGAGAATCGGGCGCGTGGGTAAGCGAACTCTTCCCGCACGTCGCCCGGCATGTCGACAAGATGTGCATCATCAACTCGATGCATGGCTCCAATTCCCGCCATGGGGGAGCTCTGCTGGAGTTGCACACTGGCAGCGATACTTTCGTGCGACCGAGCATGGGCTCGTGGATTACCTATGGCTTGGGGACCGAGAATCAGGATCTTCCCGGGTTTATTACGATCTGCCCCACGCTGACGCATGGCGGGGTCAACGCGTACAGCTCGGCGTTTTTGCCGGCGGTCTACCAGGGAACCCCGCTGGGGAACGCCAGCATTCCCTCCGACCGGGCCAAGATCCCCTTCATCGAGAACGCCGAAGGGACGGCCCGGCACCTGCAGCGGATGGAACTCGACCTGCTGCATGAGATCAATGTGGAGCGTCAGACCGAAACCGGCCCTGATACGGCTCTCGAAGCCCGGATCAACTCGTTTGAACTGGCATTTCGGATGCAGTCGGCGGCTCCCGAACTGCAGGACCTCTCCGGCGAGAGTGAGGCGGTCCAGAAGCTGTACGGACTCGACAATCCCCAGACCGCGAACTTTGGCCGTCAGTGCCTGATGGCCCGGCGGTTTATCGAACGCGGGGTGCGGTTCGTGCAATGCACGCACAGCTACAAGTGGGACCAGCATGGAGGACTGCGGGCCGACCATACGAAGAATGCCCTGGAGGTTGACCAGCCCATCGCCGCCCTGCTGGCCGATCTGGCAAGCCGGGGACTGCTGGAAGACACGCTGGTGCTGTGGGGGGGGGAATTCGGCCGGACCCCCGTGGCGCAGGGAGACGATGGCCGCGACCACAATCCCCAGGGTTACACCATGTGGCTGGCGGGAGGAGGAGCGAAGCCCGGGCTGGTGTATGGCAAGACGGACGACTACGGCTATTACTCGGTGGAGAACAAGGTCCACCTGCACGACCTGCATGCCACCATGCTGCACATGCTGGGGTTTGATCACACCCGTCTGACCTACCGGTTCGCCGGCCGCGATTTCCGGCTGACTGACGTCCATGGAGAGGTTGTCCACGACTTGCTGGCCTAGTCCGGGAGGCGGGAACTGGTCGCTTGGCCTGTGGCAACGTTGCCAGCACGTGCTCTTGTCGAGCCGGCGCGGGCACCAGGTCCCTGCTGCTGGGATGCACTCCCGATCGCCAGAGGCTAAAACCTAGCCCTCCAGTAGCCGAACCGTCGGGACGTCGATGACCAGTCCAGCGGAGGCCCGCCTGGTCTGGCGAAGTTTGGGCTGTGACGTTTCGGCCCCCTTCGTCCGAGTTCATTCCACCTCGTGAGGTTGCAATTCCATGCGTGCGAGCGTTCGATTTGGTGGTGAGTGTCTGACTCGAAAAGCTGTCGCCTGGAGCCTGCTGACGGCGTTCGTCGCGGCCACGGTGGCCTCGGCGGCGCGGGCCGAGGATCCTTGGATCGTACTGCCCGGCAAGGCGGGTCCCGGCGAGGGAAAGCATGTCGTACTGATCAGTGGTGACGAAGAATACCGCTCCGAGGAAACACTCCCCGCACTGGCCAAAATCCTCTCGGAGCGTCACGGCTTCAAGTGCACTGTGCTGTTCGCGATTGACCCCGCCACCGGAACGATCAATCCCAACCAATCGGACAACATTCCCGGTCTTGAGGCGTTGAAGACCGCCGATCTGGCTGTGATTTTTCTGCGTTTTCGCAGTCTGCCCGATGACCAGCTGCTGCACATCGTCGACTACGTCGAGTCGGGCAAGCCGGTGATCGGCATCCGCACCGCCACGCATGCGTTCAACTTCCAGGGGGAATCGAAGTTCAAGAAATACACTTGGACGCACAAGGGAGACAACTTCGACGGTGGATTCGGCCGGCAGGTGCTGGGCGAGACCTGGATCAGCCATCATGGCAATCATGGCAGCGAGAGCACCCGGGGAATGGTGGCCCCTGGGCAGGAACAGCATCCCATCCTGCGTGGTATCAAAAGTGGTGACGTGTGGGGCCCCACCGATGTGTATGGTGTCCGTCTGCCGCTGCCGGGCGACAGCCAGCCGTTGCTGGTGGGAGCGGTGCTGACCGGAATGAAGTTCGACGATCCTCCTGTCGAGGGAGACAAGAACAAGCCCATGATGCCGATTGCGTGGGTCAAGTCGTACACCGGGGCGGCGGGTAAAAAAGCCCGGATCTTCACCTCGACCATCGGAGCCTCAACCGACTTCTCGAATGAAGGGGTCCGCCGGTTGCTGGTGAATGCCTGCTACTGGTGCACGGGTCTCGAGGGGAAGATTCCCGAGAAGTCGAATGTCGAGCTCGTGGGGGACTTCAAGCCGCTTCCCTTCAAGTTCAACGGTGCCAAGCTGGGAGTCAAGCCGGCCGAACTGCTGAAGTGAGTGGCGGCAGATGCTGACGATCCTGAAGATCATGGGTTGGATTGTGCTGCCCATTGTGGGGCACGCCCTGTTCTGGATCGGCTTCATCAACCGGATGCATGGGCTGCGGCTGCGGCATCGCCTGATGCTGCCGCTGCAGCTTTTTCATTTTGCGTGGGTCCCGGTCGCGAGTCTGGCGTGGATCGGATGGATCGGCTGGGGGAAGCCCGGGCTGTTGGCGGGGGGCAATCCCGACGATCTCGGCTGGTCCACGCGTTGGGTGGGTCTGGCATTCATGACCGTGGCCCTGTTGTGGCTGCTGCGATGGGTGGTATTGATGCGGCGGTCCCCGGCCCGGCAGATCATGTCGGAGCGGCATCAGCTCCATGACATCGGCCGGGAACTCCCTGAGCCCCCTGTCGACCGCGGGGGCCGCAACAACTGGTGGCTGTCGATTCCCGGTAACGAGATCCTCTCGCTGGAGATCATCGAACTGGAATTGGCTCTGCCCCGGCTGCCAGCCGCCTGGAATGGACTGCGGATTCTCCACCTGAGTGACCTGCACTACACGGGAGGAGTGTCCCTCCCCTTTTTCGAGCGGGTGGTCGAACTCGCCCGGGAGCGGCCCTGTGATCTGGTGGTCTTCACCGGAGACCTGCTGGATGATGTATGTCTGCACGAGTGGATCGGCCCCACATTGGGCCGTCTCACCGCTCCTCTGGGCTGCTTCTTTCTGCAGGGGAATCACGATTGGGAATGGGGTGATATCGCCCGCACCCGGCAGCAACTGGAAAACCTGGGTTGGCAGAACGCCGGTGGTCAGACGAAACGTCTGGTCTGGCGCGGATATCCGGTAGTCCTTGCGGGGGACGAGCGTCCCTGGTGGGGCCCGGGGCCCAACTGGTCTTGCGCCGAACCGGGAGATTTCCGGCTCTTGTTGTCGCACACCCCCGACAACCTTCCGGCCGCCCGTCGAGCCGGTGTCGACCTGATGCTGGCCGGCCATACCCATGGCGGACAAGTGTGTGTGCCGGTTGTGGGGCCGATCTACTCCCCCAGCCTGTTTGGTGTGAAGTATGCAGCGGGAACCTTCGACCGATCGCCAACCCTGCTGAGGGTCAGTCGGGGAGTCGGCGGGATGTATCCCTGGCGCTGGAACTGCCGGCCCGAGATCACATTTTTGACGCTGAGACCGGCGAATAGTCATTCCTGACAGCGGCGGGGTTTCGAAACGGGCCAGCCCCCGGGCCCCCACCTGGGATGTCCCCCGTCCCAC
>JBKDUK010000448.1:0-3995 GCA_046339535.1 Planctomycetaceae bacterium | reverse complement strand
GGCAGCGGGAGGACGGGGTCTGGAGAGACCGTCCGACCCGGGTGGCCACGACGGCAGAAGACAACCGCGGGGAACACGCACCGGCTCTGACACACCGGGCTTCCGCGGACCGGGGTCCGGAAAGCGGGGTTCAAGACAAGGCAGACAAACGGGCGGGAAACCACGGCTGGCGAGCGCCGACCAGTTCCACAGCCCCAGGAGAGGCACTCCCACCCCTCCACCCAACGCTTTCACAGTATGCCGAAGCGGGGAACAAGTCCAGACGCGTTCCGAATGGGGGCTGGCGGCTGGGTGGCCGCAAGATGGTGTGGTCTGTCGGAAGGCTGGGGGGGCAGTTGCATTCCTGGAAAAATGGCGATTGTTAAATCTCCCTGAGGCTCTTGGGCCACGACGGCCAGTTCCTGCGTGTACCGACAGACATTATGAGAGGACCGCGCCGACAAGCTCGCGAAAATCATCGGGTCACAACGCGCTGGAATGAGAACACACAACGCATGAAGGCGACCGAGACAAGCCGGTGCGAGCTGAGCAGCAACGTTCCAGAACATGCCGTGGGTTGATTGAAAAACGAGTCTCAATTCAGGCCGTGATTCTGCGGAAAAGCGTTGCGAATGTGCACAAACCCATTCAGTCAACCGGGCGGGGCCTTGGTTGTATTGGTGGCAGTTCCGAAGGGGGCGGTGCGGTGGGAACAAGCGAGATCTGAAACGAGATTCTGCAGGTCTGGATCTGTTGTCAAAAATTGCTGCCGAATTTTCCACAGCGACGGGCAGGACAGCGGCGTTGTGGATCAAAAACATACCGCAGGCCAAGCCTTTATTCCTCGATGGGACGGCGCGGAACCAGTCCACCTGATTACCCACCTGTGAATTTTCGTGGTTCCTGCTGCTTGAGTCAGATGGAGTCACCGATTTCCGGTGGCTTGAACCCGTCTGACTGATGCTTACCAGGAGACCAAGCATGATGCCTCCAGCCCCTCACGAGGGACTCGCGATCGAATTGACACCGGAGTACATCGCCCTCGCGAACGAAATGACTTCGGTTCAGGTGCCGGAGCTCGAGCCGGTCTACGGCAGTATTCAGACGGCATCCACGCTGCCAATGGAAGAGGGGAAGAAGTTTGTAACTGCTCAGGCGGAGATGGCTTTCCACGCGGAGCAGGTTCGCCGACGACTCCGGGGGTACTGCAAATCGCACTTACCCTCTTTGGGGATGTTGAAGTCCAGAGCTGAAAAACAGCTAGCGTTCATAGACAGTGGACGAGTGCACAGCTTTGGCGAACGGCGCATTCGAGTTGCCGGTCCTGCGGGACGGTGGAGAGATCTGCCGGTCGTGTCGACCGTTGCCGCCGCCCTCTTGGGGATCTTGATCCTCTGGGTTTCCGACGGTCTCAACTTGGTCACCATGATTTCACGATCGAGTTGGGTTCATACACTGACCGAGACGCTCGGTACGGGGGCCCCGATCCTGTTGGGTTTCGTTGTAGCGGCCTTCGGAATGCCAGTGGTGTTGGCTCAGCGAGCTCAGCGAATCGCCGAAAAAGCTGTGTATTTCGGGCTGGTGCTGTGTGTGCTGCTTCTGGCGGTTCTCTGTGGCCTCGCTTGGTCGCCGATCGACCCCTTCAACCCGAATGTGGTGCCGACTTGGGTCGTGTACATCCTGAGCCTTCTTACCGGTGGTTTCGGGGCGTGCGTGTTGAAAGTGGTGTTGCGAAAGAACCTGAGTTCACTCTTCTCCTACGAGATTCGCTGCACCCCAGAGTACGAGTTCTATGAAGCGACGTCTCAGCATCTGTGCCAAGTGGCCCGGCGAGCTGAAACTCTTCGCCTTCGGCTTGAGGAAATACTCAGCGAGTTGGAGAAAGAGAAGGAGCGATACATCCAAATAAACCTCATGGAGTTGACCCGAGCCCAAGCCTATATCTCAGAGCGAGCTAATGCAGCGCGTTTGGAGTTTTTACCTATTCCCAATGCATTTTCGACGGAGTCGTCAGGACGCAGTCGTGTCCACCAACCGCGATTCAGCAGCAATGGTGTGCTGGAAAACTGAGAAAGGCGAGTTCGTGACTTGTGTTCAGTTCAGATAGGAAAGGTGATCCGATGGGTACGAAAGTGGTCTGGATGTTGTTGCTGCTGTTGGCGGTGACACCGCAAATCGGAAAGGCCGAAGCAGGAAAACCCCAAGTTCTGCTTGTCGTGGTGTCGCACGGTCTTGACTTCAAGATGCGTGAGAGCATCGGAAGAGAGCTTCTCAAGTGGGTCGAGAATGGTTCCCCAGGAGACCAACTCATTGTAGTGAAGGGGGCCATGCATATGCCTTGGCTGAATTTGTCAATTCCGGTTGTGTCCGGACCTGCGAAGCTAAAACACCCCGAAATTCGCGAATGCCTCGCGAGGGTGGCTGTCTGGATACGGAACGGAGAAGCGACCGAGAATCTTCAGCCGGGACAGCCAGGGCTGCCTCGTCTGGCGTCGACTTATCACTCACTCGTCAAAGTCGATTCCCCTCAGGTCCGCATCGTAGCGATCGGCGATCCGGTGTACGATGATCTTGACAACAGTGTGTGGTCTATGGCAGACCGAAAAGTGCCGTCGGACTCGGCGGCAAGATCCACTTCGACGCCGTTCGCCTTGGGAATCGATAATCAACTCCCGGAAAAGAGTCAGGTACGCCTTGTAACCCCGGTATCGTGGGGGTCAGGGCTGCGCCACCAACAGGCTGTCATCCGTTTCTGGAGGCTGCAGATATCGATTTCGGGGGGAGAGCTCTATCGAGTGACATGCGATGTACCAGCAGCCTTTGATTGGGATTGTGACGCTTCGTTCGACCGTCCAGTCACTGAGGTTGAGGGACCAATTGTGGTCTGGCGTTTGTCAGAAGGAGGGTGTTGGGAGTCGTCAGAAAGACACCAAAGAGGGGCCAATCAGGAGCGAGAACCCGCGTCGCCGAATGGGCAGTCCAGAACGACCGAGCGACAGCCCGTGCCGAGCACTGGTACGTCTGAGTTTCGGGAGGATCTGCGACCCGGGACCGTCGAAGCTGAACGACTGCCCTCGGTTCTAGACAGGCGCGGGGCTAAGCAATCGGTGTCATCACCCGGTTCGTCGCCCGAAGCCCGCGAACAGACTCAGCCCTCTCAACAGCCCGGAACGAACGGGCAGGTGCCCGCAAGGGGGCAACGCTCAACCGATATTGACCCCTCTGAGTCTCGGTCTGTCTCTCGGCCTGCGCGAAACCCCCTCGAGCCGAACCTCGCACCTGGAATCACGCCGGAACCAGCTCCAGCCCCATCGCCAGCGCCGACTCCAGCCCCAGACGCCGCTCCTGTCCGTCGCGCGGGGCCCGCTCCCGCTCCCGCTCGCGCTGACGTCGACACTCCGTCACGGGCGGCCGGCTCGGCGACTGGTGGCGAGAAGATTCGGCGCCCGGCGGCCGACGTGCGGTTGATTCCCGAGAGTTTCAAGACCGCCGTTCGACAGGCAGTCGAGGGGGCTGCGGAGGACAGCACCGTGGTGATGGCTGTCGCCGCCAGCGACTGCCCGCATAGCGACGTAAACTTGGGTTTCACAGATCGGCAAAATCGAAGTCTCAATGCCGCCGACAGCAGAAACGACCTGGGCACGCTGTTTGCTAGCCTGCCCCGCAGCGGCAACCCCAATCCGCCCCCGCAAGAGACAACCGAATGGGCGGTGCTGAAAGGTCCGCCCCAGGAGATCGAGGTCTCTGTAAGCTGCCTCAACGCCCATCGCGAAGTCATTGTCCGACTGATCACCATCCACAAATCACGCAGCTCCGAGACCCGTTTGACGATCCCAGGCCAGGCCGTTGGGCCACCCGCCGTTCCGCGAGTCTTTGCACTCGATTCGCTACTCCGCAATTGAGCTCGCCTTGATCGCGGGTGCGTGGTCGGAACTGCTTGGGCCCCCGGCACGAGACGTGCCGGGGGCCTTTGTCAATTGCTGCGATGAATCGTAACGCACGAGCCACCATAACCA
>JBKDUK010000447.1:0-15477 GCA_046339535.1 Planctomycetaceae bacterium | reverse complement strand
TCCCGCGGATCCAGGAAGGATACAGACTCGTCATGGATGCATTTCGCCCCGTTTTCCGTGCTGTTTTCGCACTGAGCGTCGGCATTCACTGTCTTGCCAGCGCGTGTGTGGCCCAATCAGCCAAGCCAGCTTCGTCGAAGACTGGTGCTGCCGGCCAGCCTGCGGAGAAGAAGCCCACAGGGGGTGCCGTGACGGGCAAGTCTTCGTCGGCCGCCGCCACGAAAACGCCGACTGCTCCGAAGGGGCCGCCCGTCAAAAAGGAGCCGGTGCGACAGGCGCAGGGAACGGATGAGGATCTGGAACCAAGTGCGACGGATGCGGAGACTGGAACGGCAGACAACGCGCCACCGGGGCGATTGCCGGCCCGCACCGCGGCACCGCGCGGCGGCAAATCGGCCGGCAATGGTGCCGAGCGCCTTCCCCGTCCCGAGGCGGAACCGCTCCGGATTCAGAAGCTGAGTCCGGAATTGGAGCAGATTCTCCGCAACTGGGAGCAACAGACCGCGAAGATTACCAAGCTGCAGGGAGATACCCGGTACCGGGAGTACGACAAGACATTCTCGGTGGAGTATCGGGGCGAAGGTCGTTTCGCCTTCGAAGCCCCTGATCGCGGAAATTACGAACTGCGACCGGCGAAGATTTCCAAAGGTGAAACCAGTTCGGTCAAGACGGACGACAAGCAGCCGTATGAATTGAAGCCCAAGGATGCCGAACGCTGGATCTGCACGGGGGCAGAGATCCTGCGGATCGATGAGACTCACAAGACGTATGAGGTGGTCCCCATTCCCGAGGAACGGCGGGGTGACCGTATTATCGAGGCTCCGTTGCCCTTCCTGTTTGGCATGAAGGCCGAACAGGCCAAGCAGCGGTACCAGATCGAGCTGGTCAAGGATGCGGAGCAGGAGATCGTGTTGAAGCTGCGGCCGAACTGGTCGGGTGATGCGGCCAATTGGAGCCAGGCGACGGTCGTCATCCAGAAGACCAACTATCTGCCTCGCGAGGTTCGGTTGATCGCTCCCGGTGGGACCTCCATGCGGATTCACTCGTTCGAGAATATCAAGGTCAACAGCGACAACCTCTTTCGCAGCCTGTTTGGCGACGATCCGTTCAAACCCAAGCTGAAGAATTACAAGGTGGTGAACAATGACCGGGGACCGGACGACGCACCGGTGACAGCGGATCGCCCGGACACATCTGGAAAAGTTCGACCCTCCTCAGCCGAGACTCCCACTCCCACCAAGGGGGGACGTCCGGCCGCTCCAAAGCCCGCCGGAGAAGTGAAGCGTCCGCCAGCAGGCCGCTGAGAGCCACTGGGGTTGATCCATGGTCAGCCTGCGTCGGTCCCCTCGGGGGATCGGCGCAGGCTGTGCCACTTTTGATAGGCGCGACCTTGGGATGCAACGTTCAGGAATGCGGACGATCCGCGGGGGAGTAACGCCTGTTTCCAGTACGGGAGAAGCAGCAAAGACCAAGGATGAAAGACCGGCCGTGGTCATCATCCCGGGCAAAGGCCGACGTAGCAGACGCTTCCCAACCGAACCTCGCAAATGATTCCGGTGTCCTTGAAAGCAGTGTGCGAAAAGGATATCCTCCTCTCTCCAAGAACGCGGTTCTTGGCACTCGCGGACAGATAGCTCAGTTGGTAGAGCACAGGACTGAAAATCCTGGTGTCGCCGGTTCGATCCCGGCTCTGTCCACTCGACTGAAGTCCACCTGCGTGAACGCAAGTGGACTTTTTTGATGCATGATTCAACCCTCCTGGACGATTGTCAAACTTGATAACACGCGCTGCCAGGCTGGCGGCGGAGATGTCGTAGGACCGATGGCATCTCCACGACCCCGTCATTTGAGCAGGAGAGGTCCATTTGGCCATGTCGACGGAGGGGCCCAATGCGACAGGTCCGAGACGTCCAGGGCGAAGAGTGGACTGATTTCAATGGGATGGGTCGACTCGGGGACTTCGCCGCGGGTGCCCAGCCAGCGCCGGGACCGGGCAATCATCGCCTGCTGAACATGCGCCGGCGAGAACTCGCCGGTGGCATTCTTCAGGGGACAGAACTCCTCCTCCCGCTTTACTTCCATGACGAGGCAGTTCTGGACCAGTGGAAGCACATCAAAAATGAACCGTTCGAACTTGATGGCATTTTCGACGGTCGGCACCACCCAGTTTCCCGTCGCATCCAGGTGACTCACTTTCTTGATCGCCCGATGGTAGGGCAGAGATTCATCCGCGACGGCCATCTGCTGCAGTGTGTTTCGGTCAAACACATGAATTGCTGTGTTTCCTGCCCAGAACAACAGATCTCCCTCCGCGGTGGTGCGGTGGACATCCTCTGCAGTCAAGTCGCTGTATTCGATGATGCGGACCTGTCCATCGATCTCTGTCAGCACCCCCATCTTTTCCTCAGGGCTCTGTTTGGCGACGACCTTGACCGTCACCTGGGCTTGCCGCTGATGATGCAGTCCCAGCATCACCGGGTCCGCCACGTGGATCAGCGGATTGTCGACCTGGTGATAGAACAGCAGGTCGATTCCCCGTTGCCCCAATCGGTCGAATGCCCCGCTGGACTGCAAGGCATCCAGCAATCCGCCGTGGCCATTGGGATTCATGATGAGGCTGCCTGGGCCACTCATGAGAATCTGGCCAGTCTCACGAGCGACGGCGGGCATGACCCCTTGCCGCAGAAATTGCACCGAATCGGGATCGAGACCGAAGCCGTGGTGGCTGGCGAAAAACTCACGCGTTGCCTGATCGGTTGCGTGGCTGGTCATCACCAGAAAGGGGATTTTCCGGCCGAATCGTCGGGTCAGGGCGAGCAACTGCTCGGCGAGAATCTGATACAGCGAGCTGCCGCTGACGGGTCCAATCGGATACATCCCTTTGGGGCCCGCAACACCCAGGCGAGTTCCTTCTCCTCCCGCCACCAGGATGACGGCCACGCGTCCCTCCCTCAGCAGGGCTTCGCCACATTCGCGTGCCTCGTGCTGAATCTTCATTTCCGCGGCAGTGCGTGGGGTCCGCACGATCTGCCGGAGCGGCCGCGCCCGCTGTGCCAGGTTGGCAGCCGGGGCGTCAGCAGAAGAACTCGGCCCCCCCTCTTTCCACAGCTTCGAAAGCAGACTGAAGTCCAGACAGCTGGCTTGTTCGATCAGTGATTCCTGTTCCAGCACAGAGAGTTGTGACCAGCGGGCGAACAGGTGCGATTGACCGGCGGCCTCGGCCTTTTGACGCAACTCACAAACCTGTGTTGGATCAATTCGGGACATGAATGTCGAATCGGGTGTGAGAGGTGACAAATGGACTGGGGGACGGCAGGAACACCCGCAAACCTCCAGTGTCGGAGATTCAGAACAAAGAGACTACAGCCTCGGACCAACCGGGACCGTTGTCAACACGCAATCGTTTCGAGCCAAGAGAGCGCCGGATTCTTCGTTACAACCGGCGAGAGCGGTTGAGTGGGCTGGGGGCACCGATCGACCATCCAGTCAGGCCCCCCCCCACTCAACGGAAGCCTGTGGTCGAGTTGGATGCGGGTCAAGTCGAACCCGTTTGGCCACGAAACCGTAGGGGGGCGTCAGAAATCACGATTCCAAAGCGCGCTCACCAACCTCCAGGGGGCCAACAGGTTGTTTTTCATGGGGATCCCGCGGCCTGTTGGCGACAGGAGCACAATCGTGAGGTCATCGCGGCGATTGCGAGGTTCCGAATGACCGGTGATCGCCTCCAGAATACGGGGGATCAGGGTCTCCCGCGGCTCCGGTGGAAGCTGACGCAGCACAGACAGCAGGCCCTCAGGTCCAAGTAATTGCGAGGGACCTGTCGGATACTCAAGGAGTCCGTCCGAAAACAGCAACAGAAGATCGCCTGGACTGAGTCGCAGACTGACCTCACCGTACAACGCCTCATCCAGAACCCCCAGCGGAACATTCTGCAGGGGAGCTTTCAACTGGGTCAGGTCAATCACGCTCGCGAGGGGTTCCCACGTTTGCTTCTCCTTGCGATAGAGCAGGGGCAGTGGGTGGCCGGCGGTGGAAATCTCGAGTTTGCTCCGCGGAGCAAAGAAGGTGATCACAATCGCAGTCGCGAACCGCCCTGCGGACCGCAGTTCACCAAATTGCTCGTTCAACGCCCGGAACAGTCGTCCCTGCTTGATGAAGTTGATGTTTCTCCGCATCAGATCGCGAAGACCCCGCGCGATGCTGTCGACCAGGTCTCCGTGTCCGGCGACATCAGCGATCAACATCCGACTGATTCGGCCGGAAGCGCAGGAAGAAAGGTAGTAGACATCCCCGCCCTTTTTGCAATCCGGATAGGGGAGTGAGTAGACCCACGCCTGCAGTCCCGTCAGTTCAACGTTCCGGGAAGTCGGTTCATTTCCTCCCCAGACCTCCATGCACTGCATTTTCAACGATTCTGAAGAACCCGAATCGGCAGGCGGAGGGGCGCTCATTGTTGGCGAAATGCCCTGAGAGGACTGAGGCTGGTACGGCCCAGCGGACGTTACCCCTCCAGTGATTCCGTGACCGGAGAGACCTAGAAAAGATTATCCCCGCATGGCAGGTCAACTTCAATCGGCCGGATTGCTGCCTTGCTACCTGTGCATGTGTTGCTGCAGCCAGTTCTCGATTTCCCCGGCTGGAGCTCCCGTGCGGACCAACTGCTGAAGTTCTCCCAGTCCCCGGTTGGAAATCTGACAAATCGTGTTTTGGGCGGATCGGAAACTCCATGGCGTGACGCTGAGTCTGCGAACACCGATCGCCAAAGCGACTGCCGTCCACGGGGGCTCTCCCAGCAGATGGCCACAGAGCGTGAGCCGAGTCCCGTGGATCCTCGCAAGCTCGGTGAGGTCGAGCAGCAATCTCAGGACGGGGGGGGCCAGGCAAATGGCCAGGGGATCGGCCTGGTTTGGCAATTGATCCGGGCTGGCCATGCAGCGGGAGAGACCGTCCCAATCGACGGTGAGACTGTGCACCAGGGGGAGCCAATCACGGGCCGAGACCGCCGCCGATGGCGTCTCCAGCAGCAGCCCAACGCGAAATGGGAACTCCCCACGATCTCTGTCACCAGCCATCTCCCCCAAGGCCTTGAGGACGCTCTCGAGGTGTTCCCGGGAGTCAATTTGTGAGAGCAAGATTGTGACGGGGTGATCTTTCGCAAGTTCCAGGAGTGCCTGGACTTGGGCAATCATCCAGTCACGGGGAAGGTGAACCGGGAAATCCAGTTCATTGCACATGGTCTCCGGCGGGACGCAATTCTGACCCGCCGAAGATCCAGGGCGTTCCCGAGGCAGCGACAGGGCGATTTGCAGTTCCTGGCCCTGGAGTTGGTCCGCCACGGCTCGATAGAGCGTCAGGAATTCGGCGGCGGAGCCGGCCTTCCCATGGAACCCGGGGGAACGGTCTCGGCGCCACACTCCAATTCCATCCGCGGCCGACAGCAACTGCGGATCGATTTTTTGCGAGAACTCCAAAGTGAGCAGCACCCGGATGGTGATCCCATCACGGGTCACCGCTGCCAACGGTTCCGGAAAATCGGGTTGGCTGGTGATTCCCTCGGGGAATGCCTCGTCGCCCGGCGAGGCCCTGGAGGCATTGGGCAGCGAGACGAGACCCCGCGTTCCGTCGAGGATGACTGGTACCTGGTCCGGGATCTGTCCCCCTGCGGCCCCAAGGCCGCAAACGAGCGGTACGCCCAGAGATCGGGCCAGTAACATCGTGTCGGAATTCCAGTCGCACCGCTCCAGGATTACCCCCACCGCCCCCGCCTGGCAGGTCCGGAGCAATTCTCGGGCGGTCATGGTGGGGGCCACGACGATGAATCGATTCCCCTCAGTATTTGGTGCCGGTCCAGAGTGCACCAAAGACAGGTGGTCCTGGCAGGGCAGGGGCTGTGAAGGCGAGCCAGTCGGCTTGTGAGGGGCGGATGAAGAACTGCGACTTGCGGGCGACAGCGTCCCCTGAGAGTCTGCTGGACATTCCAAGTGTGTGTTTGCCCGCATCACATGTCCATGAGCGTTGCCGAGGGCCCCGCAATCGTCGGACGTGTCCGCGGCAAAGTTGCTGGCACCTGCGGCGGCAGTGGGACTTTGCGAATTCCGCCGATCCGGAACGGGAGCCGGCACCGTGTCCGGTGACGCTGCCGTCGTTCCGGCTTCTGTTGCGGAAACCGGCGCCTGGACTGAGAGTTCGTCAGGCCCCGTTGTCAACCGCCTAGTGAAACCAGAGACCACCCCAGGACTCGCTGGAAGACCCTGCAGTTTCATCGGTGATCAAGGAACCGTTCTCGGACCAGACGCAGGATGCGGTTGTTGCCGGTGTCGACGATGAACAACTCTCCGGAGGAATCCAGACAGACACCGTGGGGAAAGTGCAGTTCCGCGAGCTTCGCCGGACCTCCGAGTCCCTCAATCCCCCGTTTTCCTGAGCCCGCCACAAGTCGAATCCGTTCTGTCGCGGGGTCATAGCAGCGGATCTGGTGATTGTCGGTATCCGCAATCAGCACCTGGCCATCGACCGTGATGCAGAGATGTTTCGGGCCGCGCAGTGGCATCTCGCGGGCTGGCCCTTCTTCCGCACCGACTCCGGCAGTTCCCGTTCCCACGACGGTCGTGATCCGTCCCAACGGGTCAACCTTTCGCAGCGCGTGTCCTCCTCGCTCCAGAATGTAGATGTTTCCGAAACGGTCCGCGGCCGCCGCTCGGGGATCCACCAACGGGCTCTCCCGTGCCATGGCCCCCTCGCGGGGGACTCCCCTGTCTCCGTTGCCGGCCACCAGCTGCAAGCGGCCAGTCGCCAGATCGACCGAACGGATCCTGCGATTCTCCAGGTCGGTGATCAGCAAGGTTTTGTAATCGGGTGTCAGGGCGACGCAGTAGACCCCGTTGAATGTGGCCGAGAGGGCGGGCCCGTCATCCCCGGTATTCCCCGGGGCCCCAGTTCCGGCGAACGGCTCGACCACCCCTGGGACGGGATCCATCCGGCGAACCCGGTGATTGAGTGTGTCAGCAATGAACAGTGTCCCCGCCGGATCGATGGCGAGAGCGTGCATCGAATGAAAGATCGCCTGTGCTGCCGGCCCCCGATCGCCGCCGTCCCCCTTTTTTCCGGTGCCGGCCACCGTGACCAGACCGTCCTGTTTGGTCCAGCGGTGAATATGCCCCCCTTCCAATTCCACGATGTACATGTGTCCGTGTCGGTCAAAATCGATGCCGAACGGAGCATTGAGTCTGGGCTGCCGGCTGGAATCAACACCATCGTTCCGGCTTGTGGACTCTCCAACCACAAGTTCCAGGGAATCTGCCGCAACGGCGTTGGGCATGGTCATCCCTGCGCCCCAGACGAGAGTCCAGGCCAGAACCAGCAGAAAGCCGGGGAAATGACTGGGAACCAGCGGGCGTGAAACACAACGGTGTCCGGACCATTTCCCGGTGGACAGTCCCAGGATCCGTGGGAGAGGCATGATCGAAGTTCCGGGGGTTGAGGACAGGGAACCAGAGTGAGTCGGAGGGAATCCTGTCTGCGGACTGTTTCTCCGCAGTTTCGCGATTGAAGCGGGAACGAAGGAGGGGAGTCAAGCCGACCATGCCATTCGGGAATGTCCGATTTACCCGGGTTGAACCTCCCGAGGTCCTGGAAGTCGCCTCGTATGGCAGGATGGAAGGCTGCGGACTATCTTTGTGGGAGTTCTGTCCCGCTGTTGTTCACCTGTTCGAGAGTGTTCGTTTCCCGCATGTCTGTCGACTACATCATCTCGATCCTGCAGATCATCATGATTGACATCGTGTTGTCGGGTGACAACGCGGTGGTGATCGCTTTGGCCGCGCACAAACTCCCGGCCCATCAGAGAAACCAGGCGATTCTCTGGGGAGGAGGAATTGCCATCTTTATGCGCATCGTCTTTACGATGGTGATGGCGTTTCTGCTGATGGTTCCGGGGGTGCGACTCTTCGGAGGCCTCGTGCTCTTGTGGATTGCGGTGAAGCTGCTGCTGGAGGACGAGGAGCACGAAATCACGCCGGATAATGCCGATCAGAGCGCCCTGGCTGCGATCCGGATGATTTTCGTGGCGGACTTCATGATGAGTCTCGACAACATGCTGGCGGTTGCGGGTGCCAGCCATGGCGATTCGGCGAAGCTGTTGATGGGGCTGCTGGTTTCGATTGCGATCATCATGACCTGCAGCGGGCTGATTGCCCGACTGATGAACCGGTTCCCGATCATCGTCTGGATCGGGACGGCAATTCTCGCCCTCACGGCTGCCGAGATGATCCTGGGGGATCGCGAAGTGGCCCGGTATTTCGTCAATCAGCACGGTGTTTCCCTGTCGAAGCACTGGGAACAGGATTACATGTACGCTTCGGCGGAGCTGCCGAAGTTCGAGGGGCTCAGTCAGCTTCCGGAGGATCTCAAGCCGCTGGTGAGATTTGACGAGGAGGAAAAGAGTCTGGGCCCCATTCGAAGCATTTCCCGGCACCTGCGTTATGCCGGTCAAATGTCGCCAGAACATCGCGATCAGTTGCTCGCAGTCTGCCAGACCGACGAAGAGCGCAAGGCGATTGGGGCGATGTATGAAAACTCCCGGGTTAGGGACATTCCTGCCTGGGTTCCCGGTTTCCTGCGTCCTTTTGTCCAGCCGAAATTCGGTGCCGACTCAATCCAGAAGGTTGAGGGACGGCGGTGGCACTACGTGGCCCCCTTGTTCAACCTGGTGGTGGTGCTGGGCTGCCTGGCGATTCCCTGGTGGATTCGCCGTCGCCGCGGTTCTTCCCCCTCCGGCGACTATCCCCAAGACTCTCCCCCCACGGTGTGATGGAAAAGCCCGTGTCGGCCACACATCCGCGGCAGTCGCTGGTAATTCCCCTGGGATTGATGGTGCTGGGGGGGCTGGCTCTGTTTGTCGATCTCGCGATCAGCCGGCGATGTGTGGCCGGGGAGTTCCGCGGCTTACACCGTTTTCTGGAGCAGATCGAGCCGTTTGGGCAGCCCCCCGGTGCGATCATCATTTCGCTGGCGCTCTGGACTTGCGGCGCGCTGTCGGGACGCGATTCCCTGCGGGTTGTCATCGCTCCGATTGGAGCGGGGTTATCGGCGGATGTGTTGAAACTGCTGGTGGCGCGGGCCCGTCCCTATCATTTCTTCCAAAATTGGGGAGAGGCTGCCGCCGCGACCGTTTTCGAGACGTTCGGCGGTTGGCTCCCAATGTTTTCGGGTGGATCCCGTATGCAGGGGTGTCCATCGGCCCATACCGCGTTTGTGACGGGATTTTGCGTGGCATTGTCTCGCATGTTTCCGCAAGGACGGTTGTTGTTTGCCGTGGTGGCCGCTCTGGTGGCGCTCCAGCGGATTGAAGGCGGGGCACACTTTCTCAGCGATACACTGTGGGGGGGCGCGGTCGGATCTCTGATCGGGACCCTGTGGATGGACGCTTCATCCCGCTGGATGTCGGCTGCTTCCCGGGATGAGTTCGATCCCAATCCAGGCAGTGCCAAACCTCCCGCGCAAACCGCCTGAGGGGAACCCCAGACGCGTGATGAGGACGGGTGGGCTGGCCGTTCCCCGGTCAGAGACATCAGACTTGAAACTGGCGTTGCACGCTTCCAGAGGACGACAGAGGAACCACACAAATGGAAGTCTCGAGAATCGCCGAGTTGTTCCAGCGGACAACGTCGGAGATCGGCAAGGTGCTGGCGGGCCAGGAGGAACTGGTCGAAGGGGTCGTACTGGCCATCTTCAGTGAGGGGCATGTTCTGATTGAAGGTGTCCCCGGACTGGGGAAAACCCTGCTCGTCAACACCCTGGGGCGGGTGATTGATTGCGGATTCAAGCGGGTCCAGTTCACCCCCGATCTGATGCCGTCCGATTTGACCGGGCACTCGATGTTTCACCTGGGTGAGAATCGTTTCGAATTTGTGGCTGGTCCGATCTTCACCAATCTTCTGCTCGCGGATGAGGTCAATCGTGCTCCAGCCAAGACGCAGTCGGCTTTGCTGGAAGCGATGCAGGAGCTGCAGGTCACCATTGATGGGAAGAGCCATCCGCTCCAGCGTCCGTTTTTCACGATGGCGACCCAGAATCCACTGGAACAGGAAGGGACCTATCCGCTTCCCGAGGCCCAGCTGGACCGGTTCATGTTCAAACTGCTGGTCGATTATCCCAGTCCCGAGGCAGAGCGACAGATTCTGAGGAATTGTGCCGAGGGCAAAGGATCTCGGCACCTGGAAACCTATGGTCTGCAGACAGTGCTGAATGCTGCTGAGATTATCGAGATCCAACAGTCCCTGAACGCCGTGATCGTGGAACCGTCGATGATCAACTACATCGCCAACATCATCGGTCGCAGCCGGGAATGGCATTCGATCAGTGTGGGGGCGAGCCCGCGGGCTGGAGTGAATCTGCTGCAGGCGTCACGCAGCCTGGCGGCTTCGGAGGGGCGCAATTTCGTAGTGCCTGATGACGTCAAATCACTGGCCCCCTGGGTTTTGCGGCATCGCCTGCGAATCCGTTCCGATTCCGAGATCGAAGGCATCACGGCGGACGACGCGGTACGGGAGATTCTCGAGTCGGTCGAGGCCCCCCGCCGATGAGCCCGAGTCGCCGACTGCTTTGGGTGTTTCTGGTGTTGGCTGTTCCACTGGCGATTCCCGCGCTGGGGCTTCCTCTGGGGGGGCTCCCTCCAAAGTTCGAGCGGTTTTTTTGGCAGTGCGGGATTTTCGCGAATCTGGTCGCCTTGGCGGTTGCGGTTTATGACTTGTGGCATTCGACGGGCCTGTCCCGGCTGGACGTGGCCCGCGAGGCCCCGCCGGTCATGAGTGTGGGGGCCCGGAATGTGATCCGGGTTTGGCTGAACAATCGGGGACGCGGCGAATTGGTGGTGGAAATTGAGGATTCGCCACCGCAGCCGGCGATGGTGGAGGGGCTGCCGTTGGTCGCACGGCTACCCTCCGGCGGTTCACGGGAACTCCACTACCACATTGTTCCCCAGCGTCGGGGCGCGCACGAGTTTGGGACACTGTTCGTTCGGACGCGGAGCCGGCTGGGGCTGTGGAATTTTCAGGAACAACGCGGCCTCCCGCACTTGGTCAAAGTCTTTCCAGACATCCAGTCGGTGGGCCGACTGGAACTCTTGCTCCGCGACAACCGGTTGTCGGAACTGGGAATCCGTCGGTCGCGTGTGCGTGACCGTGGCAGCGAATTCGACAGGCTGCGCGAATACCGCCGAGGGGACGAACCGCGAGCCATTGACTGGAAGGCCACCTCCCGGCAAAGGCAGCTGATTGCCCGTGAGTATACTCTGGAGAGAGATCAGACGATCTGTCTGGTGTTGGATTCCGGCAGTTCGATGTGCAATGAAGACGGTGGCATTCGTCATTTTGATCGGGCACTGAATTCGGCGATGGTTTTCGCTTATCTCGCACTGAGACAGGGGGATTCGGTCGGGATGATGGTCGCGTCCAATCGGCTCGAACGCTGGATTCGTCCAACGCATGGTGTGAACACGATTCACCCCCTGATCCGGTCGACTTACGACCTCGAGGCCAGCCATGTGGCCACCGATTACCAGCGGGTGGCGGATGAAATTCGCCAACGTGTCCGCAAGCGTGCCTTGATTGTCTTGCTGACCCATGCGATGGATGAACTGCAGCTCGAGGCGGTCGTCCGGCCACTGAGGGCATTGACTCCCCCCCACCTTGTGCTGGTGGCCTGTCTGCGGAATGTGCGGCTGGATGAGCGGGGGCGAACTCATCCCCAAACTGACTTGGAAGCCTTGCGAATTGGCGCAGCGAACGTTTTCCTGCAACAGCAGGCGAGAACGATCAGCGAGATGAACTCCCTGGGTGTCCGGGTGCTGGATATCCTGCCCAGCCAATTGACCGGCGAACTGGTCAGCCAATATCTGGAGATCAAATCGCGGCAGTTGCTCTGATCGGGAGTGAGGCTCGGACCGCAAACAGGGAGGTTGTTCGACTCTTCCCCCTTGCCCAATGCGCTGCCGATGGGACTGTGAACTGGTCGGTGACGGACCGGTCGGGGGGCAGGAAAGGGGAAGAGTGTGACCTGATATGAGGTTTGGGCTGAGGGGCTCGCTGGAGCACTGGATTGACGGAGATTCCCAGGGGAGCGGAACCGGTTGGCAAAATACCGGGTCATGGGATAAACTTCGATTGAGGAATCAATCGGGCAGACTCTCTGAACCTTTGTGTGGAGTGGACCGCACTGTTGTTTCCGACGGACACTTCCCGGACCTCGTTGATGGTCGGGATTCAGCACAGAGACGATCTGGAACGAGGAGTTGCACGACGTGCAGATTGCCATTTCATGCAAGCATGGACACCTGGACAAGGAGGAGCAGGAGTATGTCAATCGGAAATCCGAGAAACTACTGACCTATTTTGAACGGGTGACGGCGATCCAGGTGACATTTTCGTTTGATGATCACCGGGTGCGCGTTGAAATCCTCGTGGATGCCGAGCACAAGCACAATTTCGTGGCGTTTGATGAGGGGGAGTCCGCGATTCCTTCGTTTGATTCGGCGCTTCACAAGATGGAACAGCAGATCAAGAAGTACAAGGAAAAGATTCAGGACCATCGTCGGGATCGGCCTCTGAACGAACTTGTTGGCGAATAATCATCGGAGACTGGGGAGCTTTGGAAGTCATGAAGTTGTCAGAGTTCGTTGTCCGCGATTCCATCCTGACCGACCTGCAGGCACAGACCAAGGACGAGGCGATTCGAGCCATGGTTGAGAGCCTGGCCCGCAGTGGAGGCATTCAAGAGTCGGAGCGGGAGGGCATTATTGCGGCCATCCTGAAGCGGGAGGAATTGGGGTCCACCGGGATCGGCCGCGGTGTGGCAGTCCCGCATACGAAGCATCCCTCCGCTGACCGCCTGGTGGCGACCATCGCGATTTCCAAGGGAGGGGTTGAATTTGCCAGCCTTGATGGAGAGGCGGTCCATATCCTCTTCCTGCTGGTCTCTCCCCATGAGCGGCCCGGCGACCATCTGCGGGCGCTCGAAAACATCTCCCGACATCTGAGAAATGACAATTTCTGCAGTTTCCTGAGGCAGGCGAAATCTGCCGAGGCAGTGATTGATCTTCTCGAAGAGGCCGACAGCAATCAGCTCTGACTGCTCCGGGTTTCCGGAATGGCTGGACCGTAAAGTGCCATGAATCCACAGTCGAGTCACGCGTGTGAAGTCGTGGTGATGCTTGAACACGGGCTTCACCTTTCACCCGCTGCGCAGATTGTCAAAACTGCCCAAGGCTATCGGGCTTCGCTGATCATCCAGAAAGGTGATCGACGAATTGATGGCAAGAGCATGTTGGACCTGATGACGCTGGCTGCCGAGCGGGGTTCGCGGCTGCGCCTCGAGGCTGAAGGGGAGGATGCCGAGCAGGCCTTGAAGGCCGTTGTCGCACTGTTTGAAGGCAATTTCGGCATTGTTTCGCCATCGAACAGTCAGGCGTCCGGATAGCCATGGAAATCCGGCGTGGAATTGCTGTCTCGCCCGGAGTCGCGATGGGCCCGGCGTTGGTGCTGGGTTCTGAGGGCTTCCGTGTCCCCAAGCGAATGGTTGAGGTGGATGCGGTCGACAGCGAGGTGCAGCGATTTCGGGCGGCATTGGAGGAATCTGTCCAGGAAATTCTGTTCCACGAACAGCTGGCGGCAGCCCGGCTGGGGCCGCATTACGGGGCGATTTTCGCGGCACATAGGGAATTGGCTCGGGATCCCAAGCTCTCCACAGAGATCGAGCGTCTGATCCGCGAGCGGAATTTCTCCCCTGAGTTCGCCTGCAGTCGGGTGTTGCGGCAACACGCGAGGACTCTCCAGAATCTGGGAGACCGGTACTTCGCCGAGCGGGCCAACGATTTATTCGATCTGGAGAAGCGCATTCTCCGGCATCTGTTGGGTGAGCCACGCGAAGAGCCGATGCAGTTGAATCAGCCGGCGTTGCTGTTGGCCCACAATCTCACGCCCAGTGAAACTGCCAATCTGGACAGGCGGTTCGTCCTGGGGTTTTCAACTGAAGTTGGGGGAAAGAGCAGTCACACCGCGATTCTCGCCGGTGCCCTGGGACTGCCGGCGGTGGTGGGTGTCGGGCCGTTCCTGGCCAATGTGGCGGGAGGCGAAACCGTCATCATCGATGGCAATGACGGGCTGGTGATTATTGACCCTGATGAAGAGACCGTGGCGCGGTACCGGGATGCCGATGCCCGGCAAAAATCGGTCGCGATCCGGTTGAAGTCGCTGGGGCCCCTGAAAGCGGAGACCCTGGATGGCGTGGAGATCAAGCTGTTTGGAAACATTGAATTTCCGAGCGAGGTCGACCACTGTGTGCAGTGTGGGGCGGCGGGAATTGGACTGTATCGAACTGAGTTCCTGTACCTGGATGGTGGTTGTGAGCCCACCGAGCAACAGCATTACGAGGCCTATTGTCGGGTTGCCAAGGCATTCCCGGGACGACCCGTGGTGATCCGGACGTTGGATCTTGGGGCGGAAAAGTTCCCCGATTCGATGCAGCAGGTGATTGAGGCCTCCCCCAATCCGACCTTGGGCTTGCGCAGTCTGCGGTTGACACTTCAGAATCTGCCCATGTTCAAGACCCAGTTGCGGGCCATTCTCCGGGCCGCTTCTCAAGGGGACATCCGGATCATGTTCCCGCTGGTGTCAACCCTGTTGGAACTGCGGCAGGCCAAGTGGATTCTGGCCGACGTCAGTGAGGATCTGCAGGAGGAGGGGATTGAGCATAATCCGAGAATCCCGGTGGGAATGATGGTGGAGGTTCCCTCCGCGGCGATTCTGGCCGACGAATTCGCCCGGGAGGTGGACTTTTTCTCCATTGGAACCAATGATCTGATTCAGTATACATTAGGAGTTGATCGGGCCAACCCGGCCGTCTCTCATCTTTACTCGTCCGCGGATCCGTCCGTCTGTCGGCTGATCCGACAGGTGGTGGCCGCTGCGGAGCGACACCAGGTTGCGGTTTCTGTCTGTGGACAGATGAGCTCGGACTGTTTGTTCACTGCGTTGTTGGTGGGAATGGGGCTGAGGGAGCTCAGCGTCTCACCGAATTCGATACTGGAAGTCAAGCAGGCCGTGCGCAGCATGACGATCACCCAGGCCCGGGAGATTGCCACGCGTGCGGAGATTTTTGATGTGTCTCGCGACTTGGAGAGTTACCTGCGTGGTGAACTGTCCAAGTTCTCTCCCGAGTTGGTGCACTAGTTTTGCGGATTTCGAACCTGAGGTGATTGGTCTGGCAGAGAATCTGGGCCGATCCTCCCCTCACACTCAACCCACCCCAAGCAGATGGGCAAACCCGTTACGGCAGCGCGGTTTCCCTCACTGGAGCACTCGTCTTCACGTTGTTTCATTCCCGAACACCGCCAATTCCCGGTTGGAAACCCGCCAGGCTGAATCGACACGGTTCCCCTGTGAGATCCAAGAACTTGGATTACGGGCCGGGTGCGTTCTTGAC
>JBKDUK010000446.1:0-11893 GCA_046339535.1 Planctomycetaceae bacterium | reverse complement strand
TACCCCGCCCCCTTGGAGGCCGCCAACAAGGCCTGCGTCGCTCTCAAGACCACGGAATTCGCCCGCGTCCGCAATCGTTCGTTCACGTTGCCGATGCCAGAGCAAGATTCCGGCTGCGTCACCGTCAACAACTCGTCGCGCAATGCCTCAACCTCAGCCCGCAGCGGTTCGACGAACTCGCGCAGCTCCGGCCGGGCTTTCGCCTCTTCGGCCAGGTCGTCGATGGCCCCCCACGCATGCCCGAGAGCCAGCGCCGATGTTGAGAGGGAACCGGCCGTCAGATTGGCCCCCTGCTTCAGGACCTGCGGCGTCGGTTCATGAACCAGATCTTCGTGGGCGACCCGCACGCCGTGCAGAGAGACTGGCCCAGTCGACGAACCATTGAGAGCCAGCAACTCCACCGCCGGGGCCACTTCGACTCCCCGTTGCCGGGTGTCGAGGGCCGCCAGCAATTGCTCTCCCCCCGGAAGTGTCCCGCCGGTCACCAGCACATCGGACCGGGCCCCGCTCGTGACCCAGGGAATCTCTCCCTCCAGCTCATACCCTCCCTCACACGGCCGGGCGGTCACAGCCGGTGTGCCGAGGTATTGGCGCGAGGTGGTCAGGTGCGAGATCCCCACTGTCGCAAAAATTTCATCCCGGGCGAGCCGGGGCAGCAGGCGCTCCCGCAGCCGCTGGTTCGGAGAGGCCGCCAACCGCTGACAGGCGGCATTGCGCTGTGTCAGGACAAAGGTGGTGGTTAGGTCGGCCCGGGCCAGTTCGATGTAGGCCGCCAGCATCGTCTCTGGGGAAACCGCCGTTCCACCCCACCTTTCGGGAACCCCCCAACGCAACAGGCCCGACGCACGCAGCCGTAGCCACGCCTCGTCGGGCCCATCGATTTTCGTTCGCCTGGTTGCGGTCGAGACCGGTGCCGGGTGCCTGCTCCTGGCATCAAGCCGCAACTGCGCAAGCAGTGCGGGAGGAACGACCGGAGCTGGTCCCATGCTGGATGTCACTCGTCCGACAGGTTGTCCTTGACGAACTTCGACATCACCGTCCCCAGGAACCGCAACAACCCGCTGTCGACCTTGGCTTCCACCTGGACCTTGCCATCCGCTTCGGTCATCAGCAGCGATACGGTGTCGTCAGTTCCCTGGAACGCATCTGTGGCCAACTTCTGCAGGTCCATGTCACCCATCAGAGCCTGCAGGTTCTCGAGCGGGGACTTGGTGGTGTCGCGTTGGGCACTCGGCAGTGCCGGCCGCTTGGAGCCTGTGTCTCCCCCCGCCTTGGGTGCGGGCTTCACCGCCGCTGCCGCCTTCGGCCGCTCGGGCAAAGGATTGCGCTTGGTGTAGCTGTTGACGAATTCGGTCAGGGGACCAACACGCACGGACAGGGCCAATGGGGCCGAGGGGGCTCCCACCGCCCCGCGGCTCTCGGCGATCGCCGACTTCAACCGGGGCAACACCCCGTCACCGGCGGCGTACCACAGTTCGTTGGCCGCCAGTCCGATATAGATTGCCCCGTCCGTTCCGATGATTTCCGCAAACTGCTTCGCCGCTCCGGGAGAGACCAGTTTGTGAATCTCGACATCTTCCTGCTTCTCGGCCGCCAGGGTCACCGTGATGGGTCCCCCGGCTTCTTGCAGTCCCTTCAGCAGGGCGGTGTAGGGTTCGGTCGCAGCCACCTTCAGAACCCCGACGGTGTCAAACTTCCCGCCACCCGTCGGCCAGGACCGCAGCGCACCAGTCAACTCGGCCTGCGCGGCCACATCCTTGATCGCAGCGAACAAGATTCCCAAGGCACTCTTGTCGGCCTTTTTCTCCGCATCCGATTTGGCCTTGTCGGAATCGATCAGATGCTCGACATGCTTCTCGATGACCGACTGCAGCTCACCCGCATGCTTCTTGCGGAGGGGATCGAGCGGCAGATGTCCTGTAAAGACCACTGAGGCATCCTTGGTGCCAATCAACGCGTATTTCGAAGGCTCCGGCTTGACCAGCTTGGCGCTCTCTTCGAGCTCGGTCCCGGGAAGAGCCGTAAGAGTCAGCGAGGTCGAGGAATTCTTCGCGGCTCCGTCCACTGTCAGCAGCATCTGGATCTCACTGCTTTCGGCATAGAACCGCTGCAATTCATCCACAATCTGCCGCAGCCCCGCTTCCCGCAGGGCAAACGCCGACTCGGCCTCGTCGGCCTTTTTCTTCACCGCCCCCAGCAACTCGGAACGCAGCTTCGCGAAGGCTTTCAGACGGGTTTCGGGCTTCTGCGCCTTCCCGTCCAGAGTGACGGCCAGATCAGTCCCGGCCGGAAAACTCCATGAAACCAGGCCTTTCAGACCACGGACCTCGGGCAATTCGGTGGCAATGTGCACCGCCTGGGCATCGCGCCCCATATACCCATCGCGGCCTCCAAACATCAGACGCTCACCCGGGCTCAGCTTGAGGCCGGGCAGTTTGGTGCGGATCTGTGTCGGAATCTGACGGATGTACGCCGGGTCAGGGGGAGGGGCGGTCTTCAGATCCAGATCCCACAGGTTGTCCCGCAATTTCTTGAAATTCGGGTCACTCTTGGGATCGCCCACCACCCCCTTGGGAGGGAGCAACACAGGAATCGACAGGGCGGGATGCATGGTCTCGCCCCCCGAAATCACCCGTACCCCCACCGGCTTGTCGCGCTCGATCCCCACCAGGAACACCTCGAGGGTATCGACCAGCGTGTCATATCCCTTTTTGTCCTGGGCCAGATCGAACGGAACCTTCATGTCCTCGAAGAGGTTTTTCAGGCTCGGCAACACCAGGGTGATCGTGGGTGCCACAGCCGGGCCGACAGCGGTCTGCTGGGCACTGGCGATGGCGGGCAGGCTGAACCACAGCCCCAAGGCAAGGACGATGAATCGTCTCACGTATCTCGACTCCTTCGAACAAATCTGCGGGCGCATCAGCAGGGCGTACCCTCCATCCAGCCGGACGGCATTCTAACGCCCTGTCGGAAAATGGAAAAGCGGGATCCCAGCCCTGTTTTCCCGAGGTTTCTCTCCAACCAACATTCACCAAACCCCTCCAGCCACTCGTCCCGCGCAGTCTCCCCGACCGAGGTGACGAGACCCCGCCCGAACCTACTTGGCGACGACGCAGATTTCCTGACGGTTGTGGTGCAATTGCCTGGCGCGCACCTGCCGAAAGCCCCACGACTGCACCCGCTGGAGATACTCGGGAATCGATTCGGCCAGCTTCCAGTCGACCAATTTGAGGTTCATGATCACCCCCTTGAGCCGAACCCCCGGGGCCTTCACGATCGCCTCGACGGTGTCGAGCGTGTAATTTGGCGGCAAATTGATGTCGCAGGTCAGCCAGTCGGCCCGCTGGAACTCTCTGCGGGGAACATCTTTCGACCGTTTCCGAACGTGCCGAAAGCCGGGATGCGACAACACCATCGCGTCCATCTCGGCCGGGTCGATCCCCACCACCAGCAGTTCCCTTTCCAACAGGGCCTGCGACGCTCCCCCGGGCGCACTTCCCAATTCCACGACCGTCTGGCCAGGCAACATCTTGAACCCCGACCACAACAGCGATTCGTGCATCTTGAGATACACCCGCGAGACTGCGGTCACGGGAAGCTCCAGCGGCAGCAGTCCCCCGGGCCACGCCGAGACAGGGCGCCGTGCACGATGGCAGCCAATCCACCATTCCTCCGGCTCCACCAGCACCACGTCGGCCACCAGAGGCCCCGTCTTGGGATCGGGGGGTGGAGGCGCTTGCCGCGCGGCTACCGCGCGCGGTGCCTCGGGCACGCTGCGCAGCAGAGTGTCGATTCCCCGCGATTCGTCTGTCAGCCCTGGTTCATAGTCGCGGAACCCAGGCTCGAACTTGTCGCGGGGAAACACATGCAGGTCGGCAATCGGCCGATCGGCCAACATCTGCCAGACTTGCCGGGCCCGCTCTTCCGGGGTCCCCTGGGTCACCTTCCCCAGCGAGACGCCCGTCGACCGGGCAAACACCGCATGCGTGTGAAAATCATCCGAGAATTCGGCACCGGTCGAGTGTTTGAAGGTGACGAACCCGGGGCGTGAATAGGCGAACCGCAAGCCCGGCCAGTCGCGGGCAATTTCGGCCTTCAACGCCGGCTCCGCCCCGACCTGGCAGGTCATGAATACAAACCGCGCCAATTCCGCCATCGTCACATCATCCCCAGTCTGTCCAACACACATCCGGCGAAGTGGTTCTTCGTCCGGAAATCCAACGCCCCCGCCCCGAGCGCTGTCTGCTCCGCCCCAAGCGGATCTGCCGGCGACCTGACTTCATTCCGGGTCTGGTGCGCCTTGCGGACCGTCTTCCGGTTTCCCTGCGGTGCAGAAGGTCTGTCGCTCGCGAAGTTGCTCGGCAGCCCCTGATCGAGTGGAACGGGTCCCACCCGCTCAAATCCAGGAACACCGATCCAACACAGGGGCCGCATGACCCCCACGGATGTCAGCCCGGATCATACGCTGCCACACCCGGATTTGCAGTTCTGCAACCAACAACGTGGGGGCTGACCTCTGCGATCCCGCTCCCATCGCTCCGATCCGCTGGAGAGATCGCGCGAACTCGCGACCCCAGATCTGGTTGTCGTGCCCGCTGCAGACCCAAGGAAAGCACCCCGGACAAGCCAACGGGAGACGGGAGGGACGGTTGCAGGAGAACCCGGGCGGACGTTTGCCATCACCGGGAAGCTGCATCCGACGCTTGCGGTTCCGATCTCTCGACTCAGTCACATCGGCGAATAGGATCGGCCGAGCTGCTCGCGGTCCGCCGCCTCAGCTTTCCGCCTCCGGGACCCGCAGGCTCCTGGAAAACATTCCGGACCGGTCGAAGCAGCAGGGACGGCGTTTGCCTTGGGCCAGCATATCGCAGGTGCTCACAATCCGCTTCTGGCGCGTCTCGGGGCGTTTGGCCGAGGCAATCCAGTGAATCCAGTCGCGGCGGGCGACGGGGGTGATATCGGCCCATGCGGCCCGCACCTGGTCCGAAGCCGCTGCCAGGGCCTGTTGCAGCTCGACCGGCAGACGAGGCTCGGGCTCGACATCCAGCGGCATCACTTCGAGGGAGACCGTCTCGCCCGCTCCCACGCCGGCAGCCGCAGCCAGCTCCGGCTCCACCCGCAGCCAATGCCCCCCTTGTCCATCGGGCTCAAGCGTTGCCTGAAACGGAGCACCGGCCAGCGTTCCAGCCACCGAGTTCAGGCCCCGGGAGGGGAGCTGCCGACTCGCCTCGGGGGGCACGAGCAGGAACAGCCACGCCTCGGTTGGTCCGCGCTTCAACGGCTTGAGCAACCGGGCCTGAAACAGAATCGCCTGCGCTGGGACGTCGGCCGCAGCGCCAGGCTGCGTGGCCCGGGATCGTGCGCGGGCGGCCGATTGGACAGAACGGCGTGGGCTGGGCATGTCGATGACGGATGATTGGGGGGGAGAAAAACTCATCCTTGCCGTTTGACCATCTCCGCGACCCACACCGGGACGTACGGCGGGGTGCAGCCCTTCGATGTGGGCCAGTCCTGGTAGAGGCCGATCCGCTCTCCGATCGCGACGGCCCGCTTCCGCAGTTTCGGGTGATGGATGCCGATCGCCGCGAGGGTATTGTTCATTGTCCACTGCACCTCGGGAAGAGCCCCGGGGAGTTCCTGTTCGATGCGATCGAGCAGGGCGGTCAGGTCCAGGGTCGCGGGATTGGTCTTCACCCGGCTTGCGGTCAGATTCCAGCCGGCACGGGCCCTCCAGCGATCTTTCGCCTGCATCCACTGCTGTCGGAGGGCTTCGTGTTCGGGATGCTGAGGGACCACGTAGGCGTTCAGCCAGTCGGCCACCTGGCTGCAGGTCGTGGACCGGGTGAGTTGATCGAGTTCCCGGGCCGAGAGCGCCTTGGGCTTCATGATCAGCGTGGCCACGAGCTGGGCCTCGACGTTGCCAGTCTGCCAGAGCTCCAGGCCCAGGGGATGATTGGTCTTCAGCTCCTTGGCAATCGTCCGCAGGTCTCCCAGTTTCACGCCGAACTGGTTGGCGGGGGCCCCCGCCTTCGTGTTGTGCTTGCGGCGGGACTCATCTGCCAGAGATTTCAGCCGGGTCAGGAGTTGCTCGGTGGTCATGCCGACATCGGGAATCAGAGGGGAAACCGGGGACATCCGGAATCTGGAACGGGGGGGACACTCATCAACACTCACCTCTCGACCAGAGCCCGCGGTGGCCTCGTGCAGCGGGCTCTGCGGGTGTGTGCCAAACGAACCCGCACCAGAAGTCACCGCCGGAGAAGTCATCCCGCCAGCTGGAGGAACAAAACAGCGCACCGCGGCCGGGGAGCGGCGGTGCCCTGCCGACGGTCGAGGCCGGACTTGCAGCCCCGGTGGGGGGCCAGGCGTCCCCCGACGGTCGTGACGTCGCTGGGGAGGACATGCGGTCTGGGCGTCTTTTGGATTAGAATTCGCAGCGGCCGGAAATGGCTTGCAGGATTCCCGGGAGGTCAGCATGGTTTCTGACGAGAGTGGATTGTTCAATGCGTTGCGTGCGGCACAGGACGAACCTGGCCAGCTCTTCAATCTCCTGCGACCAGTGGAGGACAGCGCTGTCGCCACAGGGGTCGAGGCCAGGGAAGTCGTCGCTCTGCTGCAACGGCTTCCCCGCCCCACCCCCACCGGAAGTCGCATCTCGGACCTGCATTGCCTCATCAGTCTGGTTCAGGGGGTGCAAACAGAAGAGGCATTTCTTGTGCTGGCGAACGAGGCATTGCCCGAGCTGTACCGCCTGTTCGATCTGCTGATCGACTCCGACGATGTGGGAATCCAGGACGACTTGCTGTTTTTGCTGAAAATCCTCGTCCAATACCGAACCGCGGAGGGGGCCCAACGGGTCCTGAGAGCCGCTCGCCGGCCACTGCTTCCGAAAGACTGGCTGTGGTCCCTCACTCTGGGTCAATTGACGCCGGAGCATTCCAGCGCGATCTGGCTGCTCGAACAACTGCGGGATCCCCTCCCCCCGGCCTTTTTACGCGTGGCCCTGCTGGATGCCGCCAACGCCCTGGCGATTGACGGCGGACTGGGCCCTTTCTGCCATCCCTTCGACACCCCCGAAGGACATCTTCAACTCCGCGAATGGCTGACCAGTTCCAACGAAGATCAGTTCAGCTATGCCCACAGCGCCACCGCGAGTCTCCCCTTCATCAGCACTCCCGTCCGTGATGAGTTGTTGGCCCTGGCCCTGGACCACACGCAGATCGGCATCCAGCTGGAAGGGGCCTGGGCAGCCGCCCGTCTGGGGAGCGAGTCGGGCCTGAAAATTCTGCGGCGGTACTGTTGCGATGTGAATCAGGCGGTGATCGCCCGGCACTACCTCGAGGAACTGCAGCGGGCCGATCTGATCCCCGAGGAAGTTGACGATCCGGTCTTCAGGGCCCGGGCTGAATTTTCAAACTGGCTGGCCCATCCGAGCGAATTGGGCCGCCCCCCCGACGCGGTCGAAGTGCTCGATCATCGTTCCCTCAACTGGCCCCCCGAGGGGGAGCCCCGCGACCTGTACCTGGTGAAATACACACTGCGGAAGGACGACGGATCGTGCGATGTCGATTGCGGGCTGGTGGGGAGCGTGACGTTCTGTCTGTTCGGCTGGCAGAACCATCGTCGCCCCCCCACGGACGCCTACGCGATTCATTGCGCCTGGGAAATGGAGTCTCGCCAATTGATCGACTCGGTGGATTATCGCGACGACCAGCAACCCGCGAATCTGCCAGCCGAGTTGCACGACTGGCCCGGCGATCCGCTCGTCAATCCCCGTGTCGTCCAGGTGAGCCAGATGTTGCCCGAGCTGGGTTATCCCCAGGCGGAAGTGACACTTCTGGAAGGGAGCCTGTACGGTCAGGCCGGCTGGCTGGTGCTCGATGGTCCGCGGAGCCGGTGGTATCCGCAATCCGACATGCCTCCCAATGTCGCCTCCTACACCGTGCTGTTGCTGCATGTGGGCCGGGTCTTGCTGGGCTTCTCCGATGAGCCGGACCGGCGGCAGTACCTGGCGGACACCGAACCCGGGTCGCCCGTAGAATGATCTTCGAGGCCTGCTGAGACCTTGTCGCCAACAGTCCCCCGTGCGACCAGCGTTCGCTGTTGACTCGATTGGTCGAAGGCCTCCTCTCGCTCGGCGGAGACAATCCGGGCAAGACCGGCGTGGAACAGTCCGATCCGTCGTGTGACGGGAGCCGGGAATCTCTGTGGGCGACCAGCCACAAAGACTCGTTCAGTCTTCGGAATGCCAATCGAGTCACCGACCGGATAAGTCTCAATCAATGCACCGTGCGGAGGGAGATACCCGCTGCGGTCCCCCAGATGAGTCCCGCCAAACGGCCCGGTCTGGTCGCCCAGAACAAAATTGAAAATATCCTGTGAACCATTTCCGGTCAGACGGCGTCTTCTCCCACATCGGTCCCGACGAATCGGGGCAACAGCCTGAACTGGTCAACTCTGCACTGCTTTCAGAGAGCACCCGGATGAGCGTCATGTCGGACTTGATGGGAATGATTGGTGATCTCCGCGGACTGGGTGCCTCGGCCCGTGCCATCGCGCCGATGTCCCGTCGGCTGGATCAGTCCCGCCGGATGGACCAAGTCCGACGGTTCGGCAAGCACCTCTTTCAACGGAGCCAGCGGGAATCTGGCTGACACATCCAGAGTCTGCGAATGCGGTTCGCAGGCCCGGTGTCAGTCCGACACCGGGCCTGTTGTTTTCCACGAGAACTGCGGCCGCTCGGCAGGGGCAAAACAACAGCTCTGCTGCTGAGGAAGGATGCAGGATTGTTCGTTCCACCAACAGAACCGGTAAGGTGAGAACGCAGCGGAAACGGTGAGGGTCTGTTTTTCTGAACGGCTCGTTGGACGTCTGGTGAGGTCGCTGGTCTTTCACGCCAGTCAGGTTGGGTTCGAATCCCACACGAGTCACTGGCAGAACGCCTGGTCGTCCAATGGTTCAGGACGCCGTCCTGATAAGACGGAAACGAAGGTTCGACTCCTTCCCCGGCGACTGAGGACGAAGTGCGGAACCCATGAGGACTCTCCGCACGATCCGGATGACAGCCAGTCACCGGAAGTCCGTGTGCCGCGCCCATGATGTAGTGGCCGCCTGCTGCCTTGCCATGGCAGATGTGCGGGTTCAATTCCCGCTGGGCGCTCTGGGAGAGAGACTCAGGACCAACAGTCCCGGGCCACTCTCTCCACAACGGTGCCGGAGAGCTTCGAGAGCCTCCGGTACCGTACGGGAAGCCAACCGGCTGCAACAGGAGCCCGCCTCGAAAGCGGGTCCGGAGGAATGTCCGTGGTGGGTTCGAGTCCCACGGCTTCCGCTGCGAGTCGGAAGTGTTGGCGGTCGAATCTGGTCTGCGTGCCAGACGGTTCGCCGGTCCTCATGTGGGACGTATGGGCCTATGGTCGAACAGGAAGATACCGGCATGGCATGTCGGAGATCCGGGTGCGATTCCCGGTGGGTCCACTGAAAGGAAGTTGCTGTTTGAAGATCCCGTGGTTCAGCGGCGACAACCCCCGGGTTGTAACCGGGTCACGATGGTTCGAGTCCATCCGGGATCAATTCTCTTTCCAGCCCGGTCACTGGAGAGGAAAACCGCCGTCTGACACCGGCGTGAAGACCATGTGGTGCCCCCGGAGACCAACCGAATCCGCGGTGTGCCGAGTTGGCTTGTCCTCGTGGTGCAGTCCGGAGTGCACGCCGCCCTGTCAAGGCGGAGGTCGTGGGTTCAAATCCCATCGGGGACGCTGAAAGAAGAGTGTGGGCGGGGAAGGCCTCCCGGTCCGTGTGTTCGACCTGGTGGTGGAATTGGCAGACACGCAGCGCTCAGAACGCTGAGCCAGCATGGCATTGGGAGTTCGAATCTCCCTCAGGTCACTGCAGGTGGGCGGGTGCCCAGCTGGCTTTCATAAGGCCGGTCGGCCCGGTTCGAGTCCGGGACCTGCAATCGGAATCCATTGCAAGCGACGTGGCTCCCGGCCCGAGCAGCGGGAACTCCACGCGCCCTGCGGGTGTGAGGGAGGCATGACGGTCTTCGAAACCGTCGGACGAGGTTCGACTCCTCGGCGGGGTGCTGCATGAATGTCCTTGGAGTGTGCCGGATCGCACGCGACTTTGCGAAGGTCGTAGACCAGGTTCAATTCCCGGCAAGGACACTGAAGGAACGAACTGAGGAATGCGTCTCCGTCGGGCATCCCGCCCGGTGGTGAACGCATTCTGCTGCGGGTGTTTTTCATGGTGGACTGCAGGAAAATGGACCTGTCCCAATAGTGTTCGGCCCGCAGTTTGCAGAGGGCCCGAGTCGTTAGATTAGTCGATTTGGGTCGGTCTCATAGAGGGATGTCAGAATGGCAGAACGTGACCTGGGGACTGTCAGCTGGTTCATGGAAATCCAGTGACGGCGGTCCACCGGCGATTGCGGCGTGGGATGGGAGCAGTGTTGGTCACAAGGCCGGACCAATGCGCAGCGTGAAGCGACTTGCGGCCCTCAATCGAGAGTGTCCAAGTCGGCGGCAATCAGTCTGTCTTTTTTGCGGCGTCGTGAGCCTGGAGTTTCGCCACATGCGCGAGGAGTTCGTCCTCACTGGCCAGGCCACTGAAATAGAAGCAGATCATCTCATAAGTGCGCAGCGTTGGTTTGCGACCGGTGTACAGCGCGATGACCAGGCAGGCAATGATCGCGCAGTAGGTCTGGATCTCGATGCCGTTTTCCGAGGTGCTCAGCAGGTGTCGACACCCCAGGACATGCTTGAAGAATCGGAAGAAGATCTCGATGGTCCACCGGTATCGGTAGATCAGGCTGATGACGTCGACAGGGACCTCGGAGAGATTCGTGGCCAGGCGCAGGACACCATCGCTGTCAACGCCCGAGGAGCCCCCCTTGTATTTGCCACGGCTGGTATGTTGGGATGTTGTAATGCAGATCAAACGCAATGTGTGGTTGGGACGACGATCAGGGGTGGAGTTGGTGAACTGCACGATCTGATCGCTGAGGATTCCCGCTTCCCGGTCGGCGTCACTGAGGGGGCGATCTTCCAGCACTTCGTACGTGCTGTTGTCACGCAGGCGGCAGACGTAGCTGCTCTGGGCTGCCACAATCTGATTGAACAGTGTGAACTTGGCATAACCCCGATCCATGACATACAGCCGGTCACTCTCGATCATTCGAGAGAGGGTGGCTCGTTCATCGTGGTCACCCCCCCCCTCGGGAGTCACCTCGATCCGATCGGGAACGTGCCGCATCACGTCGAAATGGGTGTGCAGTCGCCACTTGACCATTCCGCTCTGGTCCTGTCCCTTCCGGCACGACGCGTGCATGATGCGCGGCAAGGCGGCGACCAGGGTTGCATCCACCAGGGTCAGGGTCTGCGAAATGCCCTGCAGGCGGGGCTCGCGGGTCAACGGCTGCAGTTGACCACCAAGTTCCTCGATGATTTCCTTCAGTCGCTCCGCATCGAAAACCGAAGCCGCCTCGGACAGCGATCCCAGAGAGGCCCGCGGGCACCCCAACAGTCGCTGCACCTTCTGCAGTTCACTGGCCTGCTGGATGCCCCGCAGAGAATTGATGACGGGATTGAACAGCGACAGCAGCACCAGCAGGCAATACTGGTCGAAGTGCAGTTGCCGATTCCCGGCCCTGTCCCGTTCGCAACCAACGTCATGCAGTCGGTCCAGCAGGGGCAGCAGCTTCTGCAGATGCTTCATGCCTCCCACATCACGTTCCCGCAACCGCGCCTTCTTCTTGCCGGCCATGCTCACCTCCCTGCCAAGTTGACAGTTTTACAACCGTCTGGAGGAGCGGCGCAAATGTTGTGCCAAATCCAGCAATTCAATCAAGGTCGATGTGTTCACCCCGGGCACGTCTCGTGCCGAACACTATTGG
>JBKDUK010000445.1:0-3202 GCA_046339535.1 Planctomycetaceae bacterium | reverse complement strand
GGTCTTCCGCTCTGAACAAGAGCGGCCCCATTGAAGCCCTATCGGGATTTTCTGCGGACTTGGAATGGACTGGTGGTCTTCCGCTCTGAACAAGAGCGGCCCCATTGAAGCTCCCATAGGACAGCGTTGATTGTGTCGCTTGCCCCGGTCTTCCGCTCTGAACAAGAGCGGCCCCATTGAAGCACGCTGACATTGGGAGCCAGCCAGACTTACGGGCGGGTCTTCCGCTCTGAACAAGAGCGGCCCCATTGAAGCCCGTTGATGGGCAGGGGCCAGCAACCCAGCAAAACGGTCTTCCGCTCTGAACAAGAGCGGCCCCATTGAAGCCCCCAGGACGGGGTGGGGTTGCGGCTCACGCTGATCGGTCTTCCGCTCTGAACAAGAGCGGCCCCATTGAAGCGAAGTGTCATTCCGGCCCCTCCGGTTGGTCGATGTGCGGGTCTTCCGCTCTGAACAAGAGCGGCCCCATTGAAGCGAGCGTGAGCGTGGGGGGCGTCGGTGCGTCCGCGGATTGGTCTTCCGCTCTGAACAAGAGCGGCCCCATTGAAGCCCACCTCCCCTCGGTCGATTGACTGGGGGGAGGTTGCACCGGTCTTCCGCTCTGAACAAGAGCGGCCCCATTGAAGCTTGTCTACGTGAGACTGGGGACAATCTCATGGCGGATGGTCTTCCGCTCTGAACAAGAGCGGCCCCATTGAAGCGAGCAGCAGCCGAAGCAGTTCGAGCAGCAGCCAGAGCAGGGTCTTCCGCTCTGAACAAGAGCGGCCCCATTGAAGCCCCCAGCGTGTCGACCATGGCGGACGGAACGCCCTGTCTTCCGCTCTGAACAAGAGCGGCCCCATTGAAGCCCGGCTTCCGCAAGGCTGCCTACGACTTCTCGGACTGGATGTCTTCCGCTCTGAACAAGAGCGGCCCCATTGAAGCAATTTCGGGGTGGGCCTTGATGACGTCTTCGATGATGTCTTCCGCTCTGAACAAGAGCGGCCCCATTGAAGCTTGCGACTGTCTCCACCTTGCCCGGCGAAGAAATCGTCTTCCGCTCTGAACAAGAGCGGCCCCATTGAAGCCGTTTCCGTTCTCTTCCAGGATGATTTCTCATGTCAAGGTCTTCCGCTCTGAACAAGAGCGGCCCCATTGAAGCGGCGTAGACTACAATTCGTGATACTTGACGGTTTTCCCGGTCTTCCGCTCTGAACAAGAGCGGCCCCATTGAAGCGGGAACACAACGGCCCTGCCACTATGTTCGCCACCTGTCTTCCGCTCTGAACAAGAGCGGCCCCATTGAAGCGCCAAGTATCGCCGGAATGGGGACGGTAAAGGGGACAGGTACATATTCTCATGACCCTTGGGAATACTATCGGTGTTTGCATCGTTTGCACCGAGGAAAAGATCGCCAACTCAAATCACCCGGCGCGACGCGAAGCTCCCCGCCGGATCGGGGATTGTTCGAGTGCCTCACGGACACGGACGCCCACGACGGTCGGTGGACCGGTCGATGAGAGTCATCCGCGTTGGTTTTGTTGACCCACGCATTCTGGCACCCCCTGCGGGGTACTGGCGTTGTGGGGGGCATTGTCCGGCGGTGGTCGCTGCGCTCGACCCCCGGCGACCCTCTGGGACTCCGCTGGGGTCGGTTGTGGCGCGGGCGGAGGGGCAGCAGGCGTCTGGCGGCCCAAGGGGCCAGCCGTTCTCCCAGCCCGGCCCAGCGGGCCGGAAAGGACCGACCACGACATGTGCCGGCCCAACGGGCCAACAATTTTTCTCGCCTCCCGCGCGGTTCGTAGAACGGTTGGCCCGTTGGGCCTGACGGGGTGGTGGTGGCAGCCACCAGGGCCTTCGACCCTGGCTGGGAGAATGGCTGGCCCTTTGGGCCGGACGACGGACCATCCGGACGTCAAATGGGCGGACGGTAAAGGGGACAGGTACATATTCCCATAACCCTTGGGAATACTATCGGTGTTTGCATCGAGTGCACCGAGGAAAAGATCGCCAGCTCAAATCACCCGGCGCGACGCGAAGCTCCCCGCCGGATCGGGGATTGTTCGAGTGCCTCACGGACACGGACGCCCACGACGGTCGGTGGACCGGTCGATGAGTGTCATCCGCGTTGGCTTTGTTGACCCACGCTTTCTGGCACCCCCTTCGGGATGCAGGCGTTGTGGGGGGGCGTTGTCCGGGGGTGGTCGCTGCGCTCGACCTCCGGCGACCCTCTGGGACCCCGCTGGGGTCGGTTGTGGCGCGGGCGGAGAGGCAGCAGGCGTCTGGCGGCCCAAGGGGCCAGCCGTTCTCCCAGCCCGGCCCAGCGGGCCGGGAAGGACCGACCACGACATGTGCCGGCCCAACGGGCCAACCATTACTCTCGCCTCCCGCGCGGTTCGTAGAACGGTTGGCCCGTTGGGCCTGACGGGGTGGTGGTGGCAGCCACCAGGGCCTCCGACCCTGGCTGGGAGAATGGCTGGCCCTTTGGGCCGGACGACGGACCATTCGGACCTCAAAGGGGCGGACGTCAAAGAGGACAGGTCCATCATCCCTCCACCCGGGGGAGACTCACGGTGTTGAGGTCGTGTGTGCCGAGCAAAGGGTCGCCCACTCAAATCACCCGGCGCGTCGTGACGCCGTGAAGTCCGGCCCAGCATTTCGGAACACCAGCGACCCCACGGACCTTGTGTCCGTGGTGAAGGAGGTCTGTGGCTAGATCGAGCGACCTCGCATCGCCACAAGACCCCATCCGCCTCGTGCGGATCGGTGAATAAGGTCTCCGCTGGGGGCAACCGGAAATGTCCGGATCCGGTGAGGAGGGTCGGTCAACTCGACTAATGCCGAGTCGTGTGTTCATCCGGCAGCGGCGACCTCATTCACCGATCCAGGCAAGCTGGATGGGGTCTTGCCTGTTGCGCAACGGATCGTCTTAGCCGTCGACCTGCTTCACCGATCCGCACAAGGCGGATGGGGTCGGCGCGTGACGTTTGCCGAAGGTTTCTGTCCACCAACGGGATTCTGTAGACAACTCCTTCAGAGTTGGGTCGTCGGTGGGGGACGGTGTCCTGGGGTAGCCGGCGCTGCGCTGTGGCAACCCCAGGCTATGGGAGAAATCCCCTTCAGGGATTGTGCGGCCGGTGGTCGGCGTGCGAAACGGTGCGGGGTTGCAGCCGGGCCGTGGCGACGAACCTCCCGGTTTGTCGGTCCCGTGGTCGTCACAAGC
>JBKDUK010000444.1:0-11794 GCA_046339535.1 Planctomycetaceae bacterium | reverse complement strand
TCTTCCAGCGAGTTCGTACGGGGCCTCCAGGCGGGTTGGGCCTTGGGTGTGTGGGCCGTCAGGGTGGCCATGGGGGAAACAGCTCCTTCCGTGGAGACGAACACCGCAGGGGTGAAAAACAGACGGGCAAATCATCCGGTTCCAGCGCAGAGTCCGGTCACACGGCAAGGCCGGGGGCCGTGACAGCCCAGTCGACCAGGATCCTCTTCCTCCCGTCGCGCGGGATCTTAGTGGAAGATTGCCTTGGGGGACAACACGCGTTTTCGTCCGTCAGGATGAGACCACGGCCCACCAGGAGACAGAAGCAACGCCCGGATACCCCTCCCGGTGTTCCGAACGGGCGGAGACTGTTGGGAGTGGCAAACACTCCGTCGGCCGGGATTCATATAAGAAGATGCTTATGCCGTCCTTCGAGGCGCGTGAGGGGCGCACCCTGATCGCTGGCACATCACCGACAAACTGTTGTCTTGGGGGGATCGAAGGATCATCCGGTTTCGCAGGCCGGTGCGGTTTGGGGGGGCGATTGATGGACGCATTGCAACGATTGTTCGCTTCCCGCCGGGCGCTCACACGGCGGACGCTTTTTCGGGGACTGGATCCGCCTCGACGCTGATGAGAGTTCAGTGCTAAATGCATCTCTCCCAGACTCCCTCAGGCGAGTCTCGGGTGTGCCGTGTCAACCTCGTTGTCCTTCGCCTTTCCTTCTGGAAACATGTCAGTCAAGACTTGGTCGAATCGCAGGCGGTGGCTGTCTGTTGTGGGGCCGCTGCTGTTGATGGCGTTGGCCTCACCCCTGTTGATGTCCACCAAGGATTGCCCATTTGGAATCCTCGGGCTTCTGGCGACTTGCTGGTGCATTTGGACTGGATTTGTCTTCCGCCGGACTGCCTGGTGGGCTCTCAATCTGGCGGCCGTGCTGTTCGCGCTCAGTCTGGTTGAGGGGTTTCTGTACTGGCGGGTGGCTGGGAAGACGAATGTCAAGAAAGGTGTCCGTCCGCCTGTGATGGGCACTTCGGGGCCCTCCGATTCATCCGAGGCAACGTTTGAAACCACCGACTTGTTGGGGACAGTGCAGGTTCCCAACTCCCGGGTGTCGCACTCGCTCAAGTATGGCGGGAAGACGATCTTTGACATCGTGTACAATGTGGATGCCCACGGACTGAGGATCATTCCGACTCCGGATTCCAAAGCCGATCCCGAGACCGTGGCGTTTTTTGGCTGTTCATTCACCTTTGGCGAGGGGGTGGGAGATCAGGAGGCGTTACCAGCGCAGGTGGCGGCCTGTGCCCCCGAACTGCACATCGTGAATTTCGCCTATTCCGGCTACGGTCCCCATCAGATGTTGGCCAATCTCGAATCGGGGCGGGTGCGGCAAATCTGCCCTCGAGCCCCAAAGGTCGTGGTCTTCCAGGTGATTCCCGACCAGGTGCGGCGAGTCAAAGGTTGGATTTCCTACAACCGGCATGCCCCCCGGTTTGTGCTCGACGATGGGACCGTCCGAAGGGCCGGGAATCTGGACGATCGATGGTGGACACCGCAAGCCTGGCCGTTTCTCTGGCGGTCCAGAATCTTCAGCAAGCTGCTGGCGCCCCGACTCGTCGGGCAGGCCGATCTGGATCTGGCCGTGGCCCTCATCCGGCAATCCGCCGACGAAGTGGCACGACAGTTCCCCGGCTGTGAATTCCATGTGTTGTTCTGGAATCATTTCGATCAACATCTGGCAGTTCCCCTGCGTCGGGAATTGCACGCGGCGGGAATCCGGCTCCACGACGTCGAGACCATCATTCCCGACCTGGAAAAACACGGAAAAAAATATTTTATTCCCCGCGATGGTCATCCCAACGCCGAGACCCACCGGCTGCTGGCCGAATATGTCTGCCGGGAGATTCTGGGTGAACGGCGGGTTTCACATTCCGACCAATGACGGACATCACCCACCGCGACTTATCCTCTGCCGAAATACCAAAAACCGACATCGGAGTCGGCCGGTGGGCGGAAACGTTCCCGTTTCGCGGCAAGCAGAATCGGTCGCGGCCCCGTCAGACAATTCCCGAGGCGACCTGGGTGGTCTCGGCTGAGGCGTTTGGATCTTCCTCCACCGCCCGATATGTGGTTCGCGCCAGACAGAACCCCAGCGAACGATACAGCTGGACTGCAGGCAGGTTGCTGGCGGTGACCTCGAGGTAAACCCGGGGGACCCCCAACCTCTGGAAACCGGCGAGACATTGCAGCAACAGGGCCCGGCCCAATCCCCGGCCCCGATACTCGGGGACGACCCCGACGTTCTGGATCGCCCCCCAACCCCCGGCCTGCACGATCCCCTGGATGGTGGCGCAGTCGTCGGCGGTGCCGTCGGGAAACCGGCAACTGACGAGCCAGGTTGCCGCAGGTGCAAATGTCGCCCTTTGGGTGATCTCACTCATGAGATCGAGACAGCCTGCTGGATCCCGAAAACAGGGAAAAATCCGCGCATCCAATTCAGTCCGGAAACTCTCGTGCTTCGTGACCGCGTGCCGCTGCAGCAGGCTCTTCTCCCACGGAAGCCACTCAAAACCAAAGGGTAGCACGGGCTGGGGAAACTGTGAGTTCCCCAGTTCCAATTCCAAACGCAGGCGTTTGAAGTAGATCGTTCCCATGGAGGAATTCTATGAGCGTGGTGCCGCGCTTCCAACCGGCGCCATCCGAGGCGGCGGACGGGACTTCTGCCACGGGCCAGCGACCTGAAAATCGGTCCGTGCGATCGCGGGACTCCCGCCCAAGAGTGTTTCGGCGGGTTGACGACCGGGGAACGATTGGCTTCGGATCCGATCGTCCAATCGCCAATTCCGAAAAAATCACCGGAAACTCGTGGAGAGTGAGGGGGCAGGACCGGGCCCGGACTGGCATGAGGGGACTGAGAGCTCAAATCGGGTGAACCCCGTCAGGCCGCTTCCCCCCGTTGTCCCAGCAGTCCCTCCAGCCTTCGTACCTGGCTGGGCGCTTCGGGATGGTCGGGGCGCAGTTCCGCAACGCGGCGGAAACAAACGAGGGCCGACTCCAAATCCCCCTGTTGTTGACAGCACAATCCCAGATGAAACCACGCGTCCCAGGACCGGGGTTCCAGCCGGATCGCCTGTTGCAGTCTCAGGCGGGCCCCCAACAGGTTGCCGTATTGCAGCAGCACCAGGCCCAGCGAATGGTGCAAACCCGCATCATGGGGAGCGAGATGGACCGCCTGCTGCAGGTTGTCGAGAGCCTCACTGAACAGCCCTGCGTCAAGGTGGATGGTCCCCAGGTCGCGATACAGGAGGGCCCGATCGGGAGCCAGTTCGAGCGCCCGGACCAGGCAGCGATGCGCTTCGGCATAGTCGAGGCGATCATGCCGCACCAGTCCCAACAAATGCCAGCCGTCCGCTTCTCCCGGGTAGAGTCGGATCAGATGTCGCAGCAGCCGTTCGGCCTGTTCGAGCTCACCCAGTTCACGCAGCCGGGTGGCCTGGCCCAGAATTCCCGCCGGTCCGTTCACGTCACCCATCCTGAGAAGTCATCACACGCAACCTGCCCCGCAAGGACCGACTCGGCCGGGGGAGAGGGGGGCGGATTACAGGGAACATCGGCAGGTCCGTCTACCCCGGTTTTTGAAGTGGCGTGATCATAAGTGAGTGTGTATGTGTTCTGGTTATCACTTTGGCTGTTGCTGCAGGGGGAGATCCAGGGATGAACTTTCGAACTGACATCGCCCTCGGTCAACGGCGGGGTCGTCAGAGAACGATGTGCGAACGCAGGCTCCAACAGAGAGATGTCTGGCCACTTTCCGGAACCGGTCCTGAAGCGCCCAGCTGTGGTTGACGACCAGGGCTCTCGGGGACGACACAGGATGGTTGACGACGCTCATGGCCAGTGTCAGAATTCAGCCGCACTCATGATGTTGGTGCGAAAGATCCGGCCGAAGGCAGGCTCCCTGCGGAATCCCGCGGAGGAGCTTTTTTTTCGCTGGGATCTTTGTCAGGGAGGGGGAGAGGTCGCAGGGCCCGAGATTTCGGACTGGGCGAAGTTCTGCTCTCATGCGTTCTTGTGGATCGAATCCGTCGGCTGGGGGACCGGCCGCCATCCGGTACCGGCCCGAGCGGTCGACAGCCCAAATGACAGCAGAAGACGGGGAGGCATGGCTGCGGGGAATCCCGGATTTACCGCGCCCAAACATCGCCGCGGTTTCGCCAATCCGCCCGAATTCCTATTCGGCGGTCTGGGCCTTTCCCGTTCCCCGAATGGTCCACCAACGAGAGCCGGTCGAAAAGGAGGGGGATGATTCGTTCTCGTCCCGGTTCCTGGAACTGCAGCGGTATGTGGGTTGGCAGCCGGCGGATCAAGTCACGCTGCGGATGGCCCATCCTGTCTTGCGGCAGGATTTCCCCGGGATCGTCGATGATTTTTATCAGGAGATTGGGCGCCACCAGGGAACGAGGCTGGTGTTGGGCGACAGTCCTTTGCGTCCCGATCTGCTGCGTCAAACGCTGCTGAACTGGCTCGATGAGTTGTTCACGGGGACGCATGATGAAGACTATGCACTGACTCGTTGGCGTGTCGGGCGGCGGCATGTTGAGATTGGTCTGGCTCAGGCTTTCACCAGCGCCGCGCTGTCCCGGCTGCGGCAACGGCTGGCCGAGTCGATCGACCGCAGGTTTGTGCCGACCGAGTCCCAGGAATTGCACCGGGCGATGCACCGCGCGATCGACCTCGATCACATGATCATCCAGGAGGCCTACCGCCATGAATGGTCCCGGAGGCAGGCGGAGCTGGAAAGGCAGCACCGGAATGCCGAGGAACTGAAGACCCGCCAGGCGTTGGAGGCGGTGTTGAAGGCGGCGCCCTGCCTGATCGTGATTGTCGATTCGGCGGGGATCATTCGCGATTTCAGTCCGTTTGCCGAGACCCTGACTGGTTACACGGCTGCTGAAGTGATGGGGCGGGACTGGTTTGAGGTCTTCATCCCGGATCCGGAGTTGGCCAGCCGGGTCCGCCAGGAATTGGTCCGGGCGCTGTCGACCCCGTTTTCAGCCGGGTATACCAATCCCATTTGGACGCGGGACGGGACCGAGCGGCTGTTCGTCTGGAATACCTGCCCTCTCGTGCAGGAAACGGGAGAGACGATGCTGTTGGGAGTGGGGCAGGACATCACCCCGCTGCGCGAGGCGCAAAAGCGGGCCCTGCAGACCGAACGGCTGGCGGCGATTGGCGAGATGATCACCGGCCTGGCGCACGAAAGCCGCAATGCCCTGCAGCGCAGCCAAGCGTGCCTCGAAATGCTGGCGATGGAGGTGCAGGATCGCCCCGCCGCGCTCGATCTGGTCGCCCGGATTCAAAACGCCCAGGATGCCCTGCATGCCCTCTACGAAGAGGTGCGCGACTATGCCGCCCCCATCCGCCTCAAAACCGCCCAGGTCAATTTGCGGCGGCTGGTGGAAGATACCTGGGAGAACCTCGCGTTCGAGCGCCAGCGGCATCCCGCAAGCCTGACAATTGGCGCCTGCGAAGGGATTCCCCGTTGTCGGGTCGATCCGCTGGCTCTCGAACGGGTCTTCCGCAATGTGCTCGAGAATTCTTTGACCTGCGGCGCAGTCCCCGTGAGGATCGAAGTCGAACTGAGCAGTGCCACCTTGCATGACCGTCCCGCCTACCGCGTGACCTTCAGCGACGATGGTCCGGGCATGTCCGCGGAAACGCGGTCCCGGGTGTTTGAACCTTTCTACACGACGAAGACCAAGGGGACGGGATTGGGAATGGCCATTTCCCGCCGACTCGTGGAGGCCCATGGAGGACGGATTGAGGTGGGAGAGTCCTCCGCACCGGGGGCCGAAATTGTCATCACGCTTCCTGTTGACGGGCCGTTGGGAGAAACCGCATGAACACCGCGCTGAAGATCGCTGTCGCCGATGATGAAGTCGACATGCGGGACTATTTCCAGAAGATGCTGCCGCTGTTGGGGCACCAGGTGGTGTCGGCCGCCGCGACCGGACGCGAACTGGTCGATAACTGCCGCCGCAATCCGCCGGATCTTGTCATTACCGACATCAAGATGCCCGAGCTCGATGGGATCGACGCCGCGGTCGAGTTGTACAAGATCCATCCGCTGCCCGTGATTCTGGTCTCGGCCTACCACGATGCCGACCTGATTGAGCGGGCGGAGAGCGATCATGTGATGTCCTACCTCGTCAAACCGATCAAGCAGGCCGATCTCGAGCCGGCCATCGCCCTCGCCGTCCATCGCTTCTCGCATTTCCAGTCTCTGCGGAAGGAAGCGAGCGACCTGCGGCAGGCGCTGGCCGACCGCAAGGTCATCGAACGGGCCAAGGGGGTGCTGATGAACCGCACCGGCATGAGCGAGCCCGACGCCTTCCGTCGACTGCAGATGCTGGCCAGTGAGAAGAATAAAAAACTGATCGAGATCGCCACGATCATCGTGACTGCTGAGGAGGCGATGGGAGGCGTGCTGTAGAACGGTGATTGCCGGACCGCGAACGCGCTCTCACGGGACGCATCGGTTTCCCTCCTTGTCCCCGCTTCCGTGGGCCTGACGGTGGATCAGCAGGTGCAGCTGCGTGGTCCGCTCGAGCTCGCCCGCGGAATCGTATCGATAGCTCGCAGCCGGGTCCCCCCGCAGCCACGCCCGGGTCGCGGGGGTGCGGTAGACGTGGGGAGCCTGGGCGAGGATGTCTGCGACCATCAGGCGGAAATTCCCGGCCGATCCCGAAGCGCCCCGCGTCCCCAGGAACTCATAATTCAGGTGCGGAGCTTCCAGCCGCAGCACCCGGAACGGAGCCCGGCAGATCAGCAGCAGTTCCAGTTGGGGGGGGTTGGTCGCCGTCGACTCCTCTGTCAGGTGCTGACGTCCAGTGGCCAGCACTGTGGTCGATCGGGCGGCGGCCGATTTCGCCGCAACGGGAACAACCAGCCCCACCGACACCAGGTCGAGGTGATCCCAGGGGATCGTCTCGGCATGGATTCCGAGTGAATCGAGCACCAGCAGGCCTCCCTCGGGCCAGCGCAGGTGATGCACTCGCTCCTGGGGATGCAGGACGGGCACATCGGGGCCGGGAATCACCCGGGCCTGCAGCCCCAGCCGCTGAATCATCGCCGCCGCGGCCGCCGCCTGCTGGGGAGAGTACTCTCCCCGCACCACACCGGGAGCCAGCCTCGCCTGAATCGCGGCGTCAGTCCGGGTGATCCCGAGGTGTTCGGCGAGCAGGGGGGCCAGGGCTTCGCGGTCGTCCGGAGTGCAGGCGAAGACAACCAGTTGGTCCATGAGAATGCTCCCGTTGCGGAAGGTGCCCCTGCCGGGCCTCTCCAGCGTTTGGATCGGCAGAACGTTCCTCCCCAACTTCCGTTGAGTTGGGGAGGTCCCGTTCCCCTCACGGACCGGCTCATCCCGGTCCGATTGGAACTGGTTGGTTTCGAAACTCGCTGGTGTCGCCCCTGCAGGCGGCCTGGTCACTTCGATGCCATCCTCAATCGTTTCCCATGGGGTGGAAGTGATACTCGGTCGCATCCTTCCAACGCTGCACAGACCCGGTTTCGGATTGTTGAAGATGCCGCTCCAATGCCCGCATCAGGCATTTCACACAATGGTCATGATCGAATTGCATCGGTTGTCCGTGCCAATGCCCCAAATGAGGAATCATGAGCTCGGCTTCCTCGGCGACCCCCCGTGGGTGTGTCACACGAATCTTGACTGGAGCAGGTTTTGCCGGTGTCGCGTTCTCGGAAACGGAGGCGGGATCGAAAATCATGATGACTGAATTGTCCTGGGTGACAGGCTACGACGCCTTGGCCGCGGCGTCATGGAGTTCGGTGGGGAGACGGTGCGGGAGATCCGGAGCGCGACAGATCCCGTCCGCCACAAACCAACAGTCGATTTCGCAGGTCGGAACCGACTGGGGAACACGAAAAACCAAAAAACGGAAATCGGAATCGTGGTGGAAAACTCGGAGGCCTGAAGGTTCTCTCTGCGTATTGGGCCCTCTTGAAGGAAATGGGTCAGATTCAGCCAATTCGTCCATGTCGGACCGCCTGACGCCGGTTGTGATCGGCATCATTCGCGTCCAGAAACAACAGCCCTGCCAGGTAGCCGGGGAGTCGCTGATCGTTCAATTCGGCCAGGCTCCCCACATTCAGGCTGATGTCGTAGTCGGTGTGGTCGGCCGCACCATGCTCTCGGGCCTGCCAGAGGTCCCCCCGGCCACGGCTCAGAACCAGTTCCAATTCCTCCTGCATGGCCCGGACCTGCAATTCCCCCTCGACCGTCGCGGGCTCACGCTGCCAGGCATGGTCGCGATGGCTGTAAAACCAGGCGGCGGTCGGGGCCCCGTGCGGATGGGTAATGCGCACCCGCACCTGGTTGGCCCCCGCGGTCACCATGTGGGCAAACTCCCGACACATCAATCCACGAATTGCGTCAACATCAACCGATGGGTTCATGGGTATCGCCCTGTGGAAAAAAAACAGGCCTCCTCGGGAGCAACATTCTCCCGGGAGGCCTGAATGAAACGTTCAGTTGCCGGGCCCTTCATGAGCCCTGCCAGCACCAACGATACGCAGTCCAGGAAGGAAGTCAACCCCCTCCCGACTTGATCCAGGAATGAAATCCAGGGACCGCCAGTCCGATCCGGTACAGGCTCGTGTCGACTGTGATGTACAACACCTGTTTCTGGTCGCCGATCCCAAACGTCACGTTGCTGGGGAGCCCCGTCGGAGACTCCTCGGACTGGTCGGGTTGCCCGGTCGGAATGAAGGCCACCTCCTTCCCCGTCGGGTCAATCACCAGCACCCCCGGGCGCTTCACGCCGCGGGCTGTCAGGTAGATATTCCCCTTGGAATCAACGGTCATCCCGTCGCACCCGGCCTGGTCGCCGAAATCGACGAGGGTCCGGCGGGGACCATTCACCAGACCGTCCGGCCCCAAGGGAAACGCGTAGATCTTCATCGCCCCCTTCTTCACCGGTGACTTGTTGTCGGGATCGATGCGGTCAACTCCATTGTTATGGTCCGCCAGGTACATTGTCCGCTGGTCGGGACTGAGGGCGATGCCATTCGGTTTTTCGACCTCATGAGTGATTTCGGTCACCCGCCCGTCAGGGTCCACCCGATAGACGGCCCGATGCTCCAGCTCCCGCGGTTCCGTCCCGAGGTACCGGGGATCCGAAAAATAGATGCGCCCGGCCCGGTCCAGAACCAGGTCGTTGGGGGCGTTGAACCGCTTCCCCATGTACTTGTCGGCCAGCACCGTGCGCTGTTTGGTCTGGGGATTCCAGCGGACCACCGCCCGCCCCCCCTGGTCCGACCCCTCGCAGGCATAGAGCATCCCGTCGGCACCAAATTTCAACCCGTTCGACTTGAAGCTGTTGTCGATGAAGATCTCGGTTTTGCTCGTCTGGGGATCGAACCGCATGATCAATCCCTTGTCGTCTCCCACCGGAATGTCGGAGAAGTAAATCTTCCCATCGGGACCGGCGGCTGGCCCCTCGGTCAACCCTCCCCGAATGGGGGCCGAACGGGTGAAGAGCTTCTCCAGTTTCGCCCCCGGGGGGATGATCGTGTTTCCGACAGGGGCGGGAAGCTCTTGCGCCCGGCCGTACGCCGGGAGCAGAAGGGCCAGCAGGCAGAGAGACAAGCAGCGCATCGGCATCACTCCAGGGATTGAGTGTCGATTTCCAGCCACCCACCCCGGGGCTCGTCGGCCACGGGGCAACCGGTGGGTCGCCACGGGCCAGATTCCGTCCAGCCCGCCTGTCGCGAGGCTACCTCCCCGGGGGTGAATTCTCAATCCGGGGGAGCTACACTCGCGCGGCGACACCGCCCCCGGTTTCCCCCTGGCCACCAGCGGCGGGGGTGTGTCACGCGGCCCGGCCATGCGGCTGGAGCCCCGCTCACGAGTCATCACCGCGCGAGGGAATTTATGACACATCGCAGACTGCACTCTGTCTGGCTCGCGGCCACCCTGGCCGTCGCCTTTCTGGGACTCGGCTCCCGGTCGTCTTCGGCCCAGGAGGTCGAACCGGGGTTCAAGAGCCTGTTCAACGGCAAAGACCTCTCCGGGTGGGATGGCGACCCCAAGTTCTGGTCCGTCCGCGACGGGGCGATCACCGGCCAGACCACCGAGCAGAACAAGACGGCCGGGAACACCTTCCTCATCTGGCGTGACGGCAACGTCGACAACTTCGAATTGCGGCTCTCCTTCAAGATTGTCGGCGGCAATTCGGGCATTCAGTACCGCAGCAAGGACCTCGGCAACTGGGTGGTGGGGGGTTACCAGGGAGACTTCGAGGCGGGAGAAACCTACTCGGGCATCCTCTATGAAGAACGGGGACGGGGCATTCTGGCCGAACGGGGCGAGAAGACCGTCATCAACGAGGGGGGCAAGAAGCAGGTGGTCGCCTCCCTGGGGAACACCAAGGACATCCAGACCGTCATCAAGAAGGAAGACTGGAACGACTACGTGATCCTGGCCGAAGGCAACCAGCTGACCCACATCATCAATGGTCGGGTCACGGCCCAGGTCACCGACAACGACGCCAAGAATCGCGCGATGTCGGGGATTCTGGCGCTGCAGCTCCATGCGGGCCCGGCCATGACCGTGCAGTTCAAAAACATCCGCATCCGGCGTACGCCGCTGGTGGCGGGGCTGAAGAAAGTGGTGATGCTGGCCGGAACGCAGAGCCACGGTCCTGGCGACCATGAGTTCAACGCCGGTGTGATGCTGCTGCAGAAGTGTCTCAACAACACTCCCGGCATCCAGGCGACGCTGTACAAGGGGGGCTGGCCCAAGGACCCCAGCGCGTTCGACAATGCCGACGCGGTGATGTTCTACGCCGATGGCGGTGGCGGACATCCCGCCATCCAGGGAGAGCGGTTGAAGCAGCTCGACGAACTGGCTCGCCGGGGGGTGGGAATCGCCTGTCTGCACTATGCCGTGGAAGTCCCCAAGGAGCGGGGTGGCGCCGAGTTTCTGGACTGGGTGGGGGGGTATTTCGAGACGAATTGGTCGGTCAATCCGCACTGGACCGCCAAATTCGAGAACCTGCCGAATCATCCCATTACGCGGGGGGTCAAGCCGTTCGAGATCAATGATGAGTGGTACTACCACATGCGGTTTCGCGACAAGCTGGAGCGGGTCACCCCCATCCTGACGGCCGTGCCTCCCGCGAGCACCCTCGAGCGGCCCGATGGTCCCCACAGCGGCAACCCCGCCGTCCGGGCGACCAAGGGGCAGCCCCAGCATGTGGCCTGGGCGGCCGAGCGCGAGAATGGGGGCCGGGGCTTCGGTTTCACCGGCGGCCACTTTCATCGCAATTGGGCCGACGACAACTTCCGCCGCCTGGTGTTGAACGCCCTGGTGTGGGTGGCGCACGGCGAAGTTCCCTCGGGCGGAGTCGATTCGAAAGTGACGCAGGACGAGTTGCTGGCGAATCTCGATCCCAAGAAGTAATTCGCGGAATGTTGTTCTTCGCGAATTGAAATTGCGGACGGTTCCGGTCACCGGTGCCGTCCGTTTTGTTTTTGCCTGCTCCCCCGAACGATCCGGGAGGACGAGGCTCCGTCCGAGCCACCGCTGGACGCGCATCCGCCCCACACCATCCGCCGGTCCCACCCACAGCGTGTCGGGGGGGCGGACCTCCGTGTCCGCTCCGCTGGGCATCCATCCGAAATGAGCGCAGTTGGGGACGACAAACCAGCGCCGCGGGAGTGCGAGGCTCCGTCCAAGCCACCGCTGGACGCGCATCCGCCCCACACCATCCGCCGGTCCCACCCACAGCGTGTC
>JBKDUK010000443.1:0-21420 GCA_046339535.1 Planctomycetaceae bacterium | reverse complement strand
AGGACGTGCTGTTGCCGCCGGGGTCCCGCAAGGAGGTGAGATTGCTGGCGAGGTCGTACGTGAACTGCGTCTGGCCTCCCCGTTCGTCGGTTGTCTGGATCGTCCGGCCCAGATTGTCGTAGCGGGTCTGCCGGGTGGGGGCGAGGAGCGGCCCGGTGCCGTCGGGATCGGGGAGGATCACCTGGGTCTGCCGGCCGTCGGCGTCGTAGACGAACTGCGTGCGGTTCCCCAACGGAACGGCCACCGCCACCAACTGCGAACCCGCGTCGTAGGACGCGGTACTGACCCGGCCGAGGGGATCGGTCGTGGCGACGACCCGCCCCAGCCCGGTCGTAGTCGAGAGTCTGTTGCGGCGCGAGATCACCGCTGGCCCCATCGGGGTCGGGGAGCGTGACCTGGGTCACCCGACTCTTGGCGTCGTATTCGTACTTCGTGACCGCACCCAGGAGGTCGGTTTGCGTCAACCGCCGCCCGCCGACGTCATAGGTGAAGTTCACGCCGGGGCGACATCGGGCCCGATGGTGCCGTCACGATCGGGGAAATCACCTGCGGCAGCCCGTTGCGGTGGGGATCGTAGCTGTATTGCGTGGTCTGGCCGAGAGGATCGATGGTGTGGCTGACGAGGCCAATGGGGTTGTAGACGATTCTGGTGATGGGCCCCGCAGTTCCACTGAGGCTGTTGGGATCGGCGAGCCGGGTCCCCGCAAGTGCCGGTCATACCTCGAGCGGTCCCGATGCCGGAACTGGAATCTGTCAGCGAATGAAGACCAACCCGGGAATTGCAGGCGAAGGGATGACCTGTCGAAGTGGCACCGTGGCTACGGCTCGCTGGTATGCCAGCAAACGGGATGAAAAACTGGCGGTGGCCGCCGTGGCCTCATCGCGACGTCCGTTGTGTGGAACTTGTTCAACGAAAAAGAAAAGGGAGAACCGAGGGGCGAGCCGTGATTCGAATGGACCGACAGACCTGGAGGACTGTCACCATGAGGGGGGGCGTGGAAGAGGCTAGTCAGCCTGTGCGTGAGATCGGGGACGCGGCCGGACGGCGGAACTGGTGTCTGGGCGGCGTGTGTTGGAGATTGATGAGTTGGTCGAATTGGTGAGGGATGGTTTTTGACTGACAGACCTGGAGGTCTGTCACCACGGGGGGGTCACTCGCCCCCCTTTTTGCTCAGCGTGCGGAGGGGGCGGGGGCGTTTTTCGGTTGTCAGCGCCGGGGTTTTGGGGGCAGGGGGGTTGGCGGGAGAGGCGGCGGCCGGGGTGGGCAGTTGTTGCGCCCGCTGCTGCAAGACGGCGGCCGCGGGGGAGAGCGGGGCGGAGAGGCTTTCGAGCGGCAGGGTCACCAGGAACCGCGTTCCCCGGCCCAAGTCCGATTGCACCCGGATGGCACCACCGTGCGACTGAATCACATCCTGGCACAGCGACAGCCCGAGGCCGTTCCCCCCCTGGCCCTTCTCATCCGCCTGTTTGGTGGTGAAGAACGGCTGGAACAGTTTGGACAGATGCTCGGGCGCGATGCCTGTGCCGGTGTCTTGCACCCGAATCTCGGCGATTTTCTGCCCGACGTCGGCCGCCAGGGCCACCGTCAACACCCCTCCCTGGGGCATCGCTTGTCGGGCGTTCACCACGAGGTTCAGCACGACCTGCTGGATCTGGCCTGCGTTGACGGCACTGCAGACCGGATGGGCTGGCAGGCTGGTTTCGAGCCGGACCCGGTGGTGTTCCAGGTCCTTTTCGACCAGCAGCAACACATCACGGATGAGGACCCCCAGATCGGTCGCCTCGCGGCGTTCGGTCCCCCGGCGGGAATAGGCGAGCAGGCCAGTGGTGATGCGGCTGGCCCGTTGACCGGCGGCGAGAATCTTCTCGAACGCCTTGGTCCGCGACTCGGCATCCTGATGCCGCAGTCCGAGCTTGGCATAGTTGATAACGGTCGTGAGCACGTTGTTGAACTCATGCGTGATCGACGAGGCCAGTTCTCCCACCGACGTCAGGCGTTGGGCTCGCAGCAACTGGTGCTGCAGTTGCTCGAGTTGGTCTTGCAGCCGCGCGACTTCAGGGTCGGTGTTCATGATGGTGAGGGATCTGGACAGGTGTGAGTCGTGCGGAGGAGAGTGAAGGCTTACCCTCAAGATCGGCAAAACTGATACGCCAGGCGAATTCCCCGGTCGTCCCCCGCATACTTGACATTGTCGACAGGGGCTCTCTATCGTATCACCAAGCGCTCATGTGTTGCCCAAGGACTGGACGGACTGCGCGTACCCGCCTGACAGCCCCGCCGCTTCCCGATTCGACCCCAACCTTCGATTTTGTCGATGCTGAGTGAGAATCGTTCGTTGTGATTCCCCTGAAGTTTGACAGATTCTGTTCCTTTCTGGAGTCGGTGTTTCCACATGGATACTCCCCCGCGTCCAATTACCGGGACCTGGTCTGACGATCCCGCCCATTTCCGCAAGGTCAATCGCCGCAATTTTCTGACGGTGGGAGCGTTGGCGGGGTTTGGCAGCCTGACGCTGGCCGATCTGCTGCGGAGTGAAGCGCGGGCGGAGAAGAAGGACTACGCCCACTTTGAGGGAACGGCGAAGTCGATCATCCATATCTTCCTGCCCGGTGGGATGGCTCACCAGGAGTCGTTCGACCCGAAGCCCTACGCTCCGATTGAGTATCGGGGTGAGATGGGGAATGTGCAGACGAAGGTGCCGGGTGTGCTGTTCGGCGACACGCTGGCCAAGAGTGCGGCCCTGGCCGACAAGCTGTGCGTGATCCGCTCGATGACGCATGGCGAGGCGGCCCACGAGCGGGGGACGCACAACATGTACACTGGGTATCGCCCCAGCCCGGCGCTGCAGTTCCCCAGCATTGGCTCGGTGATCAGTCACGAGTTCGGACCGCGGAACAACCTGCCGCCTTACGTCTGCATTCCGACGTTGCCCAACATTTATGCCGGAACCGGCTACCTGAGTTCTGCCTTTTCGCCGTTCTGCCTGGGAAGCGACCCGGCGGGCGGGGGCTTCAAGGTGCAGGACCTGGGCTTGCCCGGTGGCATCGACGACAGCCGGTTCTCGACGCGGCGGACGATGCTCTCGGCAGTGAACCAGCACTTCCAGAAGAAGGAAGCGTCGGACCTGCTGACGGCGATGGACACGTTCTACGACCGGGCCTACAGCCTGATCAGTTCGCAGCAGGCCCGCGAGGCCTTCAACATCGAAGCCGAGCCCGCCGCGTTGCGTGACGCTTACGGCCGCAACACCGCCGGGGCCCGCATGCTGCTGGCCCGCCGGCTGGTTCAGGCGGGGGTTCGCCTGGTGAACCTGACCTACGGCGGCTGGGACATGCACAACGCGATTGTCCCCGGTTTCCGCGGTCAAATGCCCGCGTTCGACCAGGCGTTCGCCGCCCTGATCAGCGATCTGGAACAGACCGGCTTGCTGAAGGAGACGGTCGTGATGGTGTCGTCCGAGTTCGGACGGACGCCGAAGATCAACGCGACCGCCGGCCGCGACCACTGGCCGAAGGTGTTCAGCGTGGTGCTGGCGGGTGGCGGCATCAAGGGGGGGAGCGTGTTCGGGTCGTCGAACGCGACCGCTTCTGAGCCAGAAGAGAACGCGATTGGCCCCGAGGACTTGTTCTACACCCTGTACCACACGCTGGGCATTGTGGGTGACAAGGAGTTGATGGCTCCTGGCGATCGTCCGATCGAGATCATCGACGGCGGCCAGGTGCGCAAGGAACTGTTGTCTTAACGGTTCGTGGAAGACAAGCTGCCCGGTGCGGCACGGGATGTGACCGCGCCGGGCAGTCTGCATGCAGAGACTGAGTTGCCGGCCGGCCCTTACGAAATGGAATTCCGGGGCTGGTGATGCCTCGCTGGTATGCCGGGGCCGAATCTGACCATCAGGCAGCGCCCGTCGTGATGGCATTCCGCCAGATCAAATCCAGCTTGGCCAGGGGTTGGCATCGGGGTGTCCGTTGACGGCCCGCAGGCCCTGCCGGTCCCCCAAGACCCACCGGTATTCCCGCCTTTCCTGAGGACCCCATGCTGGGGTGTTCTTTCCAGGACCTGACAACCATGAAATCTGATCTGTCCGCGCGGCTGTGGCTGCTTCGAAGCCTGTTGTTGGGAAGCTGTCTGCTGCAGTTCGCCACACTGGCCTGGGGAGCTTCTCCCTCGCTGGGGGGGCTGAGCCCGCGCGGTGGCCAGCGGGGGACGGAAGTGGAGGTGACCCTCTCGGGGGGGCAGCTTCAGGATGCGCAGGAAGTGCTGTTTTACGAGCCCGGCATTGAAGTCACCAAGTTCGAGGTGGTGAATGCCGGGGCGGTCAAGGCGATGTTCAAGATCTCGCCCGAGGCCGAGTTGGGAAGTCACCGGCTGCGGTTGCGGACCGCGACGGGAATTACTGAGCTGCGTCCGTTTTTCGTCGGGGCGCTGCCGGAGGTGGCCGAGAAGGAACCGAACAGCGAGTTCTCGACCCCTCAGGCGATTCCCATGAACGTCACGGTCACCGGGGTGGCCGACTACGAAGACGTCGATTACTACGTGGTCGAGGCCAAGAAAGGGGATCGCCTGACCGCCGAGGTCGAGGGGATTCGCCTGGGCATCACGTTCTTCGATCCGTATGTGGCGATTCTGAACTCGGCCCGGTTTGAGCTGGCTTCGAGTGATGACAACGCTCTCGTCTGGCAGGACGGGGCGGCGTCGATCGTCGTCCCCGAGGATGGCAAGTACTACATCCAGGTGCGTGAGAGTTCGTACCAGGGAAATGGCTCGTGCATCTACCGGGTGCACGTGGGGACCTTTCCGCGTCCCCTGGCGGTGATTCCCTCCGGCGGTCGCCCGGGCGAGGCTCTGACCGTCAAGTATCTGGGGGATGCCCTGGGAGAGAAGACCGAGTCAATCACGCTGCCCTCGTCCCCCTCGGCTGCGTTTGGCCTGTTCGCCAAGGATGAGCGGGGGATCGCGCCGTCGAAGACCTGGTTCCGGATCTCGGACCTGGCGAACACGCTCGAAGCGGAACCGAATGAGACGCACGACAATGCGACCCGGTTCGGGGCTCCGGCCGCGTGCAATGGGGTGATCGACAAACCGGGCGATTCCGACAGCTTCCGGTTCACCGCCAAGAAGGGGGAAGCGTACGACATTCGGGTGCATGCCCGCAGCATTCGTTCGCCCTTGGATCCGGTGTTGACGCTGTTCGCCGCGGGGGGCGGGGCGATTGCCGCGAATGACGACAACGGAGGGCCCGATGCCTACATTCGCTTCGGGGTGCCGAACGATGGCGACTATGTGCTGCAGGTGCGGGACCACCTGGGCAATGGTGGGGCCCACTACGCGTACCGGGTGGAATTGACACCGATCAAGCCGGCCCTGTCGCTGGGGGTGGCTGAGTTCGTGCAGTATGTGCAGCCGACGGTGGCGGTGCCGAAGGGGAACCGGTTTGGAGTGGTGTTGACCGCCAGCCGGGTCGACTTTGGCGGGCCTTTGGCGCTGCGGGCCGAGAACCTGCCTGCGGGGATCACGATGGAGACCCCGGGGATGACCGCCGGGCAGAGCGTGGTGCCGGTGATTTTCCATGCGACGGCCGATGCCCAGGTGAGCGGCAAGCTGGCTGAAGTCATCGCATCATTGAATGACCCCAATCAGCCGAATCTCAAGGTGGAGGGGGTGGTGAACCAGCCGATGACGCTGGTGCGGGGGCAGAACAACATTCCTGTCTGGACCGAGCAGACGTCGAAGCTGCCGGTGGCGGTCGCCGAAGAGGCGCCGTATTCCATCCAGATTGTGGAGCCGAAGGTGCCCATCGTCCGCAACGGGCAGATGGAGCTGAAGGTGGTGGCGACCCGCAAGGAGGGGTTCAAGGCGCCGATCAAGATTGACATGCTGTGGGTGCCGCCGGGACTGGGGGCGAGTGGTTCGATCTCGATTGCCGAGGGACAGAATGAAGCGGTCATTCCAATGAACGCCGCGGGGAACGCCGAGTTGGCGACCTGGAAGATCGCGGTGCGCGGCGAGTCGAACGCCGGTGCGGGGAACGTGATGGTCTGCACGCCGTTCTGCGACCTGAAGGTGGCCGAGATGTACATGACCCTGGCGTTCGACCAGGCGGCGGTGGAGCAGGGGAAGGAGACCGAGGTGGTGGTCAAGATGACCAAACAGGCCGACTTCCCCGGGAATGCCAAGGTGGAACTGCTGGGTTTGCCAGCGCAGGTCACGACCACTCCCCTGGAAGTGACCAAGGATTCGACCGACCTGGTGTTCAAGGTGGTGACCGCGGCCGCGTCGCCGGCGGGGAACCACAACGCGTTGTTCTGCCGGATCACGGTGACCGAGAATGGAGAGCCGGTGATTCACAATATTGGGACGGGCAAGCTGAGGATCGATGTGCCGTTGCCTCCCAAGAAGAACGAACCCATGCCGGCTGCACCTCCCCCGATGCCCGCCGCGACTCCTGACCAGCCACCTCCGAAGCGTCTGACGCGCCTCGAGCAATTGCGGCTCGAGCAGCAGGAGCGGGACAAGGCGAAGAAGGAAGGGGCGAAGAAATGAATCTGCTGACCGTTGTTCGGAACCGAACCCAGCCGTTGACCCAGTTGACTGTTTCCTCTCGTGTGTCTGCCATGGATGCCTCCCGACGAATTCTGAAGGCCACAGTGGCCCTGTTTGCCGCGATCCTGTGCGCGGGCAGCAGCCTGGGTATCGCCCAGGAAGCCGTAGTGGACTCGCTGCGGGTCTACCCCCCGGAGATCATCCTCGAGACGTCGCGCTCCCGGCAGATGCTGGTGGTGCAGGCGGTGTATTCGGATGGGATCACCCGGGATGTCACCTCGCAGGCGCAGGTGCAATTGTCGAACGCGGCCCTGGTGCGACAGGAAGGGGCGACGCTGTATCCTGCCGCCGACGGAGAAGGTCAGTTGACCGTCTCGTTCGGGGGGAAGAGCCAGGCGGTGCCGGTGAAGGTGACGAAGGCGGCCGAGAACCGCGACATCTCCTTCCGATTGGACGTGATGCCAATCTTCATGAAGACCGGCTGCAACACCGGGAGCTGCCATGGGGCGGCCCGCGGCAAGGATGGGTTCCGGTTGTCGCTGTTCGGGTATGACCCCGAGGGAGACCACTACCGGCTGACGCGGGAACTGTCGGGACGGCGGCTCGATCTGGCGGTCCCCTCGAAGAGCCTGTTGATCGAGAAAGCCGTGGGGGCGGTGCCCCATACCGGGGGCAAGCGCTTCACCGCGGACAGCGAGATCTGCAAGGAACTGGAGCGGTGGATCGACGCCAACTGCCCGAATGATCCTCCCACGGTTCCGACCTGCACGAGCATCGCGATCTATCCCACCCAGGCGGTGCTGGATGGTGAGGGGGAAAAGCAGCAGGTGACGGTGATCGCGAAGTACAGCGACGGGACCACGCGGGACGTGACGTCACTGTCGCTGTTTTTGTCGAACGACGACAGTGTGGCGACCATCAATCCCGAGGGATCGGTGACGGCCGGTCAGCGGGGTGAGGCCTACATCATGGCCCGCTTTGCGACGCACACCGTCGGCTCGCAGTACATCGTGCTGCCCAAGGGACTGAAGTTTTCGTTCCCCCCGCAGACGCCGGTGAACTACGTTGACGAACTGGTGAACGCCAAGCTGCAGAAGCTGCGGATGGCCCCTTCGGCGGTGTGTGACGATGAGACGTTCCTGCGGCGGGTTTACCTCGACCTGACCGGAACGCTGCCGACGACCGAGGACTACCAGCGGTTTGTTCCGAGCCCCGATCCGCAGAAGCGGCAGAAACTGATTGATGAGCTGCTGGAGCGCAAGGAGTTCACCGAGATCTGGGTGCAGTACTGGGCCGAATGGCTGATGATCCGGTCGAACAACGTGATCAGTCCGAAGGCGGCCCTGCTGTATTACAACTGGCTGGCTGACCAGATTGGCCGGAACGTGCCGCTCGACAAGATGGTGCAGGAGTTGTTGTCGGCGAGTGGCGGCACGTTCAAGGTGCCCCAGACGAACTACTACCAGAACGAGACCGACATCCTGAAGGTGGCCGAGAACGTGGCCCAGGTCTTCATGGGAATGCGGATCCAGTGTGCCCAGTGCCACAACCATCCGTTCGACCGCTGGACGATGGATGATTACTACAGCTTTGCCGCGTTCTTCTCGCAAATTGGCCGCAAGGGGGGCGAGGACTACCGCGAGGCGATCATCTTCAACAGCGGCGGAGGAGAGGTGGCACATCCGGTGGGTGGGCGCCAGATGCCTCCGAAGTTTCTCGGCGGAGCGCAGCCCGATCTGAAGGGGCAGGACCGTCGGGTCGTGATGGCCAACTGGCTGGCATCGCCCGAGAATCCGTATTTCGCCCAGAACTTCACCAACCGGGTGTGGGCCCACTTCTTCGGCCGGGGAATTATCGATCAGGTCGACGACGTGCGGATCAGCAATCCGGCGGTGAATCCGGAGTTGCTGGCCGAATTGTCGAAGCGGTTCACCGAGTCGAATTACAACTTCAAGCAGTTGGTCCGCGACATCTGCCGCAGCGACGCCTACCAGCGTTCGACAGCCCGTAACGAGAGCAACAAGACCGACGAGAAGAACTTCGCCCATGCGAACCTGCGGCGGTTGAAGGCCGAGTCTCTGCTCGACTGCATCAGCCAGGTGACCGGCACGAAGGACAAGTTCCCCGGATTGCCGGTGGGAGCCCGGGCGGTGCAGATTGTCGACGGGAACACCTCGACCTACTTCCTGACGACGTTTGGCCGGGCGAACCGCGAAACGGTTTGCAGCTGTGAAGTGAAGATGGAGCCAACGCTGTCGCAGGCACTGCACCTGCTGAATGGCGATACCGTCAATGGAAAGATCCAGCAGGGGGGGCTGATCGCCAAGTGGCTGGGTGAGAAGGTCGAGCCGCTGCAGATTGTCGAGCGGCTCTATGTGGCCTGCGTGGGTCGCAAGCCGACGGCTGAGGAAGTGGCGGCGTTCCAGCCCCTCTTCCCGGCGGGGGCCGACCCGAAACCGGTGCTGGATGACCTGTTCTGGTCATTGCTCAACAGCCGCGAGTTCCTGTTCAACCACTGATGCGAACCCGGTTTGGCGGGGAGCGTTTTTCCTGCCGGTCCGTTTTCTCCAGCTGAATCCTGCGGTTGGCATTGCGTGTCCGCCGTTGCCGAATTCCACGAAGTTGTGTCGATCATGATTGCATTCCGTCTGACTCGCCTGCTCTGCCTGTTCCTGTTGGGACTGACCTGTTCCACGGCGTGGGCCGAGGAGAAGCCGGCCGAGAAGATCACCTTCGTCGATCACGTGGTGCCGATCTTCCGCGCCAAGTGCGGCACCTGCCACAGTGCCGGTGAAGCGAAGGGTGGGCTGGTGCTCGAGAGTTACGGCGCCACCATGCAGGGGGGGGCTTCGGGAGCGGTGGTGGAAGCGGGGGATGTGGACGCCAGCCGGCTGTACGACCTCGTGTCGCACAAGGAGCAGCCGGCGATGCCTCCGAAAGAGCCGAAGATGTCGGACGAGTTCCTGACGACGATTCGCACGTGGATCGAGGGGGGGGCGCTCGAGAACAATGAGAGCGTGGTTAAGGCCAAGAAGAAGGCGTCGTTCGCCCTGTCGACGACCGCGGTCTCGACAGACAAACCGGAGGGGCCTCCGGCGATGCCCGAGAATCTCGGGACCGAACCGCTGCTGGTCTCGAAGCGGGGGAACGCCGTGACCGCTCTGGCAGCCAGTCCCTGGGCACCGCTCGCCGCGGTGGCCGGTCACCAGCAGGTGCTGCTGTACGATCTGACGAACTTCACGCTGGCGGGGGCCTTGCCGTTTCCCGAGGGGACTGTGCATGTGCTGCGGTTCAGCCGCAATGGATCGCTGCTGCTGGCGGCGGGGGGGCGGGGTGGTCAGTCGGGGCGGGTGGTGGTCTTCGATGTGAAGACGGGGAACCGGGCGTTTGAAATCGGCAGTGAGACCGAGGTGGTCCTGGGAGCCGACATTTCGCCCGATCACAGCCAGATTGCCCTGGGGGGCCCCCGCAAGATGGTGCGGATCTATTCGACTGCCGATGGCGAACTGCAGTATGAGATGAAAAAGCACACCGACTGGATCACCACCGTGGAGTTCAGCCCCGATGGGGTGCTGTTGGCGACGGGTGATCGCAGCAACGGGCTGGTGGTGTGGGAGGCGAATACGGGGCGTGAGTTCTACACCCTCAACGGACATGGAGCGGCGGTTACATCGGTCAACTGGCGGGTCGACTCCAACGTGTTGGCTACGAGCAGTGAAGACACCACTGTGCGGCTGTGGGAGATGACCAATGGGACCCAGGTGAAGTCGTGGGGAGCGCACGGGGCGGGGGCCGCCTCGGTGACCTTCCTGCGTGACGGGCGGCTGGTGTCGACGGGCCGCGACCGCGTGACGAAGATCTGGGATCAAAACGGAGCCCAACAACTCGCACTGGCGGCGTTGCCGGATCTGGGATTGAAGACGACGTTCTCGGAACCGCTGGGGCTGGTGCTGGCCGGAGACTGGACCGGCACGGTGAAGGTGTTCGCCGCAGCCAACGGCGCGGAACTGGGGAGTCTGGTCACGAATCCTGGGCCGGTGACGGTGCGGCTGGAGGCGGCGAAGGCGGCCCTGGCGGCGGCCGAAGCCCCGGCCAAGGCAACGGCCGATCAACTGGCCGCGCTGCAGAAGCAGGTGACCGACAAGCAAGAGGCTGCCAAGGCGGCGGTGAAGGCGCATGCCGATGCCGAGGCTTCGGTTCCGGTGCTGGCGGCGGAGATCAAGAAGGTCGAGGGTGAATTGCCCGCGAAGGCCGAGTTGGTGAAGGCGGCCGAGACGGCGGTGGCGACCATTACAGCCCAGCTGACCAAGGCCAAGGCCGATCTGGAAGCGGCTGAGAAGGCCAATGACGCAGCGGCTGTTGAAGCGGGCCGCAAAGCGGTCGAAGCCCAGGACAAAGACCTCGCCACCGCGACGAAGGCGGCCGAAGCGGCTGTGGGAAACAAAGCGGCTGCCGACAAGCAGCTGGCTGACCTGCAGGCCAAGCACAAGGCCACGGTCGATGGCTTGCCCGGCTTGAAGGCGGCGGCCGACAAAGCGGTGGCCGAGATGAATCCCACCCCCGAGATGCTGAAGGCGATCGAAGGGGCGACCGCGGCGGCCAAGCAGGCGGCCGAGGTTCTGGCGCGACATCAATCTGCGGTGGCACGACTGACCGCCGACCTGACCCGGGGCGCGACCGCCGCCGGGAAATAGTTTGGCCGAGGTCGCTGGCGGAAGAAAGGGGAGGAAGTCCCCGGGCTTCTGACCTATTTCTCGCGCCAGAGGATGTCATCCGAAATGCCGAGTTCCCCCTGCCGCACGGCAATGTCGCGGCGGAAGCGGGCGGCATCGACGGGGTAGCCGGCGGTGGATTTCAGGTTCGGGACCTGGGCCTGCCACCAGGCGTTGAACTGCCGCATGGCCAGTTCCCGCAGGTATTTCGCGAGCATCGAGGCGAGCGCGGTGGGGAGATGCCGTTCGGACTGGGTCTGGAACCGGAACTCGAAACGGCCTGCACGGTACCGGCTGATTCGGGCCGACTCTTCGAGGCAGGAAATAAAGGTGTCGCCCACCACAATCGGAAGAAAATCGTGGTAGCGATTGCGTCCGCCATGCTTGTCGGCCAGAACAAGGACTGGGGCGTGGGACTCGGGAAGTTGGGACACGCAGCGGGCCACCAACTGCAGTGACAATTCAGAAAGTGACCGCCCCTTGCTGCCGGTCTGCCGGTTGAGGGCGTTGAAGCGGCTGGGGGAGACGAGGTCGACGGCAAGCTGGCGCAGGTGGATGCCGCGCTCGGCACATCGGGCCCGCCAGTCGCCAAGCCGGGGCAGGTGATGCGACGCCGGGTCGGTTGGAAGGGGGAGTCCCGCGGCGTACCAGGGTTCCCGGGCTGGATCGGGAGCGGGGCCCCGCAAAACCGTCTGCAGCAAATCGTTCCATGAGGCGGGGGGGGCCGTGTCTGGAGAGGAGAGCAGGGCCAGGGCGTGCCACAACGGGGCTTCGAGTGCCGCGAGTCCGTGGCCCGCGCTGTAGACCTGTTTGGAGTCTCCCACCGTGATGGCGTGGGGCTGGGCTTCGTCGGGGCGGCGGACAATACCGGCGAATTCGGTGTGCAAGTCGCAGCGGGTGGGGTCGGTGGGAACTTCCCAGACGGTGGCGGCGATCAGCAGGGGGCCGAGGTTCGGACCATATCCTGCTTCATCGAGTCCGATGAGGAGTGGCATGTGGATCGGGTTGGGGTGAGCCGCCGGGAGGAGCGAGTCGGGAAAGAGGGGCTGGGACGATGAAGATATGCTGCGGGGATGGGGATTGTCAGGTGCGTCGCGAGCGGTTCGCGGGGGCTTGACAGGGCCGGGGACAGGGCGGAAGATGACTGTACAAAAGGGGTTGGTTTCTCCTTTTCATCAAGACGCAGAAGGGCTTAAGAGCACGATGTCGACTCGCAAGATTGACGTGGAAGAGGTGAATGGCGTCACGGTGGCCAAGTTCACCGACAAGAAGATTCTGGATGAGACCAACATCCAGATCATCGCGAATCAGTTGTTCAGCCTGATTGACGACGATCACCGCAAGAAGATCGTGCTGGACTTCGCGACGGTGGAGTATCTGTCGAGTGCGGCTTTGGGCAAGCTGATCACCCTCGACAAGAAGGTGAAGGCCGACAAGGGAGAGTTGCGGCTCTGCACGATTCGCAAGGACATCCTCGAGGTGTTCAAGATCACCAAGCTCGACAAACTGTTCAAGATTTTCGAGACGCGTGAAAAGGCGTTGGCGGGTTTCTAGTATTGCGTTCATGTCGACTGGGAGAACGATCTCAGTCAGTGAGCACGATCTGGGGCCCAGGGGGAATTGGGGGATGGTTTTCCCCGGGTGGTGGGTGGCTGGTGAACGCCGCAGTGATGAGTGATGTCGCCCCAACTGCGGCCCAACTGATGGAGAAGAATGTCCTGGCAGGCATTCCTCCACGAATTGAACCGCCGGTCGACCTGGACTTCACCGCAATGGCAGTGGAGTTCACCGAGAGACAGTCGTGCGTTTTGTTCCTGATTCGGGCCATTCCCGTGACCACAGGCCAGCCAGTCAAAGCGGAAGTGACGATCCCCAGCGACACGGTGGCGGGTCAGGCATTGCAGGAACAGATCCTCCGGCAACTGGAGGATCTGCAGTTTGGCGATCAGGATCTGTTCGGGGTCCGACTGGCCCTCGAAGAGGCGCTCGTGAATGCCATCAAGCATGGCAACCGTCTGGACCCCGCCAAGAACGTGCGGGTGCAGTGGTGTGTTGACGATGTGCAGGTGGTGATCGAGATTGAGGATGAAGGGGAGGGGTTTGATCCGGGGGATGTTCCCGATCCAACCGCCGACGAAAACCTGGAACGCCCCTGCGGACGTGGTATTCACCTGATGCGGGCGTTTATGACCTCGATTGAATATTTCGGTCGGGGCAATCGCGTGGTGTTGGTCAAAGCCCGGTCTGCGGCTGAGGAAGAGCCCGCCGAAGAGTCAGCTCCCGAGGAAGGGTAGTCGGGCAGGAGGACTGGTCGGGGCGAAGTCGATTTGGCCCGCAGGGGGCGGGGCGGGGTGTGAACCGTCGCTCTCGGCACGACACCATCACGGCCGGATGATGGATTTCGGGTTGCAGGCCACGGTCGGATCCGAGCGCTGGCACTGATGAGTTCACTGTGGGTGCCGACATCGCGCGGACGATGCGGCGGCGGTTTACCCTGAAGAGACTTCTGTCTCGTCTTATGGGGCCAACTCCTGATCGTCGTCTCCTCCGGATTCGGTCCCGGACTGCGGGAGGTTGATGGCTGAGGTCGTGCCCGGGGCCGCCAGCCCCAGCACCTCGAGTCGCCGAATGAGGCGGGTGCGGTGAATTCCCAGCAGAGCGGCAGCTTTCGTCCGATTCTGTCGGCTGCGCTGGAGGGCAAGGGAGATGACGCGGCGTTCGGCTTCGATGAGGATCTGGTCGAGGTTGAGTTGCGGGTGCTGTGCGGGAGGGGTGATCGCCTCGGGCGGGGTCCGCAGGCGTGCCGGCAGGTCGTTGACCCCCAGAAGCGGGGCCGTGGCGGAGGTATGGGCCCCCCGCAACACCTCCCCCAGTTCGTCGATGTGGCGCGGCCAGGGCCAAGCCTGCAGAAGTTGCAGGGCCTCGTCCGTCAGCCCGGAGACCTCCTGGGACGAGAGGCGATTGCACTCTTCGAGGATGTGCTGGGCCAGCAGGGGAATGTCTTCTCGTCGCTCTCGCAGGGGGGGAAGCTCGATCACCAGGGGGGTGAGGTGGAGCGCCAGTTCGTCCAGCAATCGCTCTTGGGCCACCAGTTCTTTCCAGGGGCGGGTGGTGGATGCCAGGATGCGGATCTGGGGGGGCAGATCCCGGTCGACGACGGGCAGACAGAGACGGCAAATGCGCTGCTGCAGATCGCGCGGCAGGTGATCAATGTCCGCCAGGTAAAGCGTTCCGGGAAGAGAAGTACCTCCTGCGGAGGCTGTTCCCGCGTGGACTTCCAGCAAGCGGGTCAGCACCCGCTCGAGTTCTCCCGCCGTCAGCCGTTGGCAGTCGAGAGGGACATACCAGCGACTGGCTCCCGGGCCGGCGAAGTGGATGACGCGCGAGAGGTGCTCGCGTCCGGTTCCCGGTTCCCCCTGAAGCAGCACGGAACTGTGGGTGGGAATGGCCAGTTGCACCTGGGCCAGCACCCGCCGCATGGGGCGGCTGACCGCGACGATGGTGTGCGATCCAAATCGCTGCCGCTGCGAGCTGCGCAGCGACGCCAGCTCGGCATGGAGCCGCACTGCCATGGGGGTCGATTCCAGTTCGGCAGGGGGCAGCGGAGGCCCCACCAGCCCCAGGACCCCGGTGATTCCCAGTTCGGAATCGCGGAGGGGAAAACAATGGAGCGACCGTGACAGCCGCTCGCCCGCAGCGGTGAGGATCTGGCCTGGGACCACCCGCTCGGCCCCCTGGAAGACCTCCGGCGGAGGGCAGAGGCTGGCGGCGAGGGCGGCCCCGGTTTGACCGGGGGCTTCGGGTGCGTACCGGCACACTTCCCCCACGACATCGGCGGCGGACCAGCCGGTGAGTGCCTGCAGTCCCGCGTTGAACACCCGGATCCGGCGTTCCGCGTCAAGCACGAACAAGGGGGTCTGCGAGGTCCCCAGCCACGTGGCCAGATCCTGGGTCTTCCGCGATCGCCGGGGCATTCAGTTCACCTCTGCACTCGTCCCGAGCCTCCCCCCTTCATCAAGCCTTCAATTTCCGAGCGGCTGGAATGATTGAAGTCTCCCTTGATGCTGTGCTTGAGACAGCTGGCGGCCACGGCGTAGGCGATGGCCTGGGAGGGCTCGCTGAGGCCCGGGGTGTTGAGGGCGAAAATCAGACCACCCGCGAACGAGTCGCCGGCTCCCACCCGGTCGACAATGTTGCGGATCTCATACGGCTCGTACTGGCCGGCGGCATTGACCGGAGCACAGTGCACCGAGTCGGAGGCGGCGTGGTAGAAGATGCCCCCCCAGTTGTTGTGGCTGGCCGAAATGCTCTCGCGCAGGGTGATCGCGACCCGTTTCACATTGCGGAACTGGCGGACAATCTCGCGGGCGACCTGCCCGTACCCCTCGAGCGAAATCTCGCCCGCCTCCACATTGCTGTGGGGGGCCTGGATCCCGAGGCACATGTCGGCATCTTCTTCATTGGCAATGACGAGGTCGACGTATTTTACGAGTTCGCGCATTGTCTGGCGGGCCAGTTCGACAGGGGTCTTCCCCGCCTGCCAACGCCAGAGTTTCTTACGGAAATTGAGATCGCACGAGACAGGAATTCCGCGCTGCGAAGCCTGGCGGACCGCCTCGAGCGCCGCCTGTGCCGCCTGTTCGCTGATGGCCGGGGTGATTCCGGTGATGTGAAACCAGGTGGCTCCGTCGAGGATTTTCTTCCAGTCGTACGTCTCCGGACCGGCGAGCGAGATGCAGCTGGCGTCCCGGTCGTAGGTTACGGTTCCCGCGCGCTGGTTGGCGCCGGTCTCGACAAAGTAGACCCCGAAGCGACCTTTGGGACTGCGCTGGACGAGGCGATGGTCGACCCCCAGGCGACGGATTTCCGAGACGAAGGCATCGGTGAGGGGATTGTCGGGAAGGACGGTGGCATAGGCCGATTCTCCCCCCTGCAGGGCGACGGAGACGGCCACATTCACCTCCCCCCCGCCAAACGTCGCCTCCAGACGTCCGGGCAAGACCTGCGACAGCCGCAGAAACTCCTCGGGAGCCAAACGGAGCATCACTTCGCCAAACGTCACAACACGCATTGCGCCAGTCTTTCGTCTTGGGGGGGAAATCCGGGGAAGCGTCCGGTGACACACTCCTTCCACCGGAGAGGTGCCGCGATTCTGTCAACTGGGTGGCGGGGTCGCAATCCCCCGGGACTTTCTTTCAGTGAGGGGGGGCTTTATAACGGCAGAAGCGGCGTTCCCGGATCGCCATTCCGCGCCGGGGCCACGGAGGGACGGGAGCCGCTTCCCGTGGGGCCGCGGATGTTGTCCACCTCCCTTTCAAACGAGGAGCGTCGTCATGCCCCGCCAGATTCCTTGGATTGCTCTTTGCTGCCTTCTGTCGAGTGCTCTGGGCAGCGTTGGGGGAGCGGCGGACTGGAATCGCTTCCGGGGGCCCAATGGGACCGGCTCTGTGGAGGACGCCGGTGTCCCGGTGCAGTTTGGTGAGCAGGACAACCTGCTCTGGAAGGTGCCGCTCGCATCGGGAAATTCGTCGCCGATCGTTTCGCAGGGGCGGATCTTTCTGCAGACCGCCAATGAAGATGGGAGCGAACGCCGGCTGCGGTGCCTGTCGCTGGCCGATGGGAAGGAGCTGTGGGCCCGCGCCATCACGGCGAAGTCGGCCCATACCCACGCCAAGAGCAGTCTGGCGTCGTGCACCGGGGCGGCCGATGAGCGTCGGGTGGTGATGCCGTTCTGGGATGGAACCGAGATCTCGGTGCATGCCTTCTCGCTGGATGGAGAGCCGCAGTGGTCACACCGGCTGGGCAGCTTCACGAGCCAGCATGGCGCCGGTCATTCGCCCATTCTGGTCGATGGCAAGGGGATTCTTTCGAATGATCAGGATGGCACCGCCGAGATCGTGGCGTTGGATGCCGAGACGGGGGCCGTGATCTGGAAAACGCCCCGCACTCCGACCCGGGCCAATTATGCCACTCCCGTGCTGGTGGAGCGGGTGGCGGGAATTCCCGAGATTCTGATTGCCGGAACCCCCGGGGCAGCCACCTATGATCTGCGCAGCGGCTCGGAGACGTGGAAATGGGTGTGGAAGTCGAACACCAAACAGTTGCGGGCGGTCGGTTCCCCCGTGGTGATCGATGGCCTGGTGGTCTTCAGCGGGGGGAATGGTCCGGGGGATCGCCAGGTGGCGGCGGTGAAGTTGTCCGGCCAGGGGGATGTCACCGAGACCAACCTGGCGTGGGAAACCCACAAGCTGTTTCCGTATGTTCCCTGTATGTTGACCCGGGGAGAACACATCTATTTTGTGAATGATGCCGGAGTCGCCGCGTGTTACGTGGGGAAGACGGGAGAACAGGTCTGGTCCAGGCGTCTGGGTGAGGGAACCTTCTACTCGTCTCCGGTGATGGCGGCCGGTCGGATTTATGCGGCGGCTGAGAACGGCACGGTCTTCGTGTTCAGCGCCGCGAAGCAATTCGAACTGCTGGCGACCAACCAGCTCGACGATTCGGTGATTGCCAGCCCCGCCGTGGTCGATGGCCGGCTGCTGATTCGAGGCAAACAGAACCTGTACTGTTTTGGCACCCGTTGATTGAAGCGATCCTCATGAGCCTTCCGCCACATTCACTACGAAAGGATCGGGGATCTGATCTGGGCTGGGCTGGTCGCTGGCCACGACCGCCACTGGGGGCTTGTTGGGGTTTGCTGATGCGCACCGCACTGGTGGTTCTCTTCCTGGTGGGTGCGATCGGTTGGGTGACGCCCCTGGCCGCGGGGGAGGTGGAAGCGGGGCGCGCGTTGTACGCCCGGGTCTGCCTGGGTTGTCATGGAATGCAGGGGGAAGGGTCGGGAGACCGGAAACGGGCACTGGAGGGAGATCTCTCGGTTGGTGAACTGGCCCGTTTGATCCAGCGCACCATGCCCGAGGACGATCCCGGCAGCCTGACGCAGGAGCAGGCGCGGGATGTGGCGGCCTACATCCACGAGGCGTTTTATTCGCCGGTGGCGCGCGAGCGGCTGCGGCCTCCGCGGGTCGAGCTGTCCCGGCTGACGGCTCGCCAGTATCGGTACGCCGTGGCCGATCTGGTGGGGAGTTTTGGCCCCGCATTGCCCGAGCGTGGAGAACCTGGTCTGAAAGGGTTGTATTTCCAGGGACGCCGGCTCGCGGGAGAGAAAGAGAGTGTGCTGAAGCGGAGCGATCCCCGGATTGCGTTTGACTTCGGTACCGCCGCCCCGGTTCCCGAGATCACTGAGCCGCAGGAGTTCTCGATCCGGTGGGAAGGGGCGCTGTGGGCCCCGGTGACCGGGGAGTATGAGTTTGTGATCCGGACCGAGCATGCCGCCCGGCTCTGGTTGAACGGCAACGCCACTCCGCTGATTGATGCCTGGGTCAAATCGGGGGCTGAGACCGAGTACCGTGGAACGATTTTCCTGCTGGCGGGCCGACCGTATCCGTTGCGGGTGGAATACACCAAAGGGAAGCAGGGGGTCGATGACTCGGCCAAACAAAAGAAGCAGGAGTCGCAGCCCTCAAGCATGACGCTCTTGTGGCGACGGCCGGATGAGCAGTCGGTTGCCGTCGTACCGTCCCGTGTGTGGAGTCAGGCGAGGCCCGCGGAGTCGTTTGTCTGTGCGACATCGTTCCCTCCGGACGATCGCAGCTTCGGATGGGAACGTGGCAATGCGGTCTCCAAGGGGTGGGAGCAGGCCACGACGGCGGCGGCGCTTGAGACGGCCGACTACATACTCTCGCATCTCGACACCCTCGCTGGGACGAAGGAGGATGCCGAAGATCGACGGGCGAAGCTGGAGGAGTTCTGTGTGCGATTCGCCGAACGCGCCTTCCGGCGGCCGATTTCGGCCAGTCAACGTGAGATTCTCGTGAGTCGTCCCTTCGCCACCGCGTCCGATGCGGATCAGGCGGTGCGGCAGTCGGTGCTGCGCGTCCTCAAGTTTCCCCAGTTTCTGTACCACGAGTTTCGCCCCGTCGGAGATGATTGGGACGTGGCGGCCCGGTTGGCATGGGCGCTGTGGGATTCCATTCCTGATGACCTGCTGCGCGGAGCGGCCGCACGCGGCGAATTGGCAACGGAGGAACAGCGGCGGGCGCAGGCCGAGCGAATGCTGGCCGATCCCCGGGGACGGACCAAATTGCGGGAGTTTGTGTTCGTCTGGCTGAAAGCCGACCTGCCGTTGGAGGTGGTCAAAGACCAGAATCTCTTCCCAGGATATGACGACTCGCTGCTGAGCGATCTGCGCACATCGCTGGAGTTGTTCTGGGATGCGGTGGTCTGGTCGGAAGCGAGTGATTTCCGGCAGTTGCTGAGTGGCGAAGAGCTGTGGCTGAATGACCGGTTGTCGCGCTGGTACGGGGAGGAACTGCCTGCCGGGAGTGAGTTTGAACCTGTAGTTCGCCGGGGTGAGCAACGGGCCGGCGTCGTGACGCATCCCTACCTGATGACGCGGCTGGCCCGGACCGATGAGAGTTCCCCGATTCATCGTGGGGTTTTTTTGGCGCGGGGTGTTCTGGGGCGACTGCTCAAACCCCCTCCGGAAGCGGTCACTCCGCTTCCCATCGAGGTCCAGCCCGATTTGTCGACCCGTGAGCGGGTCTTGCTGCAGACCTCACCGGAGGCGTGTGCGGCCTGTCATGCGCTGATCAATCCGCTGGGTTTCGCCCTCGAAAACTTCGACGCGATCGGTCGGTTTCGTCGGGAGGATCGGGGGCGGCCTGTGAACGCAGAGGGAACCTACACGTCGCGGACCGGGGAGGTTGTGCCGTTCCAGGGGAGTCGCCAACTGGCCGAGTTTCTGGTAACCAGTCCCGAGGTAACGGCGGCATTCACCCAGCAGTTGTTTCAGCATCTGGTACAGCAGGCTCCGGCGGCGTGGGGACCGGGAACTCAGGATCGCCTGGTGGAGGAGTTTCGCGCCAGTGGCTGGCATGTCCGGCGGTTGGCGGTTCGGATTGCGGAGTTCGCAACCCAACAGCCTCCCTTGGGCCCTTGACGCGACGGGCGAGGGGCTGATTGCCGAGGCTGCCTGCTCCCGCACTGCGATCAACCTGCCGGCGTACCAAAAAAACAACCCCGGTTCCAGGAGAACCGGGGTTGCCAATCTGTTTCACTGGGCAAGGCTCAGGGGAGTTGAGCCCGCAACAGGAACTATTCAGGCTTGACCAGAGGGTCCTTCTTTTCCTTGATGACCGGGCACGCGGGAGCCATCTCGGCGTTCAGATCCTTGTAGGGCTTCCAGTCTTCCGAGAGATTGTCTTCGTGAAAAATGGCTTCCACCGGACATTCCGGAACACACGCTTCGCAGTCGATGCACTCCTCGGGATGGATGTACACCATCTGCTCACCCTCGTAGAAACATTCCACGGGGCACACAACGACACAATCGGTGTACTTGCAACCGAAGCAAGGTTCCGCAACGACATGGGCCATGACAATCCACCTCTTCTCTTGTGCTGGGGCCGCGTACAGTCGCGGCCTGCTGTTCCGACGAATCCTAGTTCTGGTCGCTTTCAGGTGTCAAGCGGTCTCACGCAACGATTTCCCGATCGTGAGATCTCACTTCGCTGCGAATGTTATCGACCGATTTCCCTGAGAATCTTGGCTGGATTCAGGTGTTCAGACCGTCGATGGCCTCGGTGAGGCAGGTGATCCATTCCGGCTGGTCGGCCATCGCTCCCGCGACATCGGGGGGGGCGAACAACCGGACCCGTTTGACGTAGTCGTCAAACTGGGTTCCCGCGAGGGCCCGCACGACCGGGCTCACTTCCTGCAGGGGGCGATAGCAACCTTCTTTCGGGAAAAAGATGTCGACCTTGAATTCCACTTCCCGGTGTCTGGGGGGGGCATCGATCAGGATTTCGCACGGCTGCAGCCGGCGCCCCACCAGCGGGCTGAGCGCCTCGGCGATGCGCTCACTGCACCGGACGAGGAATTCAAAAGGACGCCGGGAAAGACGCTTGTAAAGTTCGGACTGTTGGTGCGGAGTTGCCTCGAAGACCCGTTTGTGGATCTGACGCCGGGGGCCCGACGTCCCAAACAGCGTCGCCTTCACGGTCGTCAGGAAACCGCGCAGGGTGCCAAAGGTCTCGGAGACCGCCGTCGGCTCATAGCCACTGTGAACCATGCAGTCTGCACACTTGGGATTCCCGCTGGCCC
>JBKDUK010000442.1:0-2027 GCA_046339535.1 Planctomycetaceae bacterium | reverse complement strand
CCCCAGGCCGGTGACGTTGACATCCCCCGCGTTGGCGAACGCGAAACTCAAGGTGACCCCAACCGAGAGGGAACTCCAGGACGCGGTTTTCAGACCATCGGCCGTCTGCATCTCCGTCTGGGCAGTCACCTGCACATCGCCGGTGACCGTCATTCCCACCGGCGATGACGAACTGGCGCTTCCCAGCAGCGCCTGCACCTCGGTGAAATCGTGGTTCAGCGTGTAGCTGAAGCCGACGGTGACCTCCACCGCCGATGTGGTGGATAACACCAGACTGAAAGCGATTTCAACAGTACGGGCTGTCACTGTCGGCACATACGTCGCCTGTACGGTGAGATCGTGGCAGGAGGAGAGAGAGGCCGGAGCGACCTCGGCCTTCACCTGGGCGGACGGATTCCACCCGGTGTCGTCCGACCCACTGAGATTCCCCAATTCATTCCACGCGAGGGCCGCCGCGATCGTTGGGTTAGGGACCCAGCCACTTTCCGGTTCTTTTTCGGTCTTCACGGCCAGAATCCCCAGGGGGGTCGCGATGGCTGTGACGAGGGGTGTCGACGTCGCATTCACTTTCAGATCAGCCCCGGCAGCGTCGAGCAACACTCCGGAAAGAGAGGCGACGACCCCCCGCTGGCCATACACACCGTCACTCCACTGGAGCCGGTTCCAACTCACCGAGGCGCCAATCGACGCGGCAAAACTGCCCGACGTCCCGATGGCTGCCGCCACCCCCGTGGACCAGGCGTAGAGCGACATGTCGTCGGTCGCCGTGATAGTAATCGCCGGAGCAGTCCCCGAAATGGTCACGGTTCCCGTGCCGGAAACCAGGGCCAAGACATCCCGCTGGACCGCGTTCGAGGCCACCGCGCCGCTCACCGCCAGCACGGGGTGACCAACAACAATCGCCCCGGCGAGAGCCATGGCGTGCAGGTCGGAGAATTCTTCGGCGGTGACGGTCAGGCTGGCCGCAGTGATGGACGCATTCTGCACCAACGCGTGCACTCCCGCCGTATAGACGTTCCAGGCAGCCATCGCCCCGATCCCGCCCCCGGTCGCGCCTTGGCCCTGGGCGATTGCCACGGCGAGTGCACCGCCGTCACTGGAGAGCTTGAGATTGTTCGTGGCCTGTACCGTCACGGCCCCGGCCGCGTTTCCTTCTGCGAGTCCCTCCAATTGCACATTCGCCAGCAGCGCCTCGGTGGTTCCGCTGAACACTGTCGAGGCGAATGAAAAGGCCCCGCTGAAGCTGCCGGCTCCCCGGGATTGGGACGCGGACAGCGACCCGCTGACGGCGAAGAAATACTCATTCTCGTCGGCGACACCGTCTCCGCGCTGCCCCCCGGCATAGGCCGTCACCTGCACTGGCCCGAACGACTGCACTTTCGTCGGTGTTGTGTTTTGGTTGCCGAGGCCGATCTGCGCCAGGGTGTCCTGCGTCACGTTGTTGAAGGCGAAGGAACCAGCGACCGCGAACGAACGGACCTTGCCATTGGCTGGATCGCCTCCCTCCAGGGGACTCTGCAGGGCGAAGGCTCCCGCGCCGGCGACAGCCACCGCCCGCGAGGAATTCCGGACCTGCACATCGAGGCTGAAGCCGTCCGTGTTGGTCCCGGTGATAACGACCGTGCTGAAGTCGTCCGGCTGGAAAGAGGCCACGGTCGTGTCCGAGACAACATTCAGGGCCAGGTCGCCCGCGATTCCCACGGTTGTTGTTTTCGGACCTTGTACAGCATCTCCCTGTTTGACAACACTAACCTTTTTCAATTCAGCCGCTGTTGACCAGGATTTTCCCTTTTCTCTGGCGTAATGCCAAAGGTTTTTAGGAGCATTAACAATATTGCCCCAAAAACTCATGAGTCGAGCAGGTGCTTCCTCATCTTGTTGCGCATTTTCTCGCACATTATCAGGACGACCATAGAGTGAATCTCGGTTATTCACATTTTCATCGCGAATAAGATCGTCTCCAATTGCATTACCTACTGGTTCCCCGTCCGGACTTGTACCAAGTGCAACCGCCCCCACCAGGGAAA
>JBKDUK010000441.1:0-12748 GCA_046339535.1 Planctomycetaceae bacterium | reverse complement strand
GCATCGCCCTCTCGGAACAGAAGAACCAGAAAGGAACGCGGTGGGTGGAGGGGTGGGTGGCCCCCCTCATCCGGCCGTTGGCTTCCTTCTCCCCCCTCGAGGAAGAAGGACCGTTTGCGGCGCGGTGGGCGGTGTGGTTTCTGTCCACCGACGGGACTTCCGTAGACACCTCCTACAGAGTTGGGGCGAGGGTGGGGGACGGTGACCTGGGGTAGCCGGCGCTGCGCTGTGGCAACCCCACGCTCTGGGAGAAATCCCCTGCAGGGATTGTGCGGCCGGGGGGTTGGTGTGCGAAACGGCGCGGGATTGGGCCGGCCTCGTGGCGACGAACCTTCTGGTTTGTCGGTCGAACGATTGCAATCGACGAAGCGACCGCCTTGTGGATCGATCCGTTGTTTCTGTTCACGCGACAGGCCAGACGCCCATCCCACGGCCCTGGCGACGAACCTTCTGGTTTGTCGGTCCCCTGGTCGCCATGAGTTCGGCGTGGTGTCCTTTTGATCCACAGAGTGGCCGTCTGGCGGACGCAACGTTACAAATCGGCTGTTGGGGGGTGGGTGGTTTCCCTGACACGGTTGTCGAGGTGGGGACCAGCCCCAGGCAGCCTTCGTCGAACACCCTTGTCTCGCGCTGAGCGAGAAGATTTTGCCCTGGGAGGTTGCACCGAACAACTTCTGGCAACTCGACCCGACCCCAGCCCATGCCCATCACCGAGCTGTCTCTCCGCAACTACCGCTCGCTGCGCGATGTCCGGCTGTCGCTCGGGCGGCTGACGGTCGTCACCGGGCCGAATGGCTCGGGGAAGTCGAATCTGTACCGTGCGCTGTGGCTGCTCTCGCAGATCGCTGAGGGGGGCTTCGCCCGGGCCCTCTGTCAGGAGGGGGGGTTGGCCTCGGCCCTGTGGGCGGGACCACGCCGCAGCAAGGATCCCTGGCGGATGTCGGTGGGGTTCCGGACCGACGACCTGTCGTTTCAGCTCGACTGCGGGTTTCCCATCCCGGGGAACACCCTGTTCGGCTATGACCCGCAGATCAAGGAAGAGGCGGTCTGGCTCGGCAAGGTCCGCCGGCCCTCCACGACCCTGGTCGATCGCCGGGGGGGAACGGCGAAGTTGCGTGAATCCGGAGGGGAGACGGTCGAATATCCCGCCGCTCTGACCGAAAACGAATCGGTGCTGTCGCAACTGCGCGAGCCGCAGCGGTTTCCCGAGTTGTATTCCCTGCGGGACGAAATGCGGCAGTGGCGGTTCTACCATGGGTTTCGGACCGATGCCGAGGCCCCGCTGCGGACTCCCCAGATCAGCGTGCGGACCCCCGTGTTGAGCCACGATGGCAGCGATCTGGCCGCGGCCCTGCAGACGATTCTGGAAGTGGGCGATGCCCGGACGCTGCACGAGGCGATCGGGCGGGGGTTGCCGGGGCGGGTCCTGGAGATTCTGGCGAACGATCCCGATCCCACCCATCGGTCGCCCCGCACCACCGAGCTGTGTGTCGCCCTGCGCACGGAGGGCTGCCTGCGTCCCCTGGTGGCGCGGGAGTTGTCGGACGGGACGCTGAAGTATCTCTGCCTCGTGGCGGCGTTGCTCTCGCCGCGTCCCCCCGCCTTGATCGCCCTCAACGAACCCGAGGCCAGCCTGCACCCCGACCTGCTGGCTCCCCTGGCCGAGTTGATTGTCGACGCCGCGCGGTATTCGCAGGTGTGGGTCACGACCCACTCAACACCGCTGGCCGAGGCGATCGAACGGAAATCGCGGGTGTCGCCCGTGGTGCTGCGGCTCGTGGAAGGGGAAACCATGGTCCGTGAGGCGGACGAATCCGACGAGGATTCGTCCGAAATCGGGTCGGACAGCCACCCGGACGGCTTTTCGGCCACGGGAAGCGCGCCGCCTCCCTCCTGAGGCCAACCTCCCCCCAAGGCACGAGACGGGTCTGTGCCCACGTCGCGTTCTTGGGGAACGCTGGGAATCCTGTGGTGGAGCGTCGGCCATTTCCGGGGTTTTTTGAGTGCTGCTGTCCGCGGGGTATAATCGAAGATCCTGGCGTGGTGGCCCCGGCCACTCGCGAGCAAACGGCGTGTGAAGTCCTGGTTGTTCCGGATCTTCGCTGCCGGGTCGGTGTGGCGTTGGCGCGGGGTGGTTCCCGAGCGATCTTCTATGTACAGAGGTTCCGATGAAGCGTCCCGTCTGGTCAAGGTTGCTGCGTGGTTGGTGGGGCGTGGGGCGTGGGGATGCGCGGTCTCGGCGGGCGATCAACTGGTGGGGCCCAGCGGGGGAAGTGCTCGAGTCGCGGGCGTTGCTGGCGAGTGCCGGCCCGGGGCCCAGGGTAACTCCCGCCTGGTTCGCGGCCGGTCCCGCGCTCACGGCCGACGCGACACTGAACACGACCCAAACAGCCGGGACGACCACGGAGAAGGGACTGGGGACCGACTGGATCGTGCAGTTGTCGTCGGGTTCCGTGGATTTCTTGTCTGACGTGGCGGCGACGGCACCGTTGTTTGCCCAGGCTCCGTTCACCTCCCAAGTGGTGCGCGGTTTGGGAGGGGTTGGCACGCTGCAGTGGCGCACATTCGACGCCAGTGCGGAGCAGGTCTCTCGCTGGCTGCAGTCGCAGTCGGCCGTGGCCTCCTTCTCTCAGGACCAGCCGGTCAGCCTCTCCCGTCTGTCCAACGATCCGTCCTTTTCTCAATTGTGGGGACTGGAAAACCTGGGAGGAGGCGGGAAGGTGGCCGATGCCGACATCGATGCCCCGGCCGCCTGGGACGTGACCACCGGCAGTTCGTCGGGGGTCGTGGGGATCATCTACACAGGAATTGTTTACAACCATCCCGATCTGGCCGCCAACATCTGGACCAACCCGGGAGAGATCGCGGGGGATGGTCTGGATAATGACGGCAATGGGTTCCCGGACGACATCCATGGCTGGGATTTTTTCAACGAAGACAGCGATCCTTTTGATGACAATGGGCACGGCACCCACGTGGCAGGGACGATTGGCGCTGTTGGGAACAACGGCCTGGGGGTGGCGGGGGTCAACTGGAATGTGAAGCTGATGGGGCTGAAGTTCCTGAGCGCTTCGGGCTCGGGACTGACGACCGACGCGATCCGCGCCGTCAATTACTCCACGATGATGCGTGAGCGGGGGGTCAACCTGGTCGCGACCAACAACAGTTGGGGGGGGGGCGGTTACGATCCGACGATGGAAAACGCCATTCAGGCGGCGGGGGACCAGGGGGTGTTGTTCGTCGCGGCCGCGGGGAACGACGGGGCCAATATCGAGACCGGGAGCTACTATCCCGCCGGTTACAGCAGCAACAACATCATCTCTGTGGCTGCGACGACCTCTTCGGACACGCTGGCGAGTTTCTCCAACTACGGAGCAACCAGGGTCGACCTCGGTGCACCAGGGGCGTCGATCTACAGCACGCTGCCGGGGAACACCTACGGCAATTTCAGCGGCACATCGATGGCCACTCCCCATGTGGCGGGTGTGGTAGCCCTCGCGGCCGCCCAGTTTTCCGATGCCACCCATCTGCAGCTGAAGCAGGCGGTGATCGACAGCGGCGATTCCCTGGCGGCGCTCGCGGGGAAGACCGTGTCGGGCAAACGGCTCAACGCCGCTTCGACCCTGGCCTCGCTGAAACAGCAGCAGGTCGCGGCCCCCACGCTCCCGGTTGTGGTGTCGCCGGTCCCGGCGGTGGACCCCCTGACCCCCACTTCGCCGGGGGTCTTCACCCTCATCGACGGGGTGGACGACGTGTCGGTTCCCGTCGATCTGGGGACCAGCACGTTTCGCCTGTGGGGGGTCGACTACACCGGTGCGACGTCGCTCTACGTCAGCGACAATGGACTGATCAGCCTGGGGAGCCCGGTCACCACCTGGACCAACACGAACCTCGCCTCGAGTCCGACGGTTCCCAGTGTGGCGGTCTACTGGGATGACACGGTGACTGATCGGGATTCCGAAGATCAGGTGTTGGCGCGGTTTGTGGACGCCGACGCCAATGGAATTCCCGAAGCGCTCCAACTCTGCTGGTGGGAAGTGGCCCACTTCGATGTTCCTGCCGGCTCGGTCACTTTCCAGGCGACGCTGCCCCTCAACACCGGCCTGAACAACTCCGAAATCCGGATTGATTACGTCGATACACAGTTGGGTTCGGTCTTCCAGGATCAGGGGGCGAGTGCCACCGTGGGGCTGACGGATGGAGTGAACCATTCGGCCCAGCGCAGGCTGGTGTCGTTCAACGTGGTCAACCCCCGCCTGGTTTCGGGGCAGAGCCTGGTGTTTGACTGGGTCCGGCCGACGGCGGTGATCGAAGAGACCTGGGCGGAAGTGCAGACGGTCCCGGTGGATGCCGTCACCGTGCAGTTCCCGGAAGCGATCGAGTCGGGTTCATTCGACTGGCGCGATGTCAGACTGACGCGCGGCGGCGTTGCGATGCCCGTCGATTCGTCGGTGGTCGTCACCGACCTGGGGGGGAATCGGTGGCGGGTGTCGGGGCTGTCGAACTGGACTGCGAGCGACGGGACGTTTGCCGTCACGATCGACGCGACTGGGGTACGCGACGCGGCTGGTCACCAGGGATGGGGGACTGCCGTCACCACCTGGGAAGCAGATGCCCCCGATCCCAACCTGGTCGCGGTCTCGTTCACTGCGAATGGCCTGACCCAGTTGAGCCTCACCTACGACGTGCTGTACTCCAACTCGGGTGCCTTCGAGATCGGGTTGTATCGGGCCACGGATGCCGACGGCGATGTCTCAAATGACCTGCTGCTGGGAACTGTACCGATCACCGCGTTCGCCGACCTGACCGTGGGGCGTCACACGAAAACCCTCACGATTGGCAGTGGCACGGGCAAGATCGCCCTGCCGGGGGCCGGGCTGGCCGACCCCGACACCGACTACCGGCTGCTGATGCTCGTTGACCGGCTGGGCCAGCAGTCCGAACTGGAGGCGAGCCCGTCAGTCGACAACCTTCTGGCGTTCGCCGGTGTCTATCATGCCCCCCTCTCGCCGGTGATGATCCATGGCACAGACGCCGCCGATACGGTCACGGTGTCGGGAACGTTCCAACTCTCTTTCAATGGCACCCTCTCCAACTATACCTCCGCCGATGTGACCACCTGGCGGGCGCGTCTGCAGGGAGGGGCGGATGTCTTCAACAGCACGGCCCAGACCAAACCGGTCTTCGCCCAGGGGGGAGTCGGCGCCGATCAATTGACCACGGGGGGCGGGATTGACAGTCTGGGAGGAGGCGGCGGGAACGATACGCTGTCCGGGGGGGCCGGCAATGACCTGCTGGTCGGTGGAGCAGATGACGATACCCTGATCGGCGGCGCGGGAAACGACAGCTTCCAGTTCGATCTCGACCAGATCCTGGGAACCGACACGGTGGATGAAACGGGAGGTGGCCTGGACACCATCGATTTCTCTTCCACGGTCATCACAGGAGCCAGCGTCAACCTCGGGTTGGCATCCGCGCAGGTGGTTGCAGCCGGGCAATTGAATCTGATCCTGGGCTCGGCCACAGCGCTCGAGAATGTGATTGGCGGCGCGGGGAATGACAGTCTGACAGGCAACACGCTGGCCAACACGCTCAGTGGCCGTGCCGGGGATGACACCCTGGCGGGCGGGGCCGGCAATGACAGCTATGTGTTCGATGCCGATACGGTGCTGGGGACCGACACACTGGGGGAGACGGCGACGGGAGGCACGGACCTGGTCGACTTCACCGGGACAGCCGCTGCGGTCGTATTCGACCTGTCGCTGGCGACGCTTCAGGTGGTGAATGCCAACCTGTCGCTGATTTTGCAGAACGACGCGGTTTTTGAAAACGCGACCGGCGGCGAGGGGGCCGACGTGCTGCTGGGGAATGCTCTGGCCAACGTGCTGACCGGAGGGTTGGGCCACGACAGTCTGCAGGGAGCTGGCAACAACGACAGTCTGATTGGGGGATTGGGGGACGACACGCTGGCGGGAGGTCTCGGCAATGACAGTTACGTCTATGCCGCCAACAGTGGTTTGGGAAGCGACACCCTGGTCGAGTTCGCCGGTGAGGGGAGCGATACGATTACCTTCGCCACCACCACCACGAAGTCGGTGACCTTGAACCTCGGACTGACGTCCACCCAGGCTGTCGTGGCGGGGAATCTCAACCTGACTCTGAACGCGGGGGAGACCTTCGAGGGGGCCACAGGAGGATCGCTGGCCGACTTGCTCACCGGGAATGCGCTCGCCAACACGCTCATCGGCGGGGCGGGGAACGACACCCTCGCGGGGGGATTGGGAGACGATACCTACGCCTACACGGCGAGCTCGGTCCAGGGAACCGATTCGCTGACGGAATTGGCCGATGAGGGGAGCGACACGCTCGATTTCAGTACGACCACCAGCGTGGCGGTGGCGGTCAACCTTGGCCTCGCGGCGACCCAGGTTGTGAACGCCAATCTCAGCCTGGTGTTGAGTGCGGCCGACACGTTCGAAAACGTCTTGGGTGGAGGTCTGAACGACACGCTCACAGGCAACGCCCTGAACAACCGCCTGGTGGGGAACGCGGGCAACGACACCCTGGTCGGCGGGCTCGGGAACGACACCCTCGAGGGGGGGGCGGGGAACGACGCTCTGCAGGGGGGGACTGACGATGATACCTACGCCTTTGATGCCGACCTGGCGCTGGGGAGCGACAGTCTGACCGAGCTGGCGGGAGCAGGGCTCGACACGCTCAGCTTCACCGCCACCACCACCAGGGCCGTGGTGGTCAACCTCGGACTGAGTACCTCCCAAACAATGGTCACCAGCAATCTGACCGTGACCCTGAGTGCGGTCGACACGTTCGAGAACGTGACGGGCGGTAGTCTGAACGACACGCTCACCGGCAATGCGGTGGGGAACGTGCTGAGCGGCGGCGACGGAAATGACACTTTGGTGGGACTGGCGGGTGACGACACGCTCGCCGGTGGTCTGGGGAACGACAGTTACAGTTTCAAGACCGATTCCAGCCTCGGGACCGACACACTGAATGAGTCGGCGGGGGGGCTCGACACGCTCGACTTCTCGACGACGACCGGCAGTGGGGTGACGGTCAACCTCGGGATCGACGTGGTCCAGGTCGTGAACGCCAATCTCAGCCTGATCCTCGGGGCCGACAACACCGTAGAGAATGTCATCGGGGGGCCGCTGGCCGACTTTTTGACCGGCAACTCGCTGGCCAATTCTCTCACTGGAAATGGCGGGGACGATTCGCTCTCAGGCCAGGCAGGGAACGATACGCTGATTGGAGGCGCGGGGAATGACGTGTACCTCTTTGCCGCCAACAGCGCGCTCGGAACCGATACGCTGAATGAAGCGGCAGGGGGCCTCGATACCCTCGACTTCTCGGCCACCACCGACCTGGGGGTGACCGTCAATCTGGCCACCACCGCCGCCCAGGTGGTGAATGCCAACCACTCCCTGCTGCTGGGGCTGGCGACGGCGTTTGAAAATGTGATGGGTGGCCAGCTGAACGACTCGCTGACGGGGAATACGCTGGCCAACCTGCTGCAGGGGAATGGCGGCAACGACACCCTGGCCGGCCTCGCCGGGAATGACACCCTGGCGGGAGGAGCCGGCGATGACACCTACGCCTTCACCGCGACCGCCGCGCTGGGAACCGACACTCTGCAGGAGGCGGTCGGCGAGGGGGCCGATACGCTGAACTTCACCACCACAACCTCGCAGGCGGTCACGGTCAATCTGGGGCTCGCCACCAGCCAGGTGGTGAACGCCAATCTCAGCCTCGCGCTGAACGCCGTGGACACGTTCGAGAATGTCACCGGGGGGAGTCTGAACGACACCCTGACGGGAAATGACCTCGCGAACCGGCTGGTGGGTGGGGGGGGCAATGATACCGTCGCGGGCTGGGCTGGCGATGACACGCTGATTGGTGGGTTGGGCAACGACAGCTATCTCTTCATCACCGATGGGAATCTGGGGACCGACACGCTCGACGAATCGGCGGGAGGCATCGATGTCCTCAATTTCTCGGCCACCACCGCGTTGGGGGTGGCGGTGAATCTCGGACTCGCGACCACGCAGGTGGTGAACGCCAATCTCAGCCTCGTTCTGGGGGCGGGCAACACGTTCGAAAGTGCCCTGGGAGGAGCGTTGGGCGATCTGTTGACCGGCAATGCCCTGGCGAACACGCTCTCGGGCAATGACGGCGATGACACCCTCTCGGGCCTGGCGGGGAGTGACACGCTGACCGGTGGCCTGGGGAACGACACCTACCTCTTCGCCGCCAACAGCGCGCTGGGAACCGATACGTTGAACGAAGCGGCCGGCGGCAGCGATACGCTCGACTTCTCGGGAACCACCGCTCTGGCAGTGACGGTCAACCTCGGGACGACCGCGTCACAAGTGGTGAATACCAACCTCTCGCTGGTACTGGGGCTCGCCACCGCGTTCGAGAATGTGGTTGGGGGTGTCCTGAACGACACGCTGACCGGCAACGCCCTCGACAACCTGCTGCAGGGGAACGCCGGGAATGACACGCTGGTTGGCCTGGCGGGGAACGACACGCTGGCGGGGGGAACCGGCGATGACGGCTATGTCTTCGCCGCCAACTCGGCCTTGGGGACCGATGCTCTGGTGGAACTGCCGGGAGAGGGAGTCGACCTGCTCGACTTCGGGACCACGACCGTGGGGGTGACGGTCGACCTGGGGACGACGGCGGTGCAGACCGTCAATGCGAACCTGTCGCTGGGTCTGAGCGCGGAGGATGTCTTCGAACTGCTGATTGGAAGCGCGGCGGCCGACACGCTGACCGGCAACGCCCTCGACAATGTGCTGTTTGGCGGGGCGGGGAACGACACCCTGCAGGGGGGGGCGGGGCGGGACATTCTGTTTGGCGGCAATGGAGCCGACTCTCTGGATGGAGGAGATGATGAAGACATCGTCGCGCCCGGCCTGACGACCTACTACAACGAGACGACCAAGGTCTTGACCCGGGCAGCGATCCAGGCGATTCGGGACGAATGGTCGCGGCTCGACCTGCCCTATGCCAACCGGATCAGCAATCTCCGCAACGGCGGTGGGTTGAATGGGACTTCGAGGTTGAACAGCACCACCATCCAGACCGACAGTTCCAGCATGTTCGACACGCTTGCCGGGGGCTTGGCGCTCGACTGGTTCTGGCAGTTCACCGGGGACGTCGTGAGTGATCTGAACAACGGCGGAACCGAGACGGTGAACTGAGCTGCCAACGGCCATGCTGGGGCGGGGCGGTCAAAAACTGCCACCGCTCCGGTTCAGCCATTGATCGACAGATCCGGGCTTTGGGGGCGGGGGCTGAGCCCCATTCGGCCGGGATGGGGTTGCCTCAGCCGTCCCGCGCTGGTTACACGCGACGGCCCAGGCAGACCACGGACCCGGCTTCCGAGGTGGCTGCCGGCCCCGCGGTCTTTGATCGTGAGACTGTGCCGATTGAACCGGGTTTTGGAGGATGCTAGTCTCTGGACGTAGGGATCGTTCCAGAGGCTGTGAATGGCATAGCAGGTGATTCATGGATTTTCCGCGATCACGATCGGAGAATGGTTCGCCGTTACAGTCTCGGCCGCCATCGTCATCGGGAGCACGGCACTCCGGTGAATCGGAGGGCGAATCGGCGGCTGATGTTCCCAGGGAACAGCCGACCCATACCGTGTTGGGAAGCAACGACCCCCTGTTCTAAGCGATCGCCGACGAGTACTCGGCCGAACTGCGGGGGGGGCGGACTCCCGAGCTGCAGTCGTGGCTGGAACGGGTTCCGCCCGAACAGCGGGAGTCGCTGCGGGAATTTCTGGCGGCGGTGCGCCAAGACTGGGAGGTTCAAGCCGCGGAGGTGGCAGCGGCGGCAGACGCTGGAATTGCATCCGGGTTCTCCCTCCGGCCGCCGCTTGATCGGCAGTTGATCGAGGCGGGACTGATCACTCCGGCCGAGCTGAAGGAAGCCCTGCGGGCCGTAAGCCGTGAGGGACGGGTGAAGCCCGCGGACCTGCGGGAGGAGCTCGTGCGGCGGGAATTGGTGACCCGGTGGCAATGGAAGGAGCTCGCGGCAGGACGCACACGGTTCCAGGTGGACGGCGGGCGGTATGTGCTGTTGGAGCAGATCGGACAGGGGGGGATGGGGGCGGTCTATAAGGCCCGGCATGTGCGGATGAAGCGCATCGCCGCCCTGAAGGTCATCCGGCCGGAAGCGCTGCGCGAGACGCAACTCAAGGCGCGGTTCCGTCGGGAGGTGGATGTCTGTTCGAGGCTGCAGCACGAGCACATCGTGCAGACGGTCGACGTGGGGGAGGATGACCAGGGGCTGTACCTCGTCATGGAGTATGTCGAGGGGTCGGACCTGGCGGGGTTGGTGAAACGGGAGGGGGTGCTCTCTCCCGGGGAGGCGGCGGCGATCGGTCTGCAGGCGGCGGCCGGCCTGGCCTATGCCCACGCCAGCGGAGTGGTGCATCGGGATATCAAGCCCCAGAACCTGCTGCTCTCGACGGCGGGATCGGTGAAGATTCTCGACATGGGGCTGGCCCGGCTCACCGACACCTCGGAGGGGGACGACCATACCAGTCTCACCCACGAAGGGACGGTCATGGGGACCGTTGACTACATGGCCCCGGAGCAGGCCCGCGATACACATCGCGCCGACCAGCGCAGTGATCTGTATTCCCTGGGGGCGACCTTGTACTACCTCCTGGTCGGTCGGCCGCCGTTCGCCGGAGGGACCCTGCTGGAGAAGCTGACTCGGTTGGCGAATGACAGCCCTCCCTCAGTGGGGCAGTTTCGTGTCGACTGTCCGGCTCCCCTGATCGCGGTGATCGACCGGCTGCTCGCCAAGCGGCCGGAAGAGCGGTTTCAAAGCGCTGAGGAATTGGTGCGGGCTCTGCAGCCTCTGGCGGCGAAATCCTTGGCGGGGGGCCCGGCGGTGACCGCCGCCGTCCAGGCGCTGGCCCGGACTGGAGCGGAAACAGTCCCGGCGGCTGAAGTCAGTTCATTCACGTTCGTGGACTCGCGGGGGACGCTCGACCGGCTGCAAAGGTCCCGGCCCCGACGGCGCTGGTGGCCTGGGGCGGCCGCCGCTGTGCTGGCTGCGGCCGGGATCATCGGACTGGCCCTGTGGAGGGCCCCCTCGCGTTCGCGGGAGGAGGCTGCGGCACCGGTCGGGCAGTCGACGGCGGAGTCACTGGCGGCGATTCCTCCCGTGCGGATCACACGGGAATTGCCGGGGCCCTACGGTGGCACCAGCTCAGTCGTCTGGAGCCCTGATGGAGAGTACATCGCGACAGCCGGGGATGATGGCGATGTCTGGCTTCACGATGCAGTCCATGAAGTTCAACCCGCGCGGGTCTACCGTGGGCATGCGGCATCCATCCTCGCGCTCCACTGGTCGTCCAATGGCACCTGGATCGCCTCGGCGGACATCGAGCAGGAGCTGCACATCTGGAAGACATCGAACCTCGAAAGACAGCATCAGATCCATCTGGGGGGCAGCACCGATCCGAACGCTCCGAATCGTTATTGGGACACCTTGTCGTCATTCCGGGACATGGGCTGCGATTTTTCCCCCGATGGCAGTCGATTTGTCTATACCAAGGGAAACTCGCTCCATTGCCTGCAGACCAGCGACTGGTCTCCCGTGTGGGAAACCGTGGGCCTGTCGGGTCGGGTGAAGTTTTCTCCGTCCGGGAAATTCCTCGGTGTGGTGAACCTTTCGGACTGGTCGGGACCGGCGATTCTGGATGCCGGGACGGGGCGGCTGCTGGGGACCGCTCCCGGGATTCCCGCCGCCGAGGGGAATGAGCCCGCACTGGAAATCACCTCCAAAGTGTTTGGGTTCACCCCGGAGGACGATCTGGTGGTTGCCGTTCCCGGACGCGTGTTCCGCTGGAAACGGAACCCGTCGGGAGCCTACGGCCCGGCACCCGAGGCGACCTTTGGCTTGCCCCTGGAGGGATACGATCGCAACTGGAATCTCCCCCGGTTCCCGCTCGCCTTGTCTCCGCAGGCCGATCGGATGATGGTCTTCAGCGGTTCGCGTGCCGTGGAATGCAATCTGATGACCGGCAACCAGCGGGAGTGGCCCCACACGTTCCCAGCCGCTGGAACGGGGGTGGATTATCACTTCCGGAAACGTCAATTGGCGATGGGAGGCTGGCTGGCGGACTTCGAAACCGGCAAAGGGAGGCGGTTTCCCTATCACGGCCAGAACATTTCAGCGAGCGGAAGGTGGTTCCCCAGTCCGGAACTCCACTCCGAGTTTCTCGTTGTCCCCGCCCAAAACTCCCGAAGCCTCTGGAATCTGCGTACAGGGCGACGGCTCGGTCCCAGATTGGATCTCTCCTGGATCAATCCCCTGCGGATTCTGCCCAACGGCGATCTGCGGAGTGTGGAAGCGAATGTCATCGTCACCCGCGCGTGGCGAAACGATCGTTGGGAAGACTCTGGCGGGGAGGCAGTGTCTCTGCAGGGGGCTGACGATCGGGGATATCTGGGGTTCTCTCCCGACGGAACGCTCCTGGTGGGGCCATCCCGGGTGTGGGACTGCGCAACGGGTGTCTCTCGTCCGTGGCCGGAGTTGGGCGAGCGGACCCAAAACCAGTTGGCTGGTATCCCGTGTGGTCCTCAGCCGACGGTGCCGGTGTCAGTCGCTGAACTTCAGAAAGAACTTCCTCCAGGACATTCGGGGCCACAGGCAGCCCGGTGAGATCCAGCGACAAACGGCGAATCAGAATGTTCAGATC
>JBKDUK010000440.1:0-20649 GCA_046339535.1 Planctomycetaceae bacterium | reverse complement strand
TCGAGGTGCTGCTGGACATTACCACCCCCCCGCGGGTGTTTCGTCCGGGATCTCCGGCTTCCAGCCGTCAGCCCACCACGCAATCGTTCCGGTTGGTGGTCTCTCTGCCGCTGGCCAAGGCGATCGATACCTCGACACTCGAATAGCATAGCGTCGACCAGTTCCACGAACCCCAAGGGTGCACCATGCGCAACAGAACGGCGATCCGCGGCCGCGGCCCGACAGTGGGCTCAGTCCCCCGCTCAGGATCGGTCCTGGTGATCGTGACGATTCTGGTCGCCCTGCTGACCCTGGGGGCGTATACCTTCTCGGAATTCATGGTCGTGGAGACCCAGGCGGCGTCGGCATTTGGACGCGACACCCAGGCCAAGGCGCTGGCCGACTCCGGAGTCGAACTGGCCGCTGCCATTCTCAGTGATCGGACCGAACTCGATCCGCAGACCCTTTACAACAATCCCGGACGTTTCCAGGGAATCACCATCCGGAATGCCACTTCCCCACGGGGACGCGGCCTGGTCAGTCTGGTCGCCGCGCTCGAGTACGATACGGTCGGCAGCCAGCCCCGGTTTGGAATGATCAATGAATCGTCCCGAATCAATCTCAATCGCCTGACCCGGATGGGGCTCGACAACGCCCAGGCCCGCCAGTTGCTGATGGGTTTGCCCCTGATGACCGAGGACACCGCCGACGCGATCCTCGATTTTCTCGACGAAGACTCCACCCCCCGCGAACTGGGGTGTGAGGACGAATACTATGGCCAGTTTGGCATCACCGCCCGAAATGGTCCGCTGGAGTCGCTGGATGAATTGCTGCTGGTGCGGGGTGTGACCCCCGACCTGCTCTACGGGGAAGATGTGAACCGGAATGGAGTGCTCGATCAAAATGAAAATGATGGCGAACGGACCCCTCCCTTCGACAATGCCGATGGAGCGCTGTTCCCGGGGTGGGCGCAGTATCTCACATTGTTCAGTGTCGAGGTGAATACCCAGGCCGACGGAACCGCCAAGATCGACGTCAACAAAAACGCCCTGGGAGAGCTCTACGACCTCATCGAGCCCGTTCTCGGTCAAGAGGTGGCGACCTATGTCGTGGCCTTCCGCGCGCAGGGACCCTACGACCCCAGTCAGCAGAACAGCAATCCCGCGGGGGGCAACACCATGGCCTCCAACACCGCGGGAGGTGCGAGTGCGGGTCGCGGAAATGGGGGACGCAACATGGCGGGGGGCGGTCCTGGCCAGGGGGCGGGGGGGGGCCGCGGAGGTTCGGGCGGCCCGCCCGGCGCTGGTGGCGGCGGCCGCGGCGGAGGAGCTGGTGCTGGCGGTGGCGGTGGCGGATTTGGAGGAGGCGGTGGAGGCGCTGGGGGAGGAGCTGCTGGGGGAGGCGGTGGAGCCGCTCAGACCATCACCCCCTCGGCACCTGGTTCCGCTCAAACGACCACTCCCTCCCTCCCTTCCGGAGGCTCGCGGACCACTCCCACCCAGGGTTCGGGAGGATCAACCACCACCACGGCTCAGCAAGTCGGGGGGGGAGGCGGCGGTGGAATGAGTGGCGGCGGGGGAGGCGTCATCACCTATTCGCAACGCACCGGGGCCACCCAGGTGGGCGGCCAGCGGGCGGGACAATCGACAGCCGGCTCGATCAATTCCATGCGGAATACCGCCGTCCAGGCCGCCACCACGGCCGCCAATGCCGTGTTTTCGGCCCAGGGTCAGGTCACCCGGGCGGGAATCGACCTGACGGCGGGGGCCAAGGTCTCGCTCAATTCGGTCTATGAGCTGATCGGCACCCAGGTGCAGGTGAACATCAACGGCACCCCCACCGTCCTCGACAGTCCGTTCACCGCCGATGCTGCCGCGATGCGCGAGTATCTCCCCAAACTGCTGGATGCCCTCACCACCAACACGGCGCGAACCATCAGTGGCCGTATCAACATCAACGATGCCCGCCGCGAGACACTGTTCGCCATCCCCGGAATGACCGAACAGATGGCAGACCAGATCGTCTCTCTCCAGGCCTCTTTGAAGGGGGCCGGCGATGGGACTCTCGATCTGCTCACCCCCGGCTGGTTGTACATTCACAAAGTGGCCGACCTGCCCACCCTCTCGGCCCTCGACCCCTACATCACGACGGGGGGGAACGTGTACCGGGTCAACGCAGTCGGGTTCTTCGCAGAAGGGGGAGGCACGGCCCGGGTCGAGGCGGTGATCGACGCCACGCAGACCCCGGCTCAGGTTGTCTTTACCCGGGACCTGAGCAACCTGGGGGCCGCCTACTCGCCCCAGGTCCTGTCGGGAACAGCCGCAACTCCTTAGGTTGGCCCTCGAGCCGCGGTATCCGCACTGTCGGAAAAACCGGCCGGGTTCCCGGGCCTACAACCGGAACATCGCGTAGAATACCGGTGGGTTGGCACCCGTCAGCACCGGCGGTCCGATCTTCTGGACGGACACAGGTGATAGATTCGTACTGCAAGGTTCAGGGGACAAGTTTGAGCGGTCCCCCAGCCTCTTGAGTTCGCTGCGATTGGACGGAAGAGCAGATGTCAGACACATTGGCCCTGGAATGGGAACACGAGCAGATCTCCGGGGTGCTGGCCACCGTCGGCGGGGGTCAGGTTGTTGTCCGGCAATCATTTGTCATTCCCCGCAAGTCCGCCGCGCCTGGAGAAACCGGCTTGGCCCCCGATTGGCTGCGTCAGGAACTGGCCCGGCTTGGTGTGGGTCCAGCCAGCCAGGTGCTGGTCACCCTCCCCCGGGATGATGCGTTTGTCCGGCGACTGGAGCTTCCCGAAGTTCCCGATGAAGAACTCCCATCGATCGTGCGGTTCCAGATGGGAACCAAGTCTTCGGTCTCGATGGATGATCAGAGCCTCGACTTCCTTCCCCTGGCGAAACGGAGCGAAATGCCCGGCAGGGAGGTTTTGGCGGCAACGGTACCGCATGATCTTCTGAATGAGATCCGAGAGCAGTGCCAGGGGCTGAATGCGACCGTCGTCGGGGTCGGGCTGGCAGCCACTGCGATCGCCGAGTTGGTCGTCCGGGCCGAAGAGGGGATCACAGGAGACCGCACCGGGGTGAGTCTTGTGGTGGGGCGGTTTGCCCATCGCCTCGAGATTGCCGTCTATCGCCTGGGGGGAGTCTTTTTCTCGCACGCCGCGCGGCTCTCAGCCGGTGTGGATGGCGAGGCGCAATCGATCGTGCCCGAGGTCAGCCGGGCGCTCGTGGCCCTGCGGGGTGCCCTGTCGGACCTGAAGATCGAACGGGTCTGGACCCTGCTGGGTCCGGCCGAGCAGGAGACCGTCGCCACGGCCCTCGAGCGACGGCTGAATTGCGAGGTCCGTCCCCTTGAGGCCTGGGACATGGTCTCCACAACCGCCGCGGCGGGCGGCCCCGATCAGGCCGAGAAGTCGCAGTTTGCCGGTCCGCTGGGAATGCTGCTGTCGCGCGGTGCCCCCCGGGCGCTGGCGCTCGATTTTCTGAATCCGCGGAAAACGGTGGTCAAGCCCGACAATCGCAAGCGGAACCTGCAGATGGCGGGGTTGGGGGCCGGCGCGCTGGTGGCGTCGCTCCTGGGCTACCAGATGTGGACCGTCAGCAGCCTCGACTCCGAGATCGAGCAGTTGCGGTTCAAAGACAACCAGTTGGCAACGGAGATCAAGAAGGGCAAGCCGGTCGAAAACGCGGTCGCCCTCATCGACAAGTGGCGGGGCGACAATGTCGACTGGCTCGACCAGATGCGCGATCTCGTGGACCGCATGCCCTCCACCGAGCGGATTTATCTGGAATCAATCCAGATGACGCGGGTCGGTTCGCAGCCCCCCAAGGTCATTGCCCACGGGTTCGCCCGCGAGCAGAAAGACGTGATGGAACTCTCGTCGGCCCTGCACACCTCCGACCGCTACCGCGTGATGCCATATCAGGCGTCGAAGACAGGAGCCGACAACTTCTACCCCTGGCGCATTGACGGGCAGGAAATCCTGTTGGCCGAGCCCGAGAAACCCAAACCGGGTGCCAAGGGGAAGGGGGGGCCGTCGGCCGCGGCCGACAAGTCCACCGCCGTGGCGAAACCAAAGCCGGCTGCGGACCCGGCGAAGGTCCCGGAATCGGCCCCGGCAGCCGACGCGTCTGACGACGCAGCAACCTCGGCATCCGAAGCGAAGCCCCCGGACTCCGAAAAAACAGCCGTGGCGAACAAGCCCGGAAGTCAGGATGAAGTGCCGGTCGAGGCTCCGGCCACTCCCGCCGCGAAGGAGGAACGTTGATGGAATCGCGACAGAAACTGCTGCTGGGAGTGCTGGGAGGGGCGGTGGCCGCCTGGCAGGGATATGGTCTGCTCAACAATTGGGTGCTGGGCCCGGTGACCAACCGGCAGGAAGAGATCACCCAGATCGAACGGAAGATTCAGGAGAAGGAACAGAGCAAGCTGCGGCAGCGCAAGGCGGCCAGGCAGCTCAAGGAACTGGGCGAGCGCAGTCTGCCCCCCGATCCGGTCATCGCTGCGAATGCGTTCCAGAAGTTTCTCGACGAAATGGGAGCCAAGGCGCAGTTGGCCAACCTCGTGGTCGAACGCCCCCGCGCCGACAATCAGAAGAAAGAAAACACCTACTTCGCCGTGCATGGCATCCTCAAGGGGCAGGGGACCCTCGGACAGGTCACCACGTTGCTGCACGAGATCCAGAAGTCGGGCCTGCTGACCCGCATCACCAATCTCAAGCTGCAGTCCCAGGGAAAACAAGGCGATCCCAAGCTCAACGTCGAGCTCAACATCGACGCCCTGGCCCTGGTCAGCTCGCCGGCCCGTAAGGAACTCTGGACGACCGAGACCGCCCCCGGTCCCCTGGCGTCTGTGACCGTGCCCGATGCGAAGTCGCTGGAGTCGATCGGAGCGAAAAACCTCTTCGTCCGGGCTTACAATGGGCCTCCGAAGCCCCCCGATCCCCCGGCGCCACCCCCCCCTCCGCCGCCTCCTCCGCCCTCCACTCCCCCCGAGCCCTCGACGGCGGAGTATGTCTATTTTGTCGGCTCGGTCACCCGCAACGGGGTGCCCGATGCCTTCCTGTTTGATCGCAGCAGCAACCGGCAGACTGTGCTCAAGCCCGGCAAGGAATTCGATGCCGGCGGCATGAAGGGGCGGGTGCTCAAGATCGCCGACAAGACCGTGACGCTGCTGGTCGGTGAAGACGAGTTCCAGCTCGAGTTGGGAAAAAACCTCACCCAGATGCGCAAGCTCGCCAAAGCTCCCGCCGTCGAGGAAACCAAGACCCCCGAAGGGACCTGAGGCCTGCGGTTTCGGCCAGCCAAGCCGTCGGAGCACGTCGAGTCGCCAATCGCGGCACGCCGCGGTTTCTCCTCCGGCATGTGCGTGCCCAGCCCCCGCATCCTGTCGATCGCTTGGCGGCCGATTCTCCCACTGGAAAATTGCCGGAAGCTTCCAGCAAGCGGCTGCCCGGAACCTCCCGCAGTCGAATTCCCACTGGTGGCTCCGCGCTCCAGGCTCCGGCTCGTGTCGTTCACCGCTCCAGCGACAGGCTGTGGTGGCTGATCTGCTGCGGGCCCTGGGCGGTCACGATGTAATTGTGCTCGAATCGCATTCCCCCGACGCCGGGAATGTAAAGGCCGGGTTCGAGAGTCACCACATCCCCGATCTCCAGGATCTCGTCACTTTCCGGGACGAAATACGGCGGCTCGGGGTGACCCAGGCCAATCCCATGTCCCGCGTGATGGGGAAAATGCTGCGCCAGTCCCGCCTTCTCCAGCGGGGCCCGACAGGCGGCGTACACTTCGCGCCCTGTCTTGCCAGGGTGCAGGACCGCTGCCGCGGCGGCCAGGGCCGCCATGCAGGCCGCATGCATCTCGCGCTGTTGGGGGCTGGGCTCTCCGTCGCACACAAACGTCGTGCAGAAGTCCCCCCGATAGCCGTTGATCACCACCGAGTAATCAAGCAGAACCAACTCGCCGGCTTGCACCGCCCGGTTGGTCGCGGGACCTCCCCCGGCTTCGGCCCCCGGTCCACTCACGAAATCGCCGTAGACATGCACGGCCCGTCCCGCCTGCTCACCCGCCACACGCTGCACCAGCCGTTGCAGATCGAGCCCGGTCATACCGGGACGGACCTCGGCGCGGGCGGCGGCCACTGCCGCCCCGGCCACCCGCAGGCACTCGCGAATCTGCGCCTGCTCATCGGGATGCTTGGTCTTGCGCAGCACCCGCAGTTCGGGATCGAGATCGTGCAGTTTCAGCCCGGGTTGTCTCTGCAGCAGCCCCTCCAGCAGGCCCCAGGGAACCTGCGACCGCTCGATCGCCAGGCCCGTCGGCGGGTGCGCTTTCAGCCAGTCGGCCGTGGTCTGCACCAGCAGTCCGCCGCGATGCGGGGCGGCCTCCACGCAGCGGTACCACAGTGGTTCAATCCGCTCGGTCACGAAGGCGGCCCGTGAAAACGGCTCCTGCGCATTGTCCGCCACCAATACCGCATCCCCCCGCCGTGTCAGCAGCAGCGCCGCCGCCGATTCCTGCGAGTTGAACACCGTGGCTGAGGCCTCGAAACCCGCCAGATACATCAGGTGCGGACGGGCGGTGATCAGCGCGGTGTCGATGGCGGAAGGAAGTCGATTCCACAATGCGGCACGTCGCGCCAGGCAGCCTTGTTCAGTGATCATCGTCAGACGGCGTGAGAGAGAAAATTGTCAACGCGGGCAGGGGCCAGCGAGCTCGCAGTGTAGCCCCGCGGTGTTCCGGGAACCATTCCGGCCCGGGTGCGCATGGCCCGTCAGCATCCGGCGGCGCTGGCGGTCGGTGCGGGCGAGATGGCCGCCGCGGCGGCACTCTCCGGGCTCTCGATGAAGCTGCGGCACAACTCGCTGTACTTGCCTCCCAGTGCCAACAGCTCGTCGTGAGTGCCCCGCTCGACCAGGTGTCCCTGATCCAGCACCAGCACCACGTCCGCATGGCGGATGGTCGACAGGCGATGCGCGACCACAAAGCTGGTCCGCCCCGCCAGCAGCCGGGTCAGTGCCTTCTGGATCCGCAGCTCGGTCAGCGTGTCGATGGCGCTGGTCGCCTCGTCCAGAATGAGAATCCGCGGATCGGCCAGCATCGCCCGTGTGAAGCACACCAGTTGACGCTGCCCCAACGACAGCTTCGCCCCCCGCTCGCCGACGACGGTGTCGAAGCCTTCCGAAAGTTTTTCGAACAGGTCCAGGCAGTCGAGCTGACGCGCCGCCTCGGCGATCTCGGCATCGGTCGCCCCCGGGCGCCCCACCCTTATGTTCTCGCGGACCGTCCCCGTGAACAGGAAGTTCTGCTGCAGCACCAGCCCCATCTGGTGATGCAGCGAATCTCCCGTCACCTCCCGCAGATCGTGCCCGTCGATCAGTACCCGCCCCTCCTGCGCCAGGTAGAACCGCGCGAGCAGGCTGATGATGGTCGTCTTGCCCGAGCCGGTGTGCCCCACCAGCGCCACCGTCCGCCCCGGGTCAATCCGGAAATCGTCCGCATGCAGCACCGGACGGCCCGGCTGGTAAGCGAATGTGACCCGTTCGAACGTCACCTCCCCCCGCACGGCGGGCAGAGGCCGGGCCGTCGCGCTGTCGGTCCAGTCGGGCGGGGTGTCGATCAATTGGAACACCCGTTCTGCACCCGCCATCGCGGTCAGCGCCTGGTTGTACTGGTTCCCCAGCATCTGGATCGGGCTGAAGAAAATGTTCGCCAGAAAAAAGAACTGGATCAGGTCGCCGGGGGCCATTCCGGGCTCGGCATACAGCACCCGGTAACCCCCAATCAGCAACAGCGCCGCGATGAACAGCTGGGCGTTGGTTTCCAGCAGGGGCAGAAAAATCCCCGCCGTCCGCTGGGCCGACATGTTGTAGCGGGCGTGGTCACGCAGCAGGTCGCCAAACAGCGTGGCGTTCAATTCCTGGCGGACAAAACCCTGCGTTACCCGAATGCCCGTCACTGATTCGGCCAACGTCCCGGTAATTCGGCTGAAGCTCTCCTGGATCGCCCGGTAAGCCCGGCTCAGGCGTTTGCGAAAATACCGGTTCAGCCCCCACATCACCGGGGTCATCGCCAGCACCACCAGGAACATCACCCGGTCGTAATACAGCATCAGCCCGGCGGAGACGAGCATCTGTCCCGCTCCCACCAGGGTGACGAACAACACGTCCTGAACCCCCACCCGCATCGCTTCGCAGTCGGATGTCACCCGGCTGATGATGCGGCCAATTTTCGTGCGGTTGTACCACCCCAGAGGCATGGCCTGCAGGTGGCGGAAGATTTCCTGCTGCAGGTCATGAACAATCGCCTCCCCCAGTTCCAGCGCCAGCCGCTGGCGGAAGTGAAAGTTGAAGTTGGTCCACGCCGCGAGCAGCAGCAGCCCCAGCGCTCCCAGCACGATGGTGGGGAACGGCGCCCGCTGGGCAATGGGGCCATTGATCACCGCCCCGATGGTCCAGGCCACGAGCGGAAGCTGAATCGCCCGCAGAAAAACCGTCAGCAGCAGCCAGTTGCGTTTGCGGGCATGAGGCTGCGTGTAGCGCAGCAGCCGGCGGATCAGTCCGAAGTCGAGCGGCCGTTCGCGGGCCTCCTTCTCGGGATCACGCTGGATGTTGGTGAGCGAAACACCGCGACCCGCAGGGTCGGCGACAGGGGGGGCGGCAGGCATGGACCGGAGGGAAAAACGGAAGTGGCCGGGAATCCCATCCCAGCCGACTCCTCCGAGTCTAACGATCGCGTGGTGTGACGCAATACGCGGGCCGTTCCCCCCTGCGAGCCGCACGACAGACACCGGAATGCCCCGGCCTCTGGTTCCGGGGAGGAATTGGGCCGCCAAATCCAGCGACATGTCAGCCGCCGCCGACCGGCTCCGATGCTTGTTTGTGCCCCGACAGCAGCGGCCCGGTCGTCGACCACCGCAGAAAGATCTGCATCAAAGAGTCGCACCCGCTCCGCTCGCGCAGTTCGCCCAGCGTCCCCTCGGCCACCAGCCGGCCCCGGTGCATCAGGCCAAACCGACTGCAGAGCCGCTCGGCTTCATCGAGGTGGTGCGTGCAGAGAATCACCGACTTCCCCTGCGACTTCAGCAGTTCGATGAACTCGATGATCACCTGTGTGCCCAGCACGTCGAGCCCCAGCGTCGGCTCATCCAGCAGCATCACCGGGGGTTGGTGGATCAGCGAACGGGCCAGGTTGACCCGCTGCTTCTGCCCGGTGCTCAGGTTCGAACAATAGCGGTCGAGCAGTTCCTCGAGCCCCAGCAGTTCGGAGAGGCGGGTCAATTCGGACTGTGCCTGGAGCGGCGGCACGCGGTACAGGTCGGCAAAAAACAGCAGCATCTCGCGCACGGTGAGATGCTGATACAACCCGGTCCCCGCCGACACCACCCCCACCCGCCGCTTGACTTCGTCGGGGTCGTCCATCGACCGAAACCCCGCGATGCTGGCATACCCCGAAGTCGGGCTCAGCAGCCCCAGCAGCATCCGCAGCGTCGTGGTCTTCCCCGCGCCGTTCGGCCCCAGCAGGCCGTACACCTCTCCGGGGGCCACAGTGAACGTCACCCCGTCGACCGCCCGGAGGATGGTTCCTCCGGGCAGGGGATATTCCTTGGTCAGCTCGCGGACGGTGATCATACGACCGGTTCCGGCGTCGACCGGGGAAACAGGGAAGAATCTACCGGGGAATGGTGCCCAGCGATTCCAGGAACCCTTCGAGCTGCCGGGCACGGACCGGGTGCTGCAGCTTGCGGACCGCCTTGGCCTCGATCTGCCGGACCCGTTCGCGGGTCACCTGGAAGATCCGCCCCACCTCTTCGAGAGTGTAGGTGTAGCCATCCCCCAGTCCATACCGCAGCTTGATGATCTCGCGCTCACGGTAGGTCAGGGTCTTCAGGACGAAATCGATTTTCTCCCGCAGCATCTCGCGAGCCGCCACCTGGGTGGGGCCGCTCTCCGACGGATCTTCGATGAAGTCGCCGAAGTAGCTGTCCTCGCCGTCGCCAATCGGGCGGTCGAGGCTGATCGGCTGGCGGGCGATCCGCATCACCCGCCGCGTCTCTTCGAGCGGAATCTGGGCGAAGGCGGCCATTTCTTCCAGCGTCGGTTCCCGGCCATTCTGCTGCTCGAGCAGCTTGCTGGCCCGCCGCAGCCGGGTCACCTGCTCGATCATGTGCACCGGAATGCGGATCGTGCGGGCCTGGTCGGCGATCGCCCGGGTAATCGCCTGGCGAATCCACCACGTGGCGTAGGTCGAGAACTTGTAACCCCGCCGGTACTCGTACTTTTCGACTGCCCGCATCAACCCGGTGTTCCCCTCCTGGATCAGGTCGAGGAAGCTCATCCCGCGATTGCGGTACTTCTTGGCGATCGAGACCACCAGCCGCAGGTTCCCCCCCGACAGGTCACGCATCGCCTGTTCATGTTCGGCCTGCCGCTGCTGCACCACCTGCAGCCGCCGACGCAGCCCGGCCGGCGATTCCTGGGCAATCCGCACCAGGTCGCCCAGCTCACGCTGCAGATTGGTCCGCTGCTCCTTCCCCTCGGGGCTGTCCGAGGTCTGGGCGATCAACCGTTCCAGATCGGTCATCCGGTCCGAGATCTGCCGCAGCTTGGTCAACCCGGGCAGCAGCCGGCTCGTCCGCAGGCTGAGCTCCTCAATCAGCGTCACCATCTTGCTCCGCCGCCCCGCCAGCGACCGGGCGATCGCGTCGGCCTGCGTGGGGGACATCTCGGGATGATGCAGTTGCTGGAAGTCCCCCATGTTCTGCCGGCGCAGTTCCTGGAGGGTCTTCAGGTTCAACGGCAGCCGCCGGGTGATCTGCTCTTTTTCGAGCCCCTCGGTGAGCGCGATCTTGATGGTCCGGTCGAAGGGAAGTTCGCCCGCCAGCACCTTTTCGAGGGTGTCGACCGCCCACTGGATCATGAACTCGCTCAGCAGCAGTTCGCGCCGGAACTGCCTCCGGGTGATCTCGATCTTCTTCGCGAGCGAAATCTCCTGCCGCCGGGTCAACAGGGGAATCTCCCCCATCTGCGCGAGGTAGACCCGCACCGGGTCATCCATCCGGCGCGAGCCCTCCAGCTTGAGGTCGACCGTCGCCTTCGCCCTCGGCCGGGCTTTCTTGACCGACGCCGGCGCCGCCGGCAGGTCGGCCTCCACCCGAATCTCCAACCCCAGTTCCTGCAACGAACTCAGCAGGTTGTCGAGTTTCTCGGGATTCACCGCCTCGTCAGGCAGGTAGTCGTTCACCTGGGCGAAAGTCAGGAAGCCCTGCTCTTTGCCGATTTCAACCAGTGATTTCAGTTGGTCATCAAACGTGTGCATCGTTGGTCTCTCCCGGCTGGGCCATCCCCGAGGGACGGCGGGCGCGCGACGCGTGCAGCTTCATCGCACGGCGCAGGCGTTGTTTCGCCATTTCATCAAGTGCCTCTGGAGTCGCCGGTCCCGGAACCGCTGCGATCGGTTCCTCCGCCAACTCGTGCACAGGTTCTGTCGAATGCATTTCCAATTCGCGTTTCCGCCGGTAATACTCCAGCAGATGCCTCAGAAGGTCGGGGCTGGGCGAAGCCTGTCGGGCCCGCTCGTCCACCTCAACCGCCAGTCGCGACAACGCGAGATCCTCAATCTGCAACGTCAACCGTTCAAACGACGGCGACTGCCCTCGTGCCAGCGTCATCAGGCACAACTCGTACAACCGCCGCAGTCCCACATGCTGAAACTCGGCGGGCGACACCTCGCGCGCCGCCAATTCCGCCTGTTCCGGATGGGCAAACAGCGCCAGCAGCAAGTCGAGTTCCGCCTGTTCGTCCCGTGTGGGTAATTTCGGCAATGGGGGAATCATCGGGGCGGCCGTCGCGGCCGGGGCCGTTGTCCCCCCCGGGCGATTCCCCCCCGGCAATTCGACCGGTCGCGAAGTCTCCCCCCGCTGCTGCCGCGCCGTCCGCAGGTCCCGCAGCCGGTCCCGGATGAACGCCTCCCCCACCTTCAGACGCTGGGCCAGGCGCCCCAGAATAATCTGTTCCCGCTCGCGCCACTTCGCCGCCAGTCCCGCCCCTTCCGCCGCGGGAACCTCCAGCAGAATCTCGAGCATTTCCTGCAGAATGCGGTGCCGGCTGTCGATCGAGTCGACCCCGTACCGTTCGACCACCAGCCGGTACTTGTACTCCCACGCCTCGACCGACTGCGTCAACAGGGCGCGCAGCGCCTCGGCCCCCTGGGCCATCAGAAAATCGGCCGGGTCCTGCCCGCCGGGCAAGGTCAGCGTCCGCAGGTCAATCTCCTGCGACAGAAACTTCACCAGTGCCCGCTCGGTCGCCTTCGGCCCCGCGACGTCTCCGTCAAACAGCAGAATCACCCGGCGGGCAAACCGCTTCAGCAGCGAAACGTGGTTGTCGTTGAGCGCCGTTCCCAGCGTCCCCACCACGTTCTTCAGCCCAAACTGATGCGCCATGATGCAGTCGGTGTATCCCTCGGTGACCACCACCGTGTCCGACTTGCTGATCGTCTCCCGGGCCTCGTCCAGCCCATACACCAGCTTGCTCTTGAGGAACAGCGGGTATTCGTCGGTGTTCAGGTACTTCGGCCCGTCCGCGTACCGGCTGTCGGGCAACACCCGCCCCCCAAACGCCACCGGCCGCCGCTGCGCATCGCGGATCGGAAACAACACCCGGTCCACAAAACAGTCGTACCAGCCCCCCCGACCCTCCCGCTCCTTGACCAGCTTCACGCCCGCCAGGTCGGCAATCGTGTACTTGCCCCGCGCCCGACCAATCAGCCATTCCCACTCGTCGGGATGGTACCCCAGGCGAAACCGCACCATCGACTCGTCGCTGATCCCCCGGTCCCGCAGATACTTCCGCGCCCGCAGGGCCGTCGGCGACTCCAGCAGAAACTCATGAAACTGCTGCTCGGCCCAGGCGACCACCTGGTACATCTTCTGCTTGGCGTCGACCGTCGGGCCCGTGGGCCCCGGCCGCAGTTGCTTGGGCATCTCCAGCCCCGCCCGGTTCGCCAGCAACTCGAGCGCCTCGCGAAACTCCACCCGGTCCCGCAACATCACAAAGCTGAAACAGTCCCCCCCCGCGTCACACACCCAACAGCGGAAACTTTGCCGGTCGGTGTAGACGTGCATCGACGGGTTGTGATCTTCGTGGAACGGACAGAGTCCCACGTAGTCCCGACCACCCCGCTGGGGGCGCAGCGCGACACTCTCTCCCACCAGGGAAAGCAAATCGGTGCGGCTGCGCACCTGCTCTTTGAAATCGTCGTTCAACAGACGATTCACAATCAACTCCCGAGACCTGCGGGAAGGCCATGCCCGTTGCAGAAGGGATCATCCTGATCCTTCGGCCTGCCCCGGATCCTTCCAGGGGAGTGGTCCGCCTCATTTCATCGTCTTTTCAGGCATCCCGGAGCGCTCCCGGTTCAGCCCGCCGCGTTACAATCGACTGCGGAGACAGCGGAAAGGGATTCTACCGGGCCCAGACGGGTGGTCAAGATGGCTTTCTCCAAGTCGTTGTCGCACCCGGACTTGAATTTCCAGATCTGACCCCGACCCACATTCCCCCGCACTTCATTTCCCTGTTCCGCACCCACCCGCCCCGCATCCCCAGCCCACCGAACCACTCCAACCGCCAGTCCACCATCGGCCCGCCCCAATCGGCCCCGGCTCCCGCAAAGAGAGTCCCCCCCATGACATCTCCCCGCCCCCCGCGACGCATCGTCTCCCTCGTGCCCGGCGTCACCGAGTTGCTCTGCCTGCTCGGTCTCGAAGAACAGTTGGTGGCGGTCAGTCATGAATGCGATTTTCCCCCCGCCATCCAGAACCTCCCCCGGGTCTCCCGCTCCCTCCTCGACCCCGACCTCTCCAGCCTGCAGATCGACCAGGCGGTCCGCGATCAGGCGTTGGCCGGCGGCTCCACCCTCGCCCTCGATCTCCCCCGCCTCCAGTCCCTTGCACCCGACCTCATTGTCACCCAGTCGCTGTGTGATGTCTGTGCCGTAGGGACCCGCGATCTGCAGCAGGTCCTCCGGGAACTCCCCGGTCCCCCCCAACTTCTCGCCATTCACCCGCAGACCCTCGACGAACTGTTCGCGGCCTTCCTCGACCTCGGCCAGGCAACCGACACTCTCCCAAATGCCCAGCGGCTGGTGGCCGGTTGGCAGGCCCGCTGCGAGGCGGTCCGCGCACGCTCGGCCCCGATCGATCATCGCCCCCGCACCCTCATCCTCGAATGGGTCGATCCCCCCTTCAACGTCGGCCACTGGACTCCCCAGCTCGTCGAGTGGGCCGGGGGGCACAGCGTGTCGGGTATTCCCGCACAACCCTCCCGCCGCCTCGATTGGTCCGAGATCACCCAGGCCGACCCCGAAGTGCTGGTGGTCGCCTGCTGTGGATTTGATCTCGCCCGCAGCCGGCAGGAATTGCCGTCGCTCCGCCACGCCCCCGACTTTGCCGACTGGACCTGCACCCGCCGGGGCGAACTCTATCTGATGGATGGCAACGCCTGGTTCAGCCGGTCCGGCCCCCGCCTCATCGACGGACTCGAGGTTCTCGCCCACACCCTGCACCCGCAGGTCCACCCCCCCCATGGCTGGGGCTCCCTCGTCGAGCGCTTCCCCGCTGTCTCCACAACCCCCTGAAACGCCCCCCGCCAGTGGCGTCCCCGCCGCGCGCACTCTCTCGCACGCGCTCCAGACCCCGCGTTCAACCCAGCAGCGGCAGCGCGTCGGTGGTCGCGATCAGATGCGTTGGAGAGTGAACCGCCAGTTGGTCGAGGGGATGCAGTCCCCAGCCGACCGCCCCACTGCTGACCCCCGCCTTCCGCGCCGCCAGCACATCCCGCGCCTCATCCCCGATATAGACCACCCGCGCAGGATCGGCTCCCCGCTCTTTCAACAGCCGTTGCAACGCCCGCCCCTTGCCGCTCAGACGGGGGGCCGACTGAATCACCTCAAACATCTCCTCAATCCCCCGGCTCCGCAGGCAACAGCGGATGTTGTCGACCGTGTTGGACGACAGAATCCCATGCCGTACCCCCGCCTGCCGCAGCGTCTGCAGTGCTTCCAGAATGCCGGGAAAGAGTTCCACCTCAGACATGTAGGCGGCCATCCCCCGCTGCCACTCGCGCACCAGGCCCGCAATGTGCCAGAGCCGAATGCGGTGCTGCTTCAGAAACTCCCGCGGCCGCATTCTCCGCAGCGCTTGCGGATCGGTGATCGGCGTGAACCCCCGACGGGCGGCAATCTCGTTGAAGACCTTCAGACCCTGCGGCCACGAATGAGCGAGCGTTCCGTCAAAATCCCACAGGAACAACTCGTACCGCCCCCCTCGGGAGCGTTCAGCCGAACTCAACACAGCATCGCCGGGCATGCGGAAGACGCAACAGCAGGATCAGGAAAACACAACCCCCCCCAGCCGCAGGCCGGGGGACCAGACAGCCCCATTCGCGCAGGACCAGAATCTCGCCGGACCAAGGTCTCGCGTGACCAGAGTCTCGCAGCAGCGGAGTCTCGGGACCAGCATCGGCGCGCGGTCGCCACGACCGCGCGCCGCACCCAGCCCACGCTCAGTTCCCGCGGTCCATGCGCCGGGCCGCCTCGGCTCCCGCCAGCCGCAAAAACGCCTCGTCGAACTGCACCCGGAACCGCATCCCGTCGGTCACCGGCAAGACCTCCATCCGCAGCGCGTCGCCCCCCTTGCCACACGCCCGCCGGGCCCGCCCCGCAAATCCGTCCGATTGCTGCTGCGGATCGAACATCTCGCTGAAGCTCGCGAAGTTCATCACCATCTGCATCGGCACCGCCGCGGCGGTCTCACTCCGCGGTTCGGCCGCCTTGTCCATCGCCTTCTTCAGATCGCCGGGAGCCTTCTCCGCCCCCACCGCGAACCACAGCACCGACTTGTCGACCGCCAGGTAGATCGAGGGAGGACCGCCAAACAGCCGCTCCCGTCCACTCCCCTGACCGGCCGGCTCAATCCGGTGAATGTCGACCCCGTTGTGCGTCGAGCTGTTCAGCCGCACGTCGGCAATCCCTGGCCGCCCCTTCAGTCGCCCCAGCACGTCCAGCAGGGCGTTCGACAACGTCCCCGTGTCCTCCATCTTCATCCCCCCCACCAGGCTGAACGGCCCGGGAGCCGTCCCCACCATCTGCATCAGCAGGTCGGCATGCCCCTCCGCCACCGTGGCGTCCAGCACCGAGAACAACTGCCGGATCGGATGATTCGCATCCTCGGCATTCGCGTCGTCCGCCGCCATCCGCTTGAACATCTCCTTCTGCGCCACCCCCAGCATCGTCCGCATCGACTTGCGGCTCGGCTTGTCGAGCTTCCAAGACAACGACAGCGACATCGGGTTGGTGGTGTTCACCAGGTTCGAAAACCGGCTGCGGGCCCCCTGGATCTCGGCGAAGTACGCCGCATACTCGCTCCCCTGGTTCGCCGTAATCACCACCTCGAGGGCCGCCGCTTTCTCAACCGGAGACATCGTCCAGCCCACCAGAATCTCATTCCCCTGGTTCAGCAAGATCTCCATCACCGCCAGCGTCCGTTCCCCCTCGGCTTTCCGCATCTCCCAGGCCGCCTCGGGTTCGTTGTCGCGGCGTTGCAGGCCATTCTCGGCCTGGGCCTTGAAGATGTTGTAGAAGAGTTGCCGGGTCGCCGGTTCGAGGCTCTTCAGGCTGACCGCCGCCGAGACGTCGTACGATGCCGAGAACCGCTTGGCGGTCGCGGCCGGGTCGGGATACTCCAGGTTCACCGCCGAAGAATCGTTCGAGACAAAGGCGTAGTTCCCCTGCATTTTCACATACAGGGTCTGCTGCCGGGCCTTGACCTCGTACCGGTCCTCTCCCACCTTGGTGGTCGAGACTGGCCCCAGCTCGGCGGTCTTCATCAGGTCGTCGATGTTCTTGACCGGAACATACGCCACCGTGGTCGGGCTGAACCCGGTCAGGTAGAGCATCACCCCCATCGACTGATTGCGGTTCAACCCCTTCAGATCGTTCACCCGGGCGAGCTGCCCCCCCAGAGATTCCGCCAGCTCGGGACGTCCGGCCGCCTCAAACGTCGTCGCCACCTGCCCCAGCAGTCGCTCGAAACTGGCCACGTTCACAATCAGCAGGGGGGCCTGCGGATCGACCTGGGCCGACGCCCGCGACTCCAGCAGCGGCGAGGTCAGCGCCCACCCGGCCAGACAGAAGTGGACGAATGTGAAGGCGGACGCCGTCGTGCGGGAAAGCAAACGAGCCATCATGGCGGGTTCTCTGGGGGCCGAGGGAAATCTCAAGCAGGCAACGGCCTGTCTTCTGGGGAATCTACCCGCTGGCGGGGGGGTTGGTGTCGCGGTGCCGGCTTTCTCCGCCAGATTCCGCGGCAACGGGCCAGTCAGCGGGGCCTGGCTGTACCAAAAACAGACCGGGGAGCCCAGAGAAACTGCCTCTGGACTCCCCGGTCAGATCGGAACGCCCGTGCCGGTGGGCAACTCACGCCACCCGGTGCGGGGCAGGGGAGGTCAGTCCCCGTTATTCACCGGCGTGCGGGCACTTTGCGCCTTCGTCACACGCCTTGTCGGCGTGGGGGCAACTGGCCGCACCGCTGGCCGAGCAGGCCGACTTTTCCTGGCAGCAACTGGCCGACTTGGCGGCCTTGCCCGCGCAGCAGCCGTTGGCACAGCACTCCTTGCCGCAGCACTCCGAAGAGCAGCACTCTTCGGTGCAGCCGGTGGTGCTGCAGGTTCCCGCCTGGCAGCAGGCGGCCTCACCCGTACAGCAGACACCGCCGGAAGAGCAGCACTGCGAATCCTTGGCACAGCACGAGAGCCCCGCCTTGGGTTGGGCGCTGCCCGCGCTATTGGTCATCGTGTAGCCGACCCCCACGAGGGAGGCGAACGCCAATCCGAAACAGAACGTCTTGAAAGCCGACATGGAATCATCTCCAAAATGGTGTGGATGAACAAAATCAGGGGCAGAGTCCGCACACCGACCCACCGCCTGGGGCGGTCGGGACAAGACTCCGCGGTCGGGGGACCAGCCGGACCAACAGACCGGTGCGGAACGTTCCGCAGCGAACAGTCCGCAAGCAGACCAGACTCCCCAGGATCCGGCGAACCGTCGCGTGACGGTGGGCCGGCCGCAGGGGGGGATTCGCACGGCACAGCCGCGTCAAACCCGGGAAATTCCCAAACGGGGTGCGTCTGGCCGACTCTCAACAGAGCCAGAGACACAGCTCCACATGCCGCGATCCCCCCTGGCGGGAAATCGCCTCGAATGCATAATGCAGTGAACGATCCAAAATGACCCCGCTCGAAAACCGGCGGGGTTCGTGTGTGGGGGGAGGAAGCGTTTCGTCCGATTCCTGCGAACCGGGTGCCTCGACTGTTTTGGCGAGGGTGGCCGCTTTGGGGCAGCAGCAGAAATTGGCCGAGACCGGCAGGGGGGCTTCGGCCGGACCATGCGGGGCGCAGCACTTGCGGACGGCCGCTTTGGTCTCGCAGCCCGCGGCGGGAGTCAACCGGCAACACCAGCCCGCAGGGGCCGCGAGTTGCACGGCCACCACCACGAGCAGAATGTGTTTCACCAGCCAACACATGGCACAGACCACAGACCAGAAGGAACCCCAGCAGGCACTCCAGCGACCCACCAGGGCGGGCCGCACCAACTCCCTGGCACGCGACATAGGCCAGCCTCCTTGCTGACACACTCATTCTACGTCAGATTTCGCCAGCGCACCAAGAGGATTTCCCCCGAGCCCCGGCATTCGCCGCCGCTGAGCCGTGAATCTCTCCCCCAACTCCCCCCATTTGCCGCCCCTCCCATCCACCGCCCGACCCAGCCCGCTCGTCCGTCCGTCCGTAGGGTAGGTTTTCCAACCTGCCCGACAAAAAACCGCCGGCAAGCCAACCCTCCGGCTCCCCCCGCTCATTCCCTGGGCGACAGCCCACGCCGGTTGGCGATCCAGAGCGTTTACACGCCCCATTCGAAGTGCCACGCCCGTGCGGGGCGGGCCAGCGGAGGTGTCGCTTCGCGCAACCTCCGGCGAATTGCGGTGACCCCGACCGAGGGGCAACGGTGGGCGTGGTCGTCGCCCCAACAGCGCATTCGCCAGACGACACAAAAAACCAATCGCCAATTCAGCGTCGACCGACTCCTGGCAGCGCAGGTCGCCCACGCCAACCCCCACCGTTCGCGTCTCGACCGCTCTACTTTCCCCGGGTCAACTCTCGCGGTCTCCGGCCGCCCGGCGCGGGGGGGAGGGGTTTGGTCGGTCGCGGAGTGCGGACAGCGGTCTCGACCGCATCGACCAGCAGTTCCAGATCCTTCTGCCGGGCGGCGGCCCCGCGGCGCATCTGCACCGGCTGCAGGTGCGAGACCAAAGGCCAGACCCACGTCCCCCGGCCGGCGGTGTCCAGCAGGACCGGGAACACATACGGGACTTTGTTCAGGGCGAGCTGCAATTCCCGCTCGACCCAGGTGGACCGGGTCGAGTTGGCCGACAGCACCGGCACCACCGCCGCCGATTTCCCCAGGGCCTGAGTCAAATCCGCCCGGAGTTCGGTCCCCGCCACCAACGCCAGGTCATCGCGGAACACCCGGACGCCCCGCTGCTCCAGCGCATCCGCGATCTGTCCGGCCACCGTCCGATCTTTGGCGGCGTACGACAGAAAAACCTGGGGCTCGGTTGCCTTGGCGGGGCTCATGAGTGACGTCTCGGCTGGCGTCTGTGACGTTTCTGTGACCGCAGTTCAAGATCTTGAAGAGACTTGATCCACTCGCGATCGTTCCAGTTCAGATACTTCGGACTTCCCAGGAGTTCACTCAACCCGAGATTCCGTAGTTCTTCAATTGTCGGTCCTTAACAAATGGGAATCAAGGTCTTGTGGGTTGTGAGGGCCCCGCCGACTTCGGCCAGAACCCAAAAGCTCTCCATCGCGGCGTAGGTCATCAGCACCAGCACTTCCTGGGCACGGGCCAATTCGTCGAAAATCGTGTGCAGCGGTTGCCCATGCGGCAGCTCACGGTCGTAGAACACCTGAATCGGCAGGCGTCTGAGCCCCGGCAGAAGATGAGTCTCGACAAACTCGCGATCCTCCGCGGCGTAAGAAAGAAATAGCTGGTAAGCCGGGTCAGCCATGGTTTTGGAACGGGTGCGTTTGTTCTCTCTGTCTCGCGCATCGCAGACTACTGGACGACACCGAATGAGTCAATTTCTCTGTCGGGATCGCGGCCCTGCCCGTCTCGGCCTCGCGCGTTTCGACGCCTCATGACGGGTTGGCTCTGGTTGTCCCGGATTGGGGACTGACAAACCGAGACAGAGGTCGTCACGGAGGAATCCCCACTCGATCCCCAGGTCATCTCGCAGGGCCGGTTTTCTAATTTGTCGAAAACAAACCGCCCCGCCTTATCACACATCGCCAGCACCCAGCATGGGTGTCAGACAACGCGGGTGAACACAAACAACGCCGGCAATCAATCATCCCGCGGGTCCCCTCCACACACCGCCCTCCAACGGGTCGGCCCAAAGGGCCAGCCATTTCCCAGCCCGGCCCAGCGGGCCGGGAAAGGTCCCGACGCCCACAGCCAGCGTCTCGCGCACCGACCGCCCGATCCCGGCACGACCCACCCCGGTAGGGGTGACAGAAATTAGCCGGGGGTCGAGCGCAGCGACCACCCC
>JBKDUK010000439.1:0-8509 GCA_046339535.1 Planctomycetaceae bacterium | reverse complement strand
CCGGAAGATGGTCGCCGCGAGGTCCTGCGGGGTGACGGGGCGTTCTTTGATGTTCCCCCCATCCGCTTCGCTGGCGCCAATCACCTGACCGTGGCGCATCCCGCCGCCGGCCAGGCACATCGACATCACCACCGGCCAGTGGTTGCGGCCATCGGTGCTGTCCTGGGTTCCCATCTGCGGGGTGCGGCCGAATTCCCCCATGGCAATCACCAGCACCTCGTCCAGCAGGCTGCGCTGGTCGAGATCAGACACCAGGGTGGTGATCAGATGGTCGAACAGGGGCAACAGGGGGCCGAGGCCCCGTTCGATGCCGCCGTAGGGAGGGATGTTGTCGCCGTGGGTGTCCCAGGTCCCCGAGGCGGTGTGATAGCTGAGGTCGAGGGTCACGAACGAGACCCCGGCCTCGACCAACCGGCGGGCTAGCAACGCCTGCTGGCACCAGAGATGTTTGCCGTAGCGTTCGCGGGTGGCCGCCGGCTCCTGCTCGATGTCGAAGGCGCTTTGGGCCTGCCGTCCCAGCACCATCTCCACCGCCTGCCGGTTGTACGTTCCCATCGCCTCCATGGTCCCCTGCTGGTCGAGATCGGAGCGCAGACGGTCGAAGCGTTCCACCAGGGAACGGCGGGTGTGGATCTGTTCGAGGCTGAGGTTGCCGGGGAGGTGAAAGATCTCGCCTCCCGCCATCGTTCCCAGGTCATGGCCGACATTGTCGTAGACCGGCAGCCGGGCCGCCTGGTTCCCCAGGAACGGGTCGTACTGCTTCCCCAGGTAGCCCGCGTAGGCGAGGTGCGAGCGCGACTTCTGAAACGCCACGTAGGCGGGCAGCGCCGGGTGATTGGCCCCCCGCATCTTGGCGATGATCGAGGCGATGGCCGGGTATTGCTCGGCCTCGGGATTGGTGCGGGGCTCGGCTGCGAGGTTGGCCGACTGGAAGACGGTGTTCGGCTCATGATTGCTGAACCGGGCGTCGACCGAGCGGATGAGGGTGAACTTGTCGAGCATCGCCGCCTGCTTGGGAAGGCGATCGCAGATCTGCACCCCCGGCAGCTTGGTCTGCGTCACGCCGAACGGCCCACGGTTCATGAAGGGGCGATCGGGTTTGGGATCCCACGTGTCGATATGGCTGGGTCCCCCGGCCATCCAGAGCAGGATCACGCTTTTCCGCGAGAGGGGGCGTCCTTCGGCGGCCGCTTGGGCCCGCTGCGCGAGGAGTTCGGGCAGACTGAGCCCCGCCAGACCGGCAATCCCTGCCTTGAGCATCCCCCGGCGGTCGACCAGAGCCAGCCCCTCAGGCTCGCGGGCGTGCCAGCCGCCAAAGGCGTGACCGGCATGTTCGGGCGGCTGGCAGGAAGTCATCGTCATGGGCTCAAACCCCGCCGTCCAACACGGCATCAAAAGACCAAACAACCGCAGCCCGAAAGAAGCTCGGCCAACGTGTCTCTTTGAATGTATCGGTCAACTCCGATGGATTCAATTGGAAAGTGCGGGAGAGCCACCCACACCGCCCACAACTGCTTGGTTTGCGGCACGTTGGAGATCCCGCGATTTCCCCCGGCAGGCCCCACAGGCGGAATTCGGCATCGACGTGGGCCGTGCATCCGGAATTCGACAGGGCCATCCCGTATCACCTCCGGCCGACGAGTTGCTGCCCTGAAGGGGCCCCAGAGGGTAGCCGGGGGTTCCGCACCGCGGTACCCCCGGAACACGGGCCAACGCGGTGCTGAACCCCGAAGGGTGTTCCAGAGGAATCAGCGACGACTTCTGAGGCAAGAAATCGAACCGGGAGTCCGGGGATCTGCGACGGGGCCCCGAGGTGGCTGGCAAAGTCTCAGGACCCAAAGTCTCAGGCCCCAAAGTCTCAGGACCGGGCCATGGTCTGAATGCAGATCAAAACACAAAACGCAAACCATTTCACGTCATGGACTTGCGGTCCGACTGGGGGGGGCATGCACGATTGCGAATGGTCTCCCGGACCACTTTCCAGCACACTTGAGACGACGACTTGGTCAATTTCGGATGCCTGGTGTGTGTTCAGAGGGCGATAGAATTCGGGATGGCCGCAGGCAAACGAAGCTTTTCGACGAGGACCGCGCATGAAGATTCCCGGACAGCGAGTTGTCAGGACAAGATTCGTTCAGACAGAGAAATACGTGATTGCCGTCCAAATCGAGATGGTGATTCCGGAAGACGATCCCAGTGAACCGTGTCTTGAATCGGAAACCGTGGAATTTCTGCAACGGGTGCGACAGAAGGCAGAGGCGGATGATCTCACCTGGCTCCGCGCCCATGGCAAGGTCTACGCGGCTCTGGAAGCTGCCAAGTGCTTTGTCACCTCAAAAACCGTGGGTCGTGTGGACGTGGGCGGGAATCGGTCGTCGAGCCCACAACGGAACCGAAATTGGGCCTGGCCAAGCGGAAAACGTCCGGGGCCGGAACAAGTCTGAAGGACTTGCATATCCTAGCCCGGGGTTGCCACGGTACGTGGCTACCCCGGGTTACGGACCCCAGACAGAACTCAATCCTGTAGGGATTGCATAGGCCGGGGCGGGGCGACCGCGCGGGGAGGCGAATTGCATAGGGCACGAAGCGTGGACCACGAGGCATGGCGCGGCCGCGCAGGGGATCTTTGTCACGGGCCGAGTCGAAAGCAGGTCCCCCATATGCATTCCCTTCAGGAATGAAGTGCCGTTTGGGGCGCAGACCCGGGGTAGCCAGCGCTTCGCTTGCCAACCCCGGGCTAGGGTATGCATTCCCGTCAGGAATGATTCGGCCGGCGGATTTGTGCGCTCCGGGATGTCGGGCGTGAATCGGCGTCGGCCCCGGGTATCCCGGGCCCATCGATTTTCGAAACCCGGCTTGGCTCGGCACACCAGGGACGCGACTTGGTCAATTTCGCCATCGACCACATCCAGCATCCGAAGAGAGAACAGCGCACTCCGCCCGTCAGATGAAATCGGATTCCGAGAGATTCGAGAATTCCAGCCAGTTTGCCAACCGTGTCTTGAAATGCCTCAACCGGAAACATCGGCCAGCCTTCGCTCAATCAATGCCCTGGCCACAGGATCGGCTCCATACATGCGTTTGGCAACCTCCCACTTCAACCGCGTTTCAGACACCTCACCCAACTCCGCGATGACTTGCCGGGCAAGTAAATCGCGACTCCATTTCAAAAGGGCTGCACAGCGTGCGATCCGCTCCTGCGGAGAGAGCACGTCCAGACGCTCCCGATAAAGTTGTTCGACCAAGGGTGTCGTCACGACTCACCTTCTCAAGAATCGACGTTCGCGGCGTGAAATCACGTTACCAAACCACGCTGCGGCACGAAACCATCTGTGATTCCGCCCCCGGCCAGAGCGTCGCAGGGGCCGTTGAAGGGGACCGGTTCATCGATGGAAGGTCGTCGAACAATCCCGGGAGCGCCCGTTGGGGAACATCCAACAACAGATCAACATCCTGGGTGAATCGCGGCCGGCCGCGCAGCATTGTTGCCAGCCCGCCCAAGAACGCCTATTAAATCGATCGGGCTGCGAATGTCTCAGCAAGCAGTTCGACGGCGCTCACCAATTCGTTTGCAAGGGCGTCAGTTTAAATTGGCATGGAGGGCGTTAAACTCCTTGATGTTCCTTTGTGCGAGCTCCTCGTTGTGCCGTGTCTACTCCTCAAGGAAGGCGGCTTTCGGCGACTGCCGCATCATCCAGACGCCGGCCTCGAGGAGATTGCCAATCGATCGCATTCGTGCTCAGGGTGACAGCGCCCTGAATCGGGCGGCTTCTTCCGCGATCACATCCGAGTCGGAGGGAAACCTGATCGGCAAGTCCATGCGTTTGGTCTCAGGGTCTGTGGATTCGTCTCCTGGAATGATAGCCGGATTTGAGCTTCTTGCGCGGCCAGAGTCCGAGAGATTCGACCAGGAGACCGGCGGACCAAGGCAACGGGTCCCGATTTCCGCACGGTCCGTCGTTCGGCCCAAAGGGCCAGCCGTTCTCCCAGCCAGGGTCGAAGGCCCTGGTGGCTGCCCCCACCACCCCGTCCGGCCCAACGGGCCAATCGTTCTACGAACCGCGCGGGCAGCGCGAGGAATGGTTGGCCCGTTGGGCCGGCACAGGTCGTGGTCGGTCCTACCCGGCCCGCTGGGCCGGGCTGGGAGAACGGCTGGCCCCTTGGGCCGCGAGACGCCTGCTGCCCCTCCGCCCCGTACCGCAACCGACCCCGGCGGGGTCAAAGAGGGTAGCCGGGGGGCGAGCTGCGCTCCAACCCCCCGGCTACCTTCTTAAGCCCCGTCTGGGCCGCAAGTTTCAGGCCGGACGGGGTGAGCGAAGGGCGATGTCGATGGACGTCTTCCGGCCGATGTCAAATTCCGATCGTGCTTCGATTTCCAACATACTTGGATTGGGATCGCGCGGGGAGGCCGATCAAGGAGGGATTGCCATCATGCCGGATTTGCCCCAACGAGCGCTTTCCCGATCCATCGCCCGATCATCGCCGACGGGACCGACAAACCTGAAGGTTCGTCGCCACCGACATTGTTCGAATCCACCGTCCCCCCGTTGGCTCTGGTTCAACATGCGTCGCCTCGCCCCAAACAGTCCGCTCCCGGCACGACCTCCCCGAAGGGGTTCAAGAGGGTAGCCGGGGGTTCGAGCCGTGGGGTGTCAACAAGTGACCGGTCTCGCCCATGTCGTCTGGCTGCACCTCTGTCACGGCACCGTCTTCCCACACGATCACGGGCGTCCCCGTTTGTCGGGCCCGCTCGATCACCTTCCGGGCGGCTTGCTCGAAGGCGGCGTCGGCGAGCTTCGTCAGCGAATGGTTAATTGTTTTCGTCATGGACTTGCTTCTCGAGTTGTTCGAATCGGCGAAACAGCCGCTGCTGTGTCACGGTGAGTTTCTGGTCTTCTTCCGAGGCGATCAGCGTGGGCGGCAACCGGGACGCATCGTAGAGCCACCAGCCATCGAGAATCGGTCGGTAGAGACCAGTCAGGTTTCGCATGCCCGCGTCGTATCGTCGTCGAATCTCGCTCTCTGGAACGTGATGCCCACCTTGTTTGACCCGATTCGCGACGCGAGCCACCGCCATCGCGGAATTGGGCAACCACAAGAAGAACAGCAGAATCTGGTAGCCGCTGTTCCGCAGATCAGACAGCAGCTTGAAGTAGGTGCGCCCTGAAAGGGTCGTCTCAAACCCGAAGTCGGTTCGTTGCTTCGCCAGTTCTCCAATCCGTTGCAGCAGCAATCGTCCCGCCCTGACGTTCTGCGATTCCGGATCGAAAGGAGACAGGCCCGCTGCAATCAGGTCGGCGTTCAGGAATTCACGACACTTCGCGAATTCTGGCAGACATTCCGCAGCGAACGTCGTCGTCCCGGCCCCATTGGGACCAGCGAGAACGTACACTGTCGGCGGCGTGCTGGGCTGTGTGTTCATCCGTCCGTCTGGCGACTCTCTCCCTCCCGTCGTGCGGGCTGTCAGCGGTTGTCCCGCAGACTCACTGGAGTATACGGCGTGGGACAGGACCAGGCAATTTGGGGGCACGGCTGATGGCGCGAGCCGGAATCAGTCGCTGACGGCGCTCCTGAGGGGCGGGCTTTCCGGGGGGCGAGCGCAGTGACCACCCCCGGTGACGCCCCCCAAAACGCCAGCACCCCGCAGGCGGTGCCAGAAATCGAGGCTCAACCGGACCCACGCGGGCGCTGCACGCCGACCGGCCCCCCGACCGTCGTGTGCGGCCGTGTCCGTGAGGCATCCAAACAATCCCCCATCCGGCAGGTGGCTTCGCGTCGCGCCGGGTGATTTGAGTTGGCGACCGTTTGCTCGGCACACACAACCTCAACACCGTGAGTATCCCCGGGTTGAGGGAATCTGTACCTGTCCCCTTTGACGCTCCCGTTCACTTTGCGCAAGAAATTGTCAGGCAGGTCCCTTGACACGCGGGACATCGCGCAGATAGCACTGCGAGATGGAGAGGATGGTGAAACGCTCTGGTGAACGAACTTGGAACAATTGGTGAGAAGCGTCGACGAAAAGTTGCGACTTCAGTTCGTCGGGAGATCGAGTCCAACGCGGACCGCGGACACATCCAACCATCCCAGGCTGCCATAGCCATTTCCAAGAGAGAAGATGATGCAGGCCCGACGAGGTTTTTTGTTTTCCGGAGCGATCCTTGGATGTTTTGGCGGTCTGATGCCAGATTGCAATGGTGCCAGCCCAGGTGGAAGGTGCCACCCCTCAGATGAAGAGGACGACGACAGTGTCGAAAGTGTCGGCGACGACGACGACCTTCCGGCGTTCGCATGGAGGATCTCCTCGGATCCGCACTACGTCCAGAATCCCACGTGGTCCCTGTTTCAGCGAATCATTGACAACTCGAGCGAGCCAACGAATTTGAGAGTGCGACAAATCGTCATTCATAATGGTCGTAGTGAGCACGATTCATTGCGTGGGCCAGAAGGTGAGGCTGCGGAAACAGCAATTCCAGCGATTCGGTGTGTCGATGAAGTCGCCTTGACTCGACTTTTTTCCTTTGTGAACCATTTGCATCTCCGTCATGGATTTTTAATCAACGGCGGGGGCGGTTACGGCGGTGGTCCATCGGCATTCATTGATGTCTACACGAGCGAGGCAGTGTTTCAAATTGGATTGGCAAGTTACGGTTTTGACTTGGGTTGCTCGACGAACGCGGATACTGTGTTTTTCTCGCCGAAGCTGGCGCGTTTTTGCGATGTTGTGGTGTTTTTGGGGACTGGACGCCACCTTCCCGAAGCACTCGCTCATGCGGTCTCTGGCGAAAAGTGGATGTTGAATGACCGAATGTCGTACGGAATCGAGCTTTCATCCAAGAATCTGTCGAATGCTGATAGTGATTCGAGGGCCAAATAGATTGGGTTGGCGGCTCGCTGGAAAACTGGGAACCACATATTGTGCTGATAGAAGGTCGCCACTGTGTTGTCGCTTTTCAGCATTTGTGCTCCCCTGAGCGGCATTCCGCCGAGTAAACCACTGGGGCAATAGGGCTCGGGAGTCAGTGGCACTGCCGCCCAGCGTACGTGTTTTCGCGCGGCGGGCTGCCCCTCGTGGGCGGCGCTGACGCGGGGCCCAAATCGGCCCAGAGTCGCGCCGGGCCCGGGTGCCGTTGCGGCGACCTCCGCGCGCAGCGTCGCTCGACGTCCGTCCCCGACTTCGTTGTGCGCTGTCCAGCCTCCCGTCAATCGTCCGGCCGGGCGGGACTCGGCCTGGCGTCTGGTTTATGCGTGTCGCCCAGCGTGGCTCGGCGGGTGCCATTCCGATTCGTCGCCGAGCCGCGCCGCCACGCGGGCCTTCTCGCGCGGTACCGGCAGCAGCTTGTGTGGTTTCGGTCGCCGCTTGACGGCTCTCGGCTCGACCCGGTTCGGCCGATTCCCGACCAACACCGTCCCGATTCCCTCGATCCGGGTACTCGCTCGCCTGTCCGACACTTCCACGGACCGGCCGGCCATCGGCCCCCACGACGCCCTGATCGTTTGCCGCACATGGCCAAAACGCAGTTGGCGGGGATTGTGCCCAGACCGGAACGCCCCCAGGAGCATCGTCTGTCGAATCAGGAGGTAGCCCGAGAGTCACATTCACGCCGCGGTCAGCCCCGTCTCCGACGTCTCGGACCGCGGAATGTCGAACGGCATCGTCGACTTGATCTCGTGAATCCGCGTGAGACGGATCGCCGTCCAATTGGACGGTCCACCCGTCGCCGCGTTCTCTCCAATTCGAGTCGAACTGTCGGTTCGATCGACGCGCTCGGCTACCGTTCGACGTTGGTCTACGACGTGGCCGGCCAGCCGGTGGCGTCGATCAATCCAATCCTCAGCCGAACAACGTCGCTGTACGACGCGGCGGGGCGGGCGGTCGCCAGCGTCAGCCCGCTGGGCTATCGGAACACCACGGTGTACGACCAGGCCGGTCGGACGGTGGCGACGGTGAACCCGCTCGGCGCCCGGACGTCGCTCGCGTACGACGCCGCCGGCCAAACCCGCCGGACTCAAGACGCCAATGGCCGCCTCACGACCAGCCTGTACGACGCCGCGGGGCGGACAGTCGCCTCGATCAACACGCTGGGCTATCGGACGAGCACTGTGTACGACGGGGCCGGGCAGACCAAAGCCCTGCTCGACGCCAATGGAGGCCGGAACACGTTCACGTACGACACGGCAGGGCGGCGGACGCAGTGGATCGACCCGCTCGGCCGGCGGACGACCAGCCTGTACGACGCGCTGGGCAATCAAACGGGCCGGGTCGACGCGCGGGGCTATCGGACGACCTACCTGTACGACGCCGACCAGAACGTGACCGGACGGAAGTACGGCGACGGCACCCGTGCGACATTCGTCTATGATTCGCTCAGCCAGCGGACTAGGATGGAGAACGAGACCGGTCGGTACACCACCACCTACGACGAACTCGGCCAGATGCGAACCGTCACCGCGCCCCCCAGCTTCCGGACCACGTACGCGTGGGACGCCGCCGGGCAAAGGGCGGTGATGA
>JBKDUK010000438.1:0-9853 GCA_046339535.1 Planctomycetaceae bacterium | reverse complement strand
TGGGTGGTCTCAGGAACCTGCTCGACATAGGTGACCGTCCGCTGCTGCTGCTGCGTCTGGTACTGAGTCACCTTGACCGTCTGGTACTCGGTGACCGTCTGGTTCACCGTGACGACCTGGTCGACTTCCACCCAGTCGGTCGCACAACCGCCGTAGGCACCGCCGCCGGCCACTCCGCCAGCATAACCGCCCGCCCCGTAGCCGCCGGCCGCACCGCCAGCACCACCTTGGGCCGAGCCATCAGTTCCGCATCCCGCGGAACCACCACCACACGCTCCGGACCATGCCGCCGAGGCACCCGCACCACACGCCGTGCCGCACCGCCGGCGACCACCGTTCGCCTCCGATGTGGCTGGCCCCAACGCGGCCAACCCCATAAGCAAGACTAACCCAGCCCTCAAAACCATTTCGATCGACCTCCAAGAGACAACTCGAGCATCCAATGAATGGAAACGGCTCACCCCACCGAATTCCCCAGAAGCCCCAGCTTATACACTCTACCCAGACCCCCTTCAATCAATGTTTGGGACTTTCCCCCCTGTTTTCCCATATTTTCAGGGTTAACCCCCTCATACAACCGGCAAAACCGATTTGAAAACCGTGCGCGTCCAGACGCGGGCGCCCCTGCAACTGGGAGTCTGGACTTCCGCTGATTTACCCCAGAATATGAACATGTGAATACACTCCGAGATGGCCTCGGGCTCAGATGAGGGCGGTCTCTGTGCTGCCGAACATTTCAGCGATCACACCGAAGGTCTTCTCGCCAAAAGCAAAACCCTTTTCCCCTGGAGGCTGTGTTTTCACCCTGCCCCGGCCCCGTCAGTGCTGACTGGCTGATAATTTCGCAACGGTCAATTCGCTGTCGGTCAGCACCACCAGCCCGCCGGCACGCTCCACAATTTGCCAGTCGCGGAAGGCGCCCTGCGGTCGGCAGACCCAGTTCAGCTCCCCTTCGGCAGGGTCTCGCAGCTGCACCTGAAGTCCCCCGGCCGCATTTTCCAACACCAACACCAACCACTCCTGCTGACGCCGCAGTTGCCGTACCTCGCCGGAACCAGACCCCGTCCACGCCCGTCTCCATACTTCCTGCCCTCCCCGGACATCGACGGCACACAGTTGCTCGCCGTCAACCAGATACAGGCACCGCTCATCGCGACACACCAACCGCCGCTCCCATGTGCCCCGCGAGCGCAGGGTCAGGTTCCATCCGCGGCCCCCGTTCCCCCACGGAATCCATTGCAGTTCGAGATCGTTCCGCGGCAACAGCACTCCGCTTCCATCACTCCAGCCCCCCTGGTCCACTCCCCCCGACGCCCCGGTTGCCTCGAGTGATTTCCGCTCAGGCGGCAACTCGAGCGTCGCCACCGTTCCACTATCCAGCTCCACGCGCTGGACCAGATCGGGCTGGCACACCAGCCCCCAGCCCGAGCCGGGCTGCGGCCACGGATCTTCCCGCCAGGGTCGGACGGCCGTGGAGACCGTGTGTCGGGCGAATCCATCTGCCGTATCGAGAAACACAATCCTCGGGGGCGACACCGTCTGGATCGCCAACAGGCCATCCTGCACCACCCAGTACGGCGACAGCCCTGGTCTGTGATCTCCAGGGTTGCCGGCAGGCCCGCGCTCGTCCGCTCCCCCGTCGGCAGCAAATCGCCACAGTGAAATCCCTGACCGGAGATCGACTGCTTCGAGACCCCGAAACGGATCGAGGACAACCAGACCCGACCCTTCACACCGCAGACGCCGCGGCGGGTGAGAGAGACGCTCCCCCCACCCGGCCCGCGACCACCGGGTCCTTCCCGTTCGCGCATCCAATCCCACCAATTGAGAACTGGTCGCCAGCACGATCGAGTCAACCGTACCTCCCATCCAAAAGGGGCGTTCCGCCAGCGGACTCGACCAGCGCACGACACCGGTTGCCCAGTCGTGGCATTGCAGACCTTCACCAGCCACCAGCACCCAGGCCTGGTCGGCATCCCACGAGTCGGCGGAGGGACAGGCGAGCATTCGCCCCTCCCGCAACGGCACAGTCCAGGTGCGACCGGGGATCAGCCCCGAGACCTCCCTCGTCGCAGGCTCTCGGTTCGGGACCCGCGCTGGCGCGGCTGGCGGTTCCGCAGGTCCGTTCGCGACGGGCAGCACGGGCTGATCGTTCCCGCCCTCCTCCGAGATGGCCAGCGGCACCACGGAACCTTGTCTCAGCTGGGCCAGCCGCGCCAGCTCGATGACTGCCGTCTGACCAATCGATCGGGTCGCCCCCGGCTCCCGGGGCAAACGCACCATCAGGGGATCCTGCAGCAACCGGGTCCACACGGCGGCCGCCTCCTCCCAACGTCCCAGCCGTGCCAGCACATCAGCCGACCGCACTCCTGCAGCGGCCCGATCCTCGAGCCGCTGCGCCCGTTCGCCCACCTGCTGAAACAGCTCCCGGGCCGACTCCCAATCCCCCGTCTCGCGCCGGGCCTGGCCCACGTCCAGAAACAGCGGAACCTGGATCCGCGACAACACTCCCCTTTCACCGGCCGCCGGGGTCTGGCCCCGCTCCTTCAGCACCCGTTGCCAGGCGTCGATGGCCCGGCGCTCAATCTCCGGATCGCGCGGCCCTTCGCCGCGCAGGTTCGCCGTCTCATGCAGTGCCGCGGCCACCAGAGTTCCCCGGGAGCCGCCGGTTCGCGTCAGGTCTTCCTCCAGCTTTTTCCGCCGCTCCAGATACTCCCAAAACACCAGCAACCGGTCGGTCTGAGCCAGCACGAGAAAGCCATCCGCGAGGGCCAGGTTGCCCCCTCCCGCCCGCTGGATCTCAGCCAGCGGGACTTCCCTCTGCCGTCGCCCCGTCCGGGCCTCGACCACGAGAATCTCGGTATCGCGCGGCCAAAACACCGAGTCAGCCGCCAGGGCGCAGCGGCCACGGGTCCGGGAATCGGGACTTTCATTCCCCACCGACCAGGCGATCTCACCACTGTCGACCTCGAGGCCAAACAGTTGGTTGGCGGCAACCACAAGCCGCCCCTCCCGCACACCAACCACCTGCCGGGCAATTCCTGGAATGGGGCGTTGCCACAGCCGGACGCCACTGGCGCCGTCGAGAGCCACGATCGAGGTCGAGTCGTGGGGAGCCAGGAACACCAGACCATCAACGCAGACACAGGGGTTCGGACCAAGAATCTGGTGATCATGCCAATCGGGAATCCGTTCGGCCTCGTCCCGGTCATAGCCCGTCACCCAGAGAATGGTCCCGCGACGGGCCTCCAGTGCGATCACAGACCCTTGATTCGTGCCGCAATAGACCCGCCCATCTGCAGCCGAGAGCAGCAGTCCCTGCTGCTCATCAAAGTCGCCACCAAACAGCGCCGAAGACTGCAGGATACGACGATTCCACAGCAGCTTTCCGGTCGTTGGCTCAAGACAGGCGACATTCAACACCGGCTGTGGAACGAGCTTCTTCAACACGACCCACAGCTGGCCGTTGTCGGCCAAGGGAGCGCCGCAGAAAATCCAGTCCCCCACCTCGTCGGCGACCTGGTCCGCCGTGACCTGCCAGGTCAGTTCTCCCTCACGCTGCAGATCGAGACAGACCAGCGTACTCGGAACGCTTCCCGGCCCCCCCGGCCCGCTGGTGGCCACCGATTCCCCCAGCCGAGCGAACAGCCGGTCATCGGCGATCGTCAGCGTATGGGCGGGGAGACCAATCCGGGCCCGTGGGCCTCGCAAATCGCGACGTTCCTCCAGAGAGAACAACACCGGCGAATTGCCCCACAGCGGTTGACCCCGTCCCGTCCCCGCGAGGTCGAACCCCCAGATCTGACGGTCATCGCAGAAGAATACCCCCTGCTGATGAATCACGGGAAAGGTCGCCAGCACCGCCACCCTGGAATTCGGTCGACCCAACTGCGGCGGGGGCATCTGGAAGCGGTCTTCGAAGGCACGATTCGCTCGCGGATCCTGGAAATCAACGATGGTGGGGGTGAGTTCCAGCTCCCAACGCATTCCGGTCGGCAACGACACCGGACCGGCAACCTGACCGCGTTGCGCACTCCCCCCCAGCGTGGACCAGGAATCGATTCCCGACCAGGTGGTCCCCATCCCGGACTCAACCAGTTTCTGCAGTCCCTTCCAGCTGCTCCCTGCGACGTCGAGCCCCTGCTCTTCGAATTCCGGAAACTCGCGACGCAGTGTGGCCAGTTCACGGAGCGCCCGGTCGCGGTCACCAAGGGCGGCGCTCGACAGGACCAGACGGGCCCGGACGGCCGCTCCAACCAACTGCGGGTCCGGATAGTAGGCCACCGGAGGAACTCCCGGCGGTCGCGTTGCCCCCACGAACGGCGGCACGAGGCGCTCCCAGTACGCGCGCGCCTCCGAGGGATCACCCCGTTCCCAGGCGAGATCCCCCAGTTTCAGCAGGGCGTCGTCACCAAAGGAACTGTGAAAGGCCCGATCGACAATCCGACGCAGGTCGACTTCCGTCGCCGACTCCCACCACCGCCGGGCGAGCGGGTCAACCCGCCGCCGATGCCGTTCCAAGGCCTCTCCCGGTAGGCCCGACAGCAGCATCCGGGCCGCCTGCTCGACCCCAACCTGCCGCCCTTGTCCCACATCCACCAGCCCCGTTCCCGGCTGGTTCAGCAACGGTTCAATCTGATCCAGCGCGTCCTTCCACCGCTGGGCCAGCAGCAACTCCTCAGCCGCCTGATAACGGCGGGTCGCCTGGGGATTGGTCAGCGGCAGCGAACCCTCAACAGCCTCGGCGGGTTTGCGGGCCTGTGCGCACACCTCCGCGGTCAGCGGGCACCACAGCACCAGCACACAACCGGCCCACAACCAAAGCCAACGGCACCGCCCCCGGCAGTCCCCACCGCGGATCCCCTTCATGAGCGCTGCCTCAGTGCGTGTCCGACAGAAAACAAGACGATCGCCAGCAGCGTTGAAGCCGGCATCGCCAGCAGGGGAAACCCAAAGAACAGTTGCCAGCCAATCACCAGCGGCAAAAACATCAACACAGCCATCTGCAGCATGAAGCCCAGAGCGTTGCGCACTGGCGATTCTCCCGCGGAAAGAGACCGATCCCCGAACTGGCCCTCCGGTCCGTGGAAGCGGGTTCCACCACCAGAGTCGTGGGGTCGATTGTAGCAGTCCCGGCTCTCCCCTGCCCATCGCCCAAGAGACCGTCATTGCCCCTCAAACGGGGTCAGCCGGGGTCTCGACCCGAAGGCGGAACGCAGCGGCTCACAAGGTTCCCAGAACTGCCTCCCCCACCTCGCTGGTGGACGAACGGCCTCCCAGATCGGGGGTTCGTACCGCCCCTTGCCGCAAGACCCGGGCAACCCCGTCCCGAATGGCCGTCGCAGCCTTCGGCAACTGCAGATGCTCGAGCATCATCGCGGCCGACAAAATGGCCGCCAGCGGATTGGCAATCCCCCGCCCTGTGATGTCGGGGGCCGAACCATGCACCGGTTCGAACATGCTGGGACCTCGGCGGGTTGGGTCGATGTTGCCGGAGGCCGCCAGCCCCATGCTGCCGACCACAATGGCCCCCAGATCCGTCAGGATGTCCCCAAACAGATTGCTGGCCACCACCACGTCAAACGATTCCGGCTGACGGACGAACTCCATGACCGCCCGGTCAATCAGCAACGACTCGGTCGTGACCTGGGGATAGTCGGCCGCGACGTGGGCGAAACATTCGTCCCACAGGACCATCCCGTACCCCTGGGCGTTGCTCTTGGTGATGGACGAGACTTTGCGACGCGGGCGGGTGAGCGCGGATTCAAACGCCGCGCGGATGATCCGCTCGCACCCCCGGCGGGTAAACACCGCCGTCTGCAGTGCCGTCTCTTCCGGAAATCCCCGATACACCCGCCCCCCGACGTCGACATATTCCCCTTCGGTGTTTTCCCGGAAGACCAGCATGTCGATCGAGCCGGCCGGTTTCCCCACCAGCGGACTGGCCACCCCTTCGTACAGGTAGGACGGCCGCAGGCAGATATACTGGTCGAACCGTCGGCGGATCGGCAACAGCAGCCCATTCAGCGTGACATGATCCTGCACCCGGGGATGTCCAACCGCCCCCAGCAGAATCGCGTCGCACGATGCCAGGGTCTCCAGGAAGTCGGCAGGAGCCATGCGGCTGTGGGCGAACCAGTAATCGGTCCCCCAGGGGAACTCCCGCCATTCCAACCGGCCTCCCGCCAGGGCGGCCGCCCGATCGGCCACACGTTGTGCCTCCCGGGTGACTTCGGGGCCAATTCCATCCCCCGCAATGACGGCAATCTGGAAGGTCCGCTCCATGCTCTGGTCTCGCTGTGTTGTCGTTCTGTGGTTCACCGGGGAACGTCAGGTATCCCGCAGAGCCACCAGGCACTGGGGATGATTGAACATCCGCTCGTGATCATGAGGAATGTCGGGCGCCTCCACGAGCCGCCAGGCGAATCGCCAGCCTCGCTGCTCCGCCAGGTCCCGCCCTCGAAACCACGCCCGCCTCCCGCGCTCGTAGCGTGACAGACCCTGGCGGTCCGCACCGGGTGTGACGTCGAGGTTCTCGTCCCGCACGATGTCCCCTGTCCCCAGGTAGATCGTCAGGGGTTGGGCGAGGTAACGCTCCAACACCGCATCATCACTCCACGCGGCCGGCAAACCGCCAAACCCCAGTGGAAACAGATGCTCGCGATTCAGGAACAGATGGGTCCCGGGATTGGCGGCGACGATCTGGTCCGCCATCGGCGAAACAAAAGCCGCCATCCGCGCCAGGAACTGCCCCCCCCCGGAATGCCCCAGCAGGTAGACCTTGCGGTCCCCCCCTCCCAACGACTCGCGGAGCGCCTCGAGCAAGGGGGGAACCAGGCTGAACGTCCAATCCTGTTCGGCCACCGGCTGACCCATGCGGAGGACACCTCCCTGCTGATACCGGGTGGTGGGAAACCGCTCGGCATCGAACAACGGAGCCGCCACCGCTCCCCCCAACCGCCGCGCCAGAGCCTCGGTATGATCGCGATACTCGGCGGCGTTGCGCAACACCCCATGAAAGACCACCAGCAGCGGCCCCTCGCCCACTGCGGCCGGCCGCGAGGTGAAGATCCGCAATTCCCCCTCCCGGGACAGATACCGCAACTCCCCGCGTCCCGGCGGGAATTCTCCAATGGCGGAACGCGCGGAGCCCATCTCAGCCCTCTCCCCCCGTATCCGCCTCGTCCGCCTGGGTCGCCGCCAGGCTGGCCACTCCGGCAGCCACCGAGTCGCAGACTCCCAGGCGGGAGGTCAGCTTCACCACCTGGAACACCTTCGCAATCATCGGCTGGGGCCGGCACAGCTTCAGGTCTCCCCCGGCACGCCGCAGGTTGCTGTATCCCGCCACCAACTCGGCCACTCCCGCACTGTCGATGAACCCGACTTCCGCCAGATCCAACACGACCCGGGTTTCGCCCGCCTGCAGGAGTCCCGCCAACTGCTCCGCCAGAACCCGGGTCTCGCCGCCATGAATCAACTGCCCCTCGAGGCTCAGCACGGTGACACCCTGCTGGTGAGACTTCTTGATCTGGAGCATGGTGGATGAAATCCGTGGAATTGTGTTGCCTGGTATGGGACTGCCGCCCGTTCAGTATGGGTCCCCGGGTTGTCGTGTCGCAAGGCCACAGGCCTGCCCTGCGGGTGGGTTATTCCCTGAATTTCAGCGCCCGCCCCGGCGCCTGCCCCCGCGTGAACGGAAGCGGCTCGCCGCCCCGCACCACGGCTGTCCCGTTCACCAACACGTCCCGGACCCCCGTGGCAAATTGATGCGGTCGCTCGTAGGTGGCCTGGTCGGCGATCGTCCGGGGATCGAAGACCACCACATCCGCGAACGCCCCGGGGCGCAGTTCACCCCGATCCTTCAACCCAAACCGCCGCGCAGGGCCGGAGGTCAACTTGCGCACCCCTTCTTCGAGCGCAAACAGTTGGCGGTCGCGCACGCAGGCTCCCAACAGACGGGCGGCGGAACCCGCGATCCGGGGATGCACCGCCCCATCGTCGAAGTAGATTCCATCGCTTCCCATCAGATACAGGTCATGCTGCAGAAACGGTTCCACCAGCCGGTCGTCTCCCTGGTTGAAGACCAGCAGCACCGCCAGCCGTTCCTCCAGCAGCAGGTTGCAGAGCGCGTCGGCCGCCGACAGGCCGGTCTCGGCCACATACTGGCTCAGCAGCTTTCCCTGATGCACCGCGTTGTCTTTTGACTGCGTCCAGGCAATGTGGATCTCGTCGAGGTCGAGATCGTAAGCGGCCAGACCCGCGGCGAAGCGGTCCCGAATCGCCGGTTCGCGCAGCCGTTCCAGCACTCCCAATGGCCCCCGTTCCCAGCACTCGTTGGGAATCAGGAAGTTCAACATCGTCGAGCCTGGCTGATACGGATACACGTCGAACGTCAGATCGACCCGTTGCCGCGCCCAGTCGATCAACTCGAGTGTCTGGTCCACATCCAGGCCCGAACTGGCTTTCAAATGTGAGATGTGCAGCGCGACGCCCGCCCGCTCGGCGATTTCGACCGCTTCCTCCACCGCTCGCCGCAACCCCTGCTTGTACCTCACATGGGTGACGTACAACCCTCCCCGATCGGCCATCGCCCGGCAGGCCTCCACCAGCTCGCCGGTGGTCGCGAAGCACTGCGCGATGTAATCGAGGCCGGTCGACAACCCTGCGGCCCCCTGGGCCATCCCCTCCCGGATGGCGGCCCGGATCTCACGGGCCTGGTAGTCGTCGGGGGCCTGCCGCCCCCATCCCAGGGCGTTCACCCGCACGTTCGCGTAGGGAATCTGCAGCAGCGAGTTCTGGGCCGTATTGCGGTCCAGTTCGCGCTGGTAATCGGCGAGGCTTTCCCAGCCCCGGTAATGATCCAGCCGCAGTCCGTTCAAAGACCGCAGGTAAAAGATCCACTCGGCGGCATTCCAGTCACGCACGGGGGCGTATGAGATGCCATCGGCCATCAGGACTTCGGTCGTGAACCCCTGCCGTGTCTTCACCTCGAAGTTTCCGGTCCGCAGCAGCCAGCCATCCGAGTGCGTGTGCAGGTCCACGAAACCTGGCGCGACCACCAGACCCGACGCGTCGAGCGTTTCCCGGGCCGCCACCTGGTCACACGGCCCCACCGCCACGATCCGTTCGCCCTGGATCGCCACATCCGCCCGTGTTCCCGGATGGCCCAACCCATCCAGCACGGTCCCCCCCCGAATCAGAAGATCGACAGTCATGGTCGGTCGGTTGGTCCCTCGAAGTGCGCCTCTGGTCCCTGGAACATCCCTCGCGGCGGCCAGAGTAACAAGGTGGCTCCGAACTCCCCAGCATGTCGCCACGCCGCCGCTTCGCCAAGCCTCCCAGTCCACCTCCCCTCGCCGACTCAGAGGCAGAACGGGATGAGTCCCCAACACACCCTTGCTCCTCTCTGGCCGGGGCCAGGTGAGGTTTTTCCGGAAAAGTAAACTGGGGAGCTTTGGTGGACTCAAGCAGTCGTGCCGAGCGTGCCGATCAACAAAGAAGAACGGTTCGTGCCGGTTATTCGGGGGGAATTACCAGTTCAGCCTGGTTGTGGCTGGATTGGTCCCGGCGGACGGTACTCACGTTCAGGAGAACACCTCGTGCCGAAACTTCCATCACCCTTCCGCTCCCTGCTCCCCGTGGCTGCGTGCTGCACCGCCCTGGTGCTGACTGTGGCGTCCTCGGTGATTCCGCTTTCCGCGGGAACCAAGGAGCGGCCCGCCTTGAAGAGCTCGAAGGGGCGCCCCTCGCAGGCTCAGCCCGAAGAGGCGGCCGACGGCGAGGAGACCGATTCGCTCGACCTCCCTTCGGCGGGTGAAAGCCAGCGGATTCGCCTGAATTACCTGCGGGCGAC
>JBKDUK010000437.1:0-23693 GCA_046339535.1 Planctomycetaceae bacterium | reverse complement strand
CGCCGGGTTGATCGGACAGGGTGTGATGATCACGATGATGGGCCGCCCACCAGATCGGCCCCTTTTGAGCTGCGGCACTTCCGATGAAGCCCCACAACCATTGGAACCAACGCGAAGTCTGAAACGCCTTGTGGGCGAAATAGCGATGGTAGAAACCGGTCAGTGCCATGCCTCGAATGGCATAGGAGACGAAGCCGACGAGCAGGGCCGTCCAACTCCACCCCACCCAGAACACCGCCAGGCACCCCATATGCAACAGGAAGTAAGGGATCAGGGTGGGCCACTCAATCTGGCGGTACCAGGGGAGTGTCGACTCGGGAACGGTGCTCATGCGAACGTTTCAAACCGGGACCTTGACTGACAGGCGTTCCGCAGGGGAACCCCTCGAAGCAGACAATGATGGTGATTTCGGCAGATTCGGCAAGGTGAAACAGTGAGGAATTCCCGAACCCGGGGTTGGTGGCCCCACTGGATTGCCGATGGCCCCAGAACTTGGCCCAGATTCCTAGCAGTCTGACTCAACGAAAAAGGCGAAAGAGGTTACCCCCCGGTTGACCGATCAACAAAGTCCGATGTATTCTCATTTGACGTTTCCTGGAAGATCTTTCTCTTTCGTCTTGTCAGGTGCCTGCTCCGATGCTGTCGATTCTTGGCCGCCCAGTCGATTCCTGCTGCGACCGTTATGCCCGCCGTCACTTTCTGAAGGTGGGCGGCTTGGCTTTGGGAGGACTGTCGCTGCCGCAGATCCTGAGGGCCCAGGAGACAGCTCCCATGCCAGGGCAGGGGCTGTCGCACAAGGCGGTGATCATGATTTTTCTGTCGGGAGGCCCCTCCCATCAGGACATGGTCGATCTCAAAATGGAGGCTCCCAAAGAGATCCGGGGTTCTTTCCAGGCCATTCAAACCAATGTCCCTGGAATCGATATCTGCGAGTATCTCCCACGAGTGGCCCAAATGATGGACAAATTCGCCATCATCCGCTCACTCTATGGCAGTCCCGATCAGCATGCGTCGGACATGTGCGTCAGTGGCTATCCGATTGGTCCCAAAGGACGACAAGACAACCACCCCTCGCTGGGATCGGTCCTCTCGCGTCTCCAGGGACCCGTCGATCAGGCAGTCCCCCCATTCGTCGGGCTGACTATCAAAACCCGGCACGCCCCCTACTCGAATCCGGGATCGCCTGGTTTTCTCGGGCAGGCACACGCTCCGTTCCAGCCCGATGGCGAAGGAATGGAAAACATGCGATTGAACGGCATCCACCTGGACCATTTGCGGGACCGCCAGCGGCTGCTGAGCGGTTTTGATTCGTTCCGCCGTGAGGCCGAACGCAATCCTGTTTTTCAGGGGGTCGATTCGTTCACACGCAAAGCTTTTGATGTTCTGACCTCCAGCCGCTTGGTCGAAGCACTCGATATAACTCGTGAGGACACAGCGTTGCGAGACAGGTACGGCCGCGGAACCGCCGACCCCGCATTTGGCGAGGATGCCGGGCCCCACTGGATGGACCAGTTTCTGATGGCGCGGCGGCTGGTGGAGGCGGGAGTGCGCTGTGTAACCCTTTCGTTCGGAAGTTGGGACCGTCACGGCGGGAACTTCGAACGGCTGCCGGAACAGCTCTCGAAACTCGACTTGGGTCTCTCGGCGCTGGTGGAAGATCTGCATCGCCGAGGCTTGGATCGCGATGTGAGCGTGATCGCCTGGGGCGAATTCGGCCGGACACCGCGAATCAATCCCGGCGGAGGTCGCGATCACTGGCCGCAGGCGTCATGTGCCCTGCTGGCGGGCGGGGGGATGAAGATGGGACAGGTCATCGGCTCGACCAACCGGTTAGGGGAGGTTCCTCAGGATCGCCCGATTCACTACCAGGAGGTGTTCGCCACGCTGTATCGGCAATTGGGAATTGACGTGGCGACCGCGACCATTCTGGATCCCAACGGTCGCCCCCAATACCTCCTCGACCGTCGGGAGCCTGTTCGGGAATTGATCTGACATCTGCGTCTTAAGGCATGACAGAGTCTTCCGCTGTGGAGACGGGGAAAGAGATTCCGTCAGATTCGACAATCAAGCCCATCAAAAGCCGGATACCCCAATTCTGGCTCTGGACAGACAGGAATCACGGGGAATGACTTGGGACTGCGGCTCCGGCGGGCTTGGCCCTGTCCCCAGGTGTTGTTGTTGTGGGTTCGGAGAATCGGCGGGCTGATTGGCCAGACCCTGTAATCAGGGTGGGGGATTCGTTACCCTTCCTATGATTCAGTTGGCACAATCAGTCCCGCGAACGAGATGACAGTGACCTTGACCGACAGCTTCGACCGCCAGGAGAACCATCCCCTCCCGCAGGCGGAATCTGCGGGAGCGGTGCGGCCTGGGCAGCTTCCCTCATTGTGGTTTTCCGGTAACGGGCCACAAGATTCGGGTAAGGACCGCACCGTGCGGAAAACAACGGTGGAACCAAGCCGCAACGGGCCATTCGGTCCTTGGGCATTGGCAGCCCTGGCGGCCATGGCGTTGATCATGGTGTCGCTTTTCTGGTCTCCACTGCTTCCCTCCACGGTCGATTACAGTTTCTTCCGGCAGCAATTGGCGGCGAACAATGTTGACTCGCTGGAGTTTCTGCGGGAGCGTATTACCGGCGAGTGGAAGGAAGCCCCCTCCGATCCGCTTAAGCCGGAAGCCAAGCTGCCGAAAAGATTCACCACCATTCTGCCTCCGGTCGACGACAAAGATCTGGTGCCGGATCTGCTGGCCAAAAACGTAAAGTGGAAGTCGGACCCCACCAGTTGGGCAGAAGGCCTGAACATGCTGGTGTCTCTGCTGGCTTTCGCCATGATGCTGGGCGTGGTCTGGATCCTCTTTCGACGTGGAGGGGACCCGATGGGAACGGGCTCAATGGTAAGCAATTTCATCCGCAGCCCGGCCAAGAAGTTTCTCCCTGCCGACCAGCACAACACCTTTGGCGATGTGGCCGGGATGGAGCAGGCGAAATACGAACTGCAAGAGGTGGTTGAATTTCTCAAAAACCCGGCCAAGTTCCAAAAGCTCGGAGCTCAGATTCCCAAAGGCGTGCTGTTAATGGGACCGCCGGGTACCGGCAAGACTCTGTTGGCCCGGGCGACGGCGGGTGAAGCAGGTGTTCCGTTTTATTCAATCAACGGCTCGGAATTCATCCAGATGTTCGTGGGGGTGGGTGCCAGTCGGGTGCGCGACATGTTCCGAACCGCGAAGGAGAGTGCCCCGTGCATTCTCTTCATTGACGAAATCGACGCCGTCGGGCGCATCCGCGGGGCAGGTGTGGGGGGAGGGAGTGATGAGCGTGAACAGACGCTCAACCAGATTCTAAGCGAGATGGATGGCTTCACCCCCAGCGAGGCGGTGATCGTTGTGGCGGCGACCAACCGTCCAGACGTTCTCGACTCAGCCCTGCTGCGTCCGGGTCGTTTCGACCGCCATGTCACAATCGATCGCCCCACCAAAGAAGGACGGGTGGGGATCCTCAAGGTGCATACCCGTAAGGTTCCCCTGGATGACACAGTGGATCTGGAGCGGATCGCGGGAGGTACGATTGGGTTTTCGGGGGCGGACCTGAAGAATCTGGTGAACGAAGCCGCGCTCATGGCGGCCCGTGCCAACAAGACCAAGGTGGGGCTCGTCGACTTCGACTCGGCCAAAGACAAGGTCATGATGGGTCCGAAGCGGGAAGAGGTCCTGAGCCAGCGCGAACGGGAAATGACGGCCTACCACGAGGCGGGGCACGCTCTGATTGCCTGGTTGCTGCCAGAACTGGATGCGGTTCACAAAGTGACCATCGTCCCGCGGGGGCGGGCTCTGGGCGTCACTCAACTGGTTCCCGAAGAAGAACGGTATCACATGGGGGAACGGCGGTTGCATTCGCATCTGGCGATGGCCATGGGAGGCCGGGCAGCCGAAAAAATGGTCTTCAACGAGTTCTCTGCGGGGGCGGAAAGCGATATCAAGCAGGCCACCAGTATTGCGCGACGAATGGTGGCACACTGGGGAATGAGTGCGATCATCGGCCCCGTCGCCTTTCAGCAAAGTGAAGAGCATCCGTTTTTGGGGAAGGAAATCCAGGAAGTGCGGCAGTTTTCAGAAGAGACCGCGCACATCATCGATCAGGAAGTGCAACGGTTTGTCAACGACGCCTCCGCACGGGCCTTGCAGATCCTCGATTCGCACAGGACTGCCCTGAAATCTCTGGCTGACGCCCTGTTGGCCAATGAAGAATTGTCGAAGGAGCAAGTGGGCGAAATTCTCGGGCCTCGTCCCGAACGTGAAACGACCGGACCAGCGACCACTCTCTCGGCCTGATTGCGATACCTTCGATCCGCAGGACCCGGCATGTTGCACCGTCTCCCCGAACTGTGCCTTCTGGGGGTGAGGATCGGCGTCGTCGCTCTGCTCGTGGGCCGGCTGACGACCGCCACTGAAGGTGCCGTGCTTGGTCAGACACTGGGCTGGGCCCTCTTCTCGCTACTCTTGCTGATACCCGCCGGCCTCGTGCTCTCCACGGGGAGTTTGCCGCTTCCACGATTTCGTTGGATCGACGGCATTTGGTTGTTGCTGTGCCTCGCTCCAGTGGCTGGGGGAGTTGTGCACTTTGGCACTGGTGATGACCGGGCCGCCATCAATCTGTGTTGCGAATGGCTCGGACTGCTGGCTACCTGGGTGCTTTTCCGGCTGCTGCAGTCCGAATTCGGTGCCGCCAATGTCTGGCCACGCGTGGTTGCCGCAACCGTTGTTGGCCTGTCCTTGCTCGGGCTCTGGCAACACTACTTCGGTTATGCCGCGGATCGCAGCGAGTACCTGACGCTGGTCAACCGGCAGACCGAACTGAGGCAGGACCTGGCCACCAGGTCTCAAGGATCGCAGTCCCAGGTCAGGCGTGAGCTGGCCGAGCTCGAAACACTCCTCTTTCAGATGGGTGTCCCAGATGACGAGCCTGGCAGAAAGCTCTGGGAAGCCAGACTGCTTGCCAGTAGCGAACCAGTGGGTCTGTTCGCCCTCGCCAACACTCTCGCAGGAGTGCTTCTGGCAGCAACCCTGCTGTGGGGGATTTGGTTCGTGACGCCCCGTGCGGCTGGTCTGGCGCATCCCGACGTCGCCTCGCCAGCATCGGGAATGAGCCGATTGTCGACTGGACTGGCCCTGGGCCTGGTCGGATTCTGTCTGGTCCTGACCAAAAGTCGGACAGCCTGGGCTGGGACCTTGGCGGCGGGGACGCTGCTGTTATTGCTTCTAAGGTCCGACTGGAGCCACGGTCGTCGATGGCGTGGGCTGGTTCTGATGTTGGCTGGCCTGGCACTGCTGATGGGCCTGGCCGGTTGGTCGGGGGGACTCGACCGGCTGGTCGTGAGTCAGGCCTTCAAATCGCTCCGTTACCGGGCCGAATACTGGACCGGCAGCTGGCACATGTTGCGCGATCGGGAGCATCCCTGGCGGTGGTTGACCGGTGTCGGCCCGGGCAATTTCCGAGCCTGCTACCTCCCGTTCAAGCTCCCCGAATCCAGCGAGGAAATTGCCGATCCTCACAATCTGTTTCTGGATCATTGGGCCGCCGGAGGACTGCCCGGTCTGTTGGCGGTTCTGGGACTCTGGGTTTTCGCGCTGGCATCCCTGCGGCAGGTCTTTCAACGCGTCTCGACCATGACAGAATCGGCCGTGCCGTCACAAACGACTCCCCGGCGTGTTGACTGGATGGGAGCACTGGTCGCCTTGGGAACAGTCGCCTTGCTGGGATCGGGATTCAATGCGGCCTGGCCCTGGGGGGTGGTGGCGGTGGGCTTGCTTCTGGGAGCCTGGGCCTCACGAAACACTTCCCGGATTCCGACCACCGCGACAGCAGCCATCCTCGCAGGGCAGCTGATCCACCTGCTGGCGGCCGGTGGAATGGGTATGCCGGCGATAGTGATGCTGCTGCAACTATTCAGCCTGCCACATCGGGAGACCCGGGTGGCCGGCGAACCCACCCTGTCATGGCCAGGAATTCTGTTGGCGGTGTCTGGTGCAATCCTGGGCGGCGCCGTGATCACACAGGGACTGCAGCCGGTCGCGTCGGCGGAACTGCAAGTGGCTTTGGGAGATGAGGCACTCGCCCGCGGGGCTCAAGACCGAGCTTTGAAGTCGTACCGGGCGGCAGCTCAGGCGGATCGGTTTTCTTCGGTTGCGCTGGACCGGTTGGCGGCCGTGATGCAGCGCGACTGGCTCGCCAGCCGCGACCCACACGCATTCGAAAAGTGTGTGCAGTATCGGGAGGCGTCGATTCAACGGAATCCCCTGGCGGCTGCGGGCTGGCGGGCGTTGGGTGAGACTTGGCGGCTGCATTTTGACCACTCGTCCGATCTCGCCGATGCCCGTCAGTCGGTCGAAAACCTCCGGTACGCAGTGCGTCGCCATCCCACTAATCCTCTTTTACAAGCCGAACTCGCACAGGCCGAGATGGCATCGGGGGATAAAGTGGCCGCGCGAGCGACAATCCATAACGCACTCGCACTGGACGAAATCAACCAACGTCTCGGGCATACCGACAAATTGCTGCCCGAGTCGCTGTTGCGCACGCTCCGTGAATCGCTCGATGCCCCAGATTCAAAACCCTGACCACGCCACGGTATGACCCCGAGCAACCCCCAGTCCTCAGCTTCTGTGTGCCGCGCCCCGCGATGGGTGGCATTCGATGCGGTCGGGACTCTGATTCATCCCGAGCCTGGAGTGGCGGAGGCGTACCACGCCGCGGCGTCCAGGCACGGCTCGCGGCTCTCTGCCGACGAGATTTCGCAGCGGTTTCGCGAGGTCTATTCCGAGTTTGAAGAGCTGCCTCCCGAGCGCGCCGAAACCAGCGAAGAGCGGGAGTTGGCGAAGTGGCGCGAGATTGTCGCTCGGGTCATCCCGGATCTCTCCAATCCGGAGAATTGTTTTCAGGATCTGTTCCGGTGGTTCTCGCAACCGAGGGCGTGGCGCGTCTACCCAGATGTCGCCGACGCCCTGGTGCGTCTCTCCGCTTCAGGCCTTCAGGTTGCGCTGGCCTCGAATTTCGACCGACGGCTTCATCAGGTATGTGTCGGGCTGCCTGAACTCGAACAAATCCGTGTGCGGGTGGTCTCTTCGGAAGTGGGTTGGAGAAAGCCCAGCTCCGGCTTCTACCGCGCTCTGGTTTCGCAGACCGGTGTCAATCCGGGTGAGATCGTGATGATCGGCGACAGCTGGCTGAACGATATTTCCGGAGCCCGCGCGGCGGGGCTGCAGGCGCTCTGGCTCGATCGCCGGGGGCCAGCATCTCCCGACCGGATTCCGACTCTGGCGATGGCTGTGGAGGAGGTGTTGCGACGTCGGTCATCCCTCGAGGGATCTCCGTGACCGGGCTCTTCCCCAACCCAGACCGGTCTCAAACCGGTGCCACGCGAGTCGTGATCCAGCGAAATCCCGCCTCCGGATCAGGTTGGCGCCGGTCGCTGCTTGTGGAACTGGTGCGGGAGCTGCGACTTCGGGGATTCAGTCCTCGTCTGTTCAGTGACCGGGCCCGTTGTGACCGCTGGCTTGCTGTACCACAGAACCGGGCGGCCACTTTTTGCCTGGTGGCGGCTGGAGGTGACGGCACCGTCGACGACCTGCTGAACCGGCATCCGGGCTGGCCCCTGGCGATTCTGCCCCTGGGGACTGAGAACCTGCTGGCCCGTGGACTCGGCATCTCCCCCTCGGGTGTGGACCTGGCGCGAGTTATTTCCGAGGGGCATCGGCGGACCATCGACGTGGGACTGGCTGCTAACCGGCGTTTCGTGCTGATGGCCAGTGTCGGGTTCGATGCCGAGGTGATTCACCGGGTGCATGCGGCCCGCACCGGAACGATCACTCACCTTTCCTATCTCCAACCAATTTGGGCCGCTCTGCGTAGCTATGGGCATCCCCAACTGAAGGTTTGGCTCGATGACGAGCCCAAACCCCGGGAAGCGCGACTGGCCGTGATTGTGAACTACCCGATGTACGCCCTGAATCTTCCCATGGCCCGACAGGCCAGACCCGACGATGGGTGGCTGGAAGTGCGTCTGTTTGAGAAGGGATCGGCGTTCCAAATCGTGCGGTACTTCTGTACCTTGCTGTGCGGACGTCACGAAGGCCTGCCTGACGTGATTTCCCTTCGAGCCCGGAGAGTTCGGATCGAGTCAGAACGTGCGGCTCCCGTGCAGGTCGATGGCGACCCGCAGGGGACTACGCCGATCGAGATCGGGATCATCCCGCTGGGGCTGCAGTTGTTGTCACCCCGTGTTGTTGCTTCCCCCCCGGCCTTCGAGGCCAACCCCTCCTGATGCCCAGCAACCCCATTGCGATCGGACCCTGGCAGGTTGGCAAAGGTCGGCCTTTGTTGCTCTTCGCCGGTCCCTGTGTCATCGAGTCCGAAGACCTGGTAATGCAGGTGGCAGAGCGGCTGAAGCAGATCGGAGAGGAACTGCAGCTTCCGGTCGTCTTCAAGGCGAGTTACGACAAGGCCAATCGGACAAGCATTAAAAGTTTCCGCGGTCCGGGCCTGCACGCCGGTTTGAAGATTCTGGAGAAGGCCCGCGCGGCAACGGGGCTTCCCTTGCTGACTGACGTGCACGAACCAGGCCAGGCCGGAGCTGTTGCCGAGGTCTGCCAGGTCCTGCAGGTCCCGGCCTTTCTGGCCCGGCAGACCGATCTGGTGGAGGCAATTGCGACGGCGACCGCCCGCACGGGAGGAGCGATCAACGTCAAAAAGCCGCAATTCACAGCCCCCGAAGACATGATTCATGTGGTGCGGAAATGCGAGGAATTCGGCAATCCCCGGGTGTTGCTGACGGAGCGTGGGGCCTGCTTTGGATATCACCGGCTGGTGAACGATTTCAGATCCATTCCAGTGATGCAGGCGATGGGAGTTCCCGTGGTGTTCGATGCCACCCATAGCGTGCAGCTCCCGGGGGGTGAGACCACTGGAGGACAACGGGAAATGGTTCCGTTCCTCGCCCGGGCGGCGGTCGCCTGTGGATGCGACGCGCTGTTTTTCGAGACACATCCCGATCCCGATCGGGCGAAGAGCGATGGCCCCAACATGATTCCCCTGGCCGAATTGCCGGGGATTTTGCAACAACTGCTGCGGATTCGCCGCGCCCTGTCGGACAATTTCCCGTCGGAAGAGGTGGCCAGATGAAGACTCCCGGGTTTCTCCCACCACTGTTGATGGCCGCGCTGGCCGCGGTTCTGCCTGTGCTCGCGGGATGTTCGAACCAGCCCCCCCCATCGGGAACTGGCTCCCCCGCAGCCCCCACTACGGCCAACTCAGCGGTGGCCGATCGGAGTCAGGATGACGAACCCAACGCCTGCGAAGAATTGCTCAAGAGCCTGTTTGATGTTTACCGCATCGACAAGTTCGAGACGACCTTCGATGTTTCCATCGGCGCGAATCGTTTGAATGATTGGTACCGTGGTTGTGCGGTTCGGCCGGCCAGCGATCCCTCCACGAAACTTCCTGAGGAAGCCAGGAAACTTTTCTCGGGAGCCCAACTGGCCCTGATGTCGGGAGATCAGTACCGCACTCGAGATGCGTCTCATGTTCGAGACTGCGTGCTGTTCTCGGCAGTGGCCAATCGGCTCATGAAGTCCCCCCAGACCACGGGGCAGACCGAACTCGACAGGGCCCGCGCCGCATTTGACCACGTGGTGGCCACTCTCCAATTGCAATTCCGTCACAGTGCCGACCTCCCCTTCACCCCGTATGAACTCTATCTGCTCGGCAAGGGAACGGCGACCGACCGGGCTTGGCTGTTTGTGAACACGTTGAGGGCCTTGCGAATCGATTCCGTTCTGTTGATCCCGGCCAATGCCGAGGATCCCGGAATGACCGCCGAACCTACCCCCTTTCTGGTGGGCGCACTCATCGAGGGGCAGGTGTATCTGTTTGACCCTCTGTTGGGAATTCCAGTTCCGGGCCCGCAGTCGGGTGAGGGTGTTGTGCGTCCCGCAACGCTCAAGCAGGTGCAGGCCCAGCCCAACCTATTGAGCGATCTGGGGTCCGCCGAAAAACCATATCCGCTGAGCGCTGCGGATCTGGCACAGCCCGGGGTTCTGTTCGTCGGAGATCTGTCGTATTACTCCAGCTCGGCCCAGGTCTTGCAGCAGGTGTTCGCGGGTGAGCACTCGGTGCTGATCTCCGATCCGCTCGAAGACGTCGACAACATTCCCGGACTCTGGTCTCGACTGATTTCGGCCGGGCAGGGAACATGGACTGCGGACTCTCTGCGGCTGTGGAAGTATCCCCAGGACCAGATCACACGCAGCCTGGCGCTCGATGATGAGGCCAAAGAGCGCAGGAAGGGGCTGAAGCTGAGATTTATGGCCTATCTCGTGGCCACCCCCATCCCGGAAATGCCCGGCAAGTTCGTGGTCACCGGTTCGAAGGAGTCGCGGGATCCGACTTTGAAGGGACTCGACAGCCGGGACGCGGGCATGGGAGGTTTTGCCCGGACCGAGTCACGCACGACTTCGGGGCGGCAGATGGAGGGACGATTGGCCCAAGTGGCGGGAAACCTTTCTGAGGCGCTGCGAGCCTACGTGGAAGTGCAAAGCAACTCCCGCGAGATCCTGCAGATTCCCGACAACAATCTGTTGATGGACAAGCGGCTGGGACCGATCAATGTCAAACTGTTCCACGCCCTGGCCATCGATGATGCTGTTTATTGGTCTGGTCTCTGCCAGCTGGAGCAGGGCCAATATGGTCCTGCCGCCAACACCTTTGATCGCTACCTGAGGCAGGCAAATCGGGTCAGCGAGTGGGTGCGTCAGGCTCGCAGGATGAAGGGGATGGCCCTCGCTGCCCAAGGAAAGTTCGCCGAGGCGGCACAGGCCATTGAAGAGATTCCAGAAGAAGACCCGGAAGCTCCTGGCCTGCGGCAACTCTCCAAAGCCTGGAAGGCTGCTGCCGGTACCTGACCAGCCCCTGCATGGGCCGGCGCCATACGGGATTCGCGCGATCGTCCTGCGAGGTTGCGGTCGCACGGGCTCGGATGGCAGCTTCCTCCGGCCTCCAGATTGAAGCACTCTCCGCCATTTCGCCAAGCGAACATCGATCCCGGCTCATTCGAATTCCGGCACGATTCGTGCGGAGCTTCATCATGTCACCGAGCGTGGCACGAGGCCAACGGAGCGGTCGAGAGCCCGCTCCCGGCCTCGTTTTCGTCAATTGCCCGAGAGTCACTTTGTCCATCGACCGGAAATGGCTCCAAAGCGACCATTTCCGGATCTTCGGCCAATCATCGCCACAGTGGGCCGACAAGGATCTCTGTCAGAGATCGGTCGGACGCTGCGGAAATCGCCGCGGCGGAGTGCGGGCCGGGGGTGGCTTGGGAGGGATCGAAGGCTTTGGCACAATCGGCGGAGCGACCGTCTCTTTCGCCGATTCCGGGAGCGACTTCCTCTGCCGCTTGATCTTCGCGATCTCGTCGGGAGCAAATACCAATTTGCCCCGCTTCATCATTCCCCGGATCTTCTGCATCTGAACCAAGGCCTTCAACTCGGCCTCGGGAATTCCCAATTCCACCGAAACTTCCTGCAAAGTCTTGAGTGCCAGGGGCATGTGAGCGGTTCCTGCGGTGAGGGCGAGCCGCGCCATGCGGCTGTAACGGAAGTCTACCGTCTGGACTGCCCGGCAGCCAAGCAGCCACCCATGGGTTTGCGAACCTGGATTCCGCCAGTTGGGTTTAAGTCGACCGGAGACCTCCGTTGGCTCGTTGGCTGAAACCCCTTCCAACGACCTCACTCGCCCAAATCTTCTGGGGCAATCTCCCACCGACCGGTTCCGGTTGCTCGAATGCACTCGGGTCACCAGACTGAAGCTCGGATCGATCCTCGTACCGCAGTCGACAGTCGCCGTTCACATCAGTCTCCTCAACCAGAGGCACCGAGCATCATGGACCCGCGCATGCCCCAAAACGGCGTCTTCGAGAAGATGCTCATTGCGGCTTGGTGGGCGATGGGGATTCTGATCAGTCTCGGGTTTGTTCCAGCAGTCTGTTCCCTCGCGGCGGAAAACAGTGTGACGTTGCCGAGATCATCGGAAGAGGTCTCCCCCGCTGTGCGCCGTCTGCTGGCGCGGCGCTGTTTGGCCTGTCATGGTCCCGACGAAGCCCGCCGTCAGGCGGATTTGCGACTCGATGACGTCAGCTCGTTGCAGCGCGTACGCGGGGATCGCCGCGTAGTAACCCCCGGTGCCCCCAGTCACAGTGAACTTCTGCGTCGGGTGATGACTGACGATCCAGACCTGCGAATGCCGCCGCCTGAACAGGGAGCTTCCCTCACTCCTACCGAGGTTGATCTGCTGACGGACTGGATTTCCGGAGGGGCCGAGGTCGTGCCCCATTGGTCGTTGCAGCCACCCCGCCGGACTGCCCCTCCGACAACGGATGAAACGGGCTGGAGCCGCTCTCCTCTGGATCGCTGGGTCCTGGCACGATGGAAGGCAGAGGGGATGGGGCCGAGTCCCGAGGCCTCTCGCGCCCATCTGTTGCGACGGGTGACCCTCGACCTGACGGGGTTACCCCCCAGTGAAGACCTGCGGCGCTGGTTCCTCGAGAGCGATCCGCCTGCTCCCTATGAACAACTGGTGGAACGCCTGCTCGCAGCCCCCCAATTTGGGGAACGACTCGCCCAATTCTGGATGGACGCCGCCCGGTATGCCGACACGAACGGCTATTTCACCGACGGCGAACGCAGTATGTGGCGGTGGCGCGATGGCGTCGTGTCTGCCTTCAATGCCAATCAGCCCTTCGATCAATTCACCCTGGAGCAGTTGGCGGGAGACTTGCTGCCCGACGGAACGGAAGCGCAACGGCTGGCCTCGGGGTTCAACCGAAATCACACCACGAACAACGAGACCGGATTGATCGACGAGGAGTACCGGCTTTCTTACGCGATGGACCGCCTGGAAACCACGGGTGTCGTCTGGTTGGGACTGACGCTGAATTGTGCCCGCTGCCATTCACACAAATTTGACCCATTCACCCAGCGCGAATACTACCAACTGCTGGATCTGTTCAATCAGGTGGCCGACCAGGGGCTGGGACAGGAAGGAAACTCGCCCCCCTTCGTTTCCGCCCCAACTTCCGACCAGACCACCCGGCTTGAAGGACTGCAACACCACCTTGCCGCCGCCCGCGAGCGATGGCAGGTGATCGAGACGCAGCTAATGCCTCTGCTGGCAAGGTGGGAGACCGACCGGGCTCCACGCGCCACAGAGCCCCCGGCTGACAACGGCTTACTGTCGCATTTTGATTTCCAGCATCCGATCCCCGTTGCTGCCGACTCCCGGTTTGCTGGTGCAGAGAATCCCAAGCCCCCGAGCGGATCATTGGATTCTCCAGATCAATCCCGCAAAAAAAAGCCGAAAGCGGGTTCGCTCGTCACGGGAGGTGGAGAACCGCGGGCGCCCGAAACAGCACTCCTGGAGAGAGGGCTCAAGTGTGACCCCACTCATCCGGTCGCGGTGGACGATCCCACTGCATTCGATTTCGAACGGACCGACCCGTGGACAATCGGGCTCTGGGTGAAGCCATCGTCGGGAATGGCCGCCTGCCTGCTCTCGAAGACCGATGACGACCAGTTTCTGCGTGGATTCGATTTGTTGTACGAAAAGGGCCGCCTCGTGGTACATCTCAACCACCGGGCGGAGGCCGACGCCATCCGGGTGACGTCCAGCCTGCCGCTCGTTGCCGATTGGCAGCAGGTGGTGGTGACTTATGATGGATCGAGCCGGGCGGATGGCCTGAAGATCTACATCAATGGCGAGCCTGATCAATCGAATGTCGATTTCGATCAACTCAGCAGCTCCATCCGGACTTCGCAACCGCTTCGTCTGGGACAGCGAAGTGACAGCCTGCGATTCAATGGGATGCTCGACGAATTGCGGATTTACAGCCGGGACCTGGCCCCCGACGAGGTTCAGCGGTGGTTTCGCCATGAGTCGGTTCAATGGACGCTCCAAACCCCAGCCGAAAAACGCTCGAACCGACAGAGGGATTGGTTTCGGGAGGCTTTCCTCGATGAGGCGCCGGACGAGTGGCGTCAGCTTTACCGCAACTTGAGGGAACTCGACCAGACGACCCGCGCCTTCCAAAAGTCGCTGCCCACCAGCATGGTGATGCAGAATCTTCCAGACGCCAGACAGACCTTTGTGTTGACCCGTGGCCAGTACGACCAGCCCGCTGAAAAAGTCACCTCCGCTCTGCCAACCGCTCTGGTTGGATCGGTTGATGGGGATCGGCCAGTCCATTTGGCCAACAGACTCGACTTCGCCCAGTGGCTGGTCTCACGGGACAATCCGCTCACCGCCCGGGTCATCGTCAATCGCGTCTGGGCACAACTCTGGGGTGTGGGGCTGGTCAAGACGGTAGGCGATTTCGGACTTCAGGGAGAAGCCCCCAGTCATCCTGAATTACTCGATGAACTAGCACTGGATTTCCAGGAGTCGGGCTGGGATCTCAAACAGCTCTACCGTCAGTTGGTGTGCAGCGCCACCTACCGGCAGTCATCGTTCGCAGCTCCCGACGACTTCGCCCGTGATCCGGAAAACCGGTTGCTGGCCCGGGGAGCGAGGTTTCGGCTGGAGGCTGAGGCGATTCGCGATTCAATTCTGGCCGCCAGCGGACTGCTGTCGCAGCGTTTGGGGGGGCCCAGCGTCAAACCCTGGCAGCCCCCAGGTTTGTGGGAAGCGGTCTCGTATGACGGCGATCAAAGCCATGTTCCCTCCCAGGGAGCGGACCGATACCGGCGGGGGCTGTATACCTTCTGGAAACGGCAGTCCCCTCCGCCCGCATTCCTGATCTGGGATGGTCCCACGCGGGAAACCTGCGTTGTTTCCCGCTCTCGGACGAATACCCCACTCCAGGCCTTGGCCCAGACAAACGATCGCAATCTGGTAGAGGCAGCCAACGTGTGGGCCGCCCGTCTGATGCAGAAAACGCCCGTAGCAACCGATTCCCCGGAGGCATCGCGACGCTGGCTGACACTGGCATTCCATCAACTGCTGGTTCGCTCGCCAGACACCAACGAACTGTCTGTTCTCGCGGAGCTGTTTCAGTCCCAATGGCATCGCCTGCGTGATGATTCCGAGCAGGTCGATCGCTTGCTGACAGCGGGCGATCTGATCCCGCCGGAGCTGGATCCTGCAAACGAGCTCGATCGTCCCCGCTGGGCCGCCCTGTCGACCGTGCTGCAGGTCCTGTTCACGCTCGACGAAACCTTGAACCGCGAGTGAGCTGCTCCATGTTGGCCTCTGAATTCTCCAGCCCCAGCCATTCGAATTTGGCCCGCCGCCGGTTCCTCGGTCAGTCATTGGGGGGTCTTGGTGCAGCCGCCCTGGCGCTGTTGAGCGCCCCCCCCAATCGAGGCCTAGCGGCCGAACCGTCAGTGTCTTCTGTGGCCAGCAAGGCGGGCCCGCACTTTACCCCGCGGGCGAAACGTGTCATTTCGCTGTTTATGCACGGCGGGCCCTCACAAATCGAACTGCTGGATGAAAAACCGCGGCTGCGCGAACTGCGGGGGAGTGAGTTGCCAGACTCGATCCGGGGAACGCAACGGCTGACGGGAATGACTTCCAGCCAAAAGTCGTTCCCCGTCATGGGATCGGTGTTTGAATTCCAGTCATGCGGTCAGTCGGGCCAGAGGCTGAGTGAACTGTTGCCGTATCTGTCCACGCAGGCGGACCAGTTGTGCGTGATCCGCTCGCTGACCACCACGGCGATAAATCACGATCCCGCGATTACCTTTCTGCAGACCGGAAACCAGTTACCAGGCCGCCCTTCCCTGGGGGCGTGGCTGAGCTACGGCCTGGGGAACGAGAGCCAGGACCTGCCGACGTATGTCGTGCTGTTCTCCCGGGGCAGCGCGGCCCGTCCCGATGACCCGTTGTACGCCCGGCTGTGGGGGTCGGGCTTTCTCCCTTCGAATCACCAGGGGACCAGCTTTCGGAGCCAGGGAGATCCCGTGCTGTACCTGACGCACCCGGCGGGTTTGGATGCCGGGGCACGACAACGGCTGCTTGACGCTGGCCGAACCCTGAACCGCCGTCGGCTCGAGGTAACGGGGGATCCCGAGATCGCCACCCGGATTGCACAGCACGAACTCGCCTTCCGAATGCAGTCTGCAGTGCCCGAGCTGACCGAGACTTCGGGAGAAACCGCAGCCGTGCTGGAGCGTTATGGGGCCGATGTGCGGCGGCCCGGCACCTTCGCCGCGAACTGCCTGCTGGCGCGGCGGATGGTCGAACGGGGAGTCCGGTTTGTGCAGTTGTTTCACCGCGGTTGGGACCAGCACTACAACCTGCCAAGCGACATCCGCCTGCAGACCCGCGATGTGGACCAGCCCTGTGCCGCCTTGCTGGCCGACCTGCGTGAGCGCGGACTGCTCGACGACACACTGGTGATCTGGGGGGGAGAATTCGGCCGGACGGTTTACTGCCAGGGGACTCCAGAGGGGGGAAACTACGGAAGGGATCATCATGGCCGGTGTTTTTCGATCTGGATGGCCGGTGGAGGCGTTCGCGCGGGACCTGTCTTCGGCGAGACCGACGACTATTCCTACAACGTGACCAAGGATGCCGTGCCGGTGCACAACCTCAACGCCACGGTGCTCCACCTGCTGGGTCTCGACCACACCCGGCTGACTTATCACTTTCAGGGGCGCGACTACCGGCTGACCGATGTTGAGGGGGAGGTCGTCTCCGGGCTGTTGTCCTGAGCCGGACTTTCTCGTCACTTACCCGAGTCGTCGCGGTCTACCGCCCACGTCACCGCAGCCAACGGTTCAGGAACTCAAAGGTTCCCACTCCATGGATCGTGTGGGGACCATCGAAGAACTCAATTTGGGCGCGGTCGGAAGCCTGCAGGTGGTCATACATCCGGCGCACCTTTCCGAATTCACCCAGCACCCACTCTGTGGGAGCCCCACCATCCTGATGTCCCTGCTCGACCATGAAGGGCCGGGGAAACATCAGGCTGGCCAATTCGGCATAGCTGGCGATGTGCCCAAGATTCCACTCGGGGATTTCATACTCACGGGTAAAAGCGTATCCGTAGCGTTCCTGGTTGGTTGTGATCGTCCGGGCCCAATCCGTGAAATCTCCCGAGCAGATCGCCAGGGCGTAACCTTCGACGAACGGGGGCACTCGCATCGCCGTCTTGCCTCCGTACGACAGGCCATAAAAGCCGATCTTGTCGAGCTGTACGAACGGCAGGGTCTGCAGCCAGGCGACAGTCTGCTGGTGCTGCGCGATGATGTAGCTGAAGAGTGACCGCCCCAAGGGGTTGGCCATCCGCTGGATCACCCGAAACCTGTCCTCACCGCGGTAGGGACTTTGCGGGGCGTAGACCACAAACCCCTCGCCAGCCAGCTTATGAGCAAACCCCTTGTAGTACTGATAACCAGGACCTTCCAGGGCGAGCGTGTCGATTGCCAGCGACTCCAGGCCATGCTGGCAGACGACCACCGGGCGGCGTTCATCGGGTTTCAGGTCGGAGGGAACAAGCAGAATCCCGCCGGCAATCACCCCTTCGATCACATCCAATTCGACTTCATAAGCGGTGTATTGCTCCGTCCGGCGGACAACCCGGGAACGGGGCTTTGCCGGGAGACGGTCGTGAGGCAATCGGCCGATGTACGAATCGAGAACCAGATCCTTCAGCTCGGCACGCGACTTCCCCCATAACTCGCGGGACTGCTGTGGCGGGAGCCAGCGTGCGTTACGCACCCGATGGCTCTTTTCCATCAGACGTTGCACGTGATCCTGCAACTCCTGGAACTGGCGTCGATGCCTGTCCTCTGGATTATGCGACAACTGCCCGCCCTCTGAGTCACGCTCCGGATCCATTGGAAAATTTGCGATCCCAGCGTCCTCGGCAAGCACCAGTTTCAGCGCCCGCAAGAAACCACCTCCTTCGCCCCATTGCTGCCAGCCGCTGGCCCCAATATCCAACCGCAGCTGCGGTCGATTTCCGAGTCGTTCGAAAACCGCTGCCGCCTTTTCAAACTCCTGCTTGATCTGGGCAATCTTCCGGATCGCGATTTGCCCGGGCGCAGCCGTTGAAGTGCGCCCGGAAATTGCCTCATCCGGGGGATCGCAGGTGATTTTCAGTACATCCTCAATCTGGGATTCGTCGGGCTCCAATCCTGTCGCGTTCCATTGCTCCTGGATGGTCAAATGCCGGGTAGCGAGCATCGACGCCAGCTCGGCATCACCAAATTCCCGCAACAATCCCCAGACGTTGCGATAGATGGGTTCCGCCCAGAGTCCCTCCCGAGGACCAAAGTGACCGCTGATCATCGTCGCCTCGACACGGGAATCGAGAGCCGCGACAAACAGGGCGATCAAAGCCCCTTCCCCAATGCCACTCACGCCCAACGGCAGCTTTCGATCATCCGTCTGCCTCTCATCCGTGCCCACATCACCCTGAGCTCCAGGAGCACGAAATTTTTCCAGCAGGTCGAGAGCCGCCCTGACCTTCTGCACCTCATAACCGATCGGATGCCGCCCCATCTCGAACGCCTGTCGATACAGGAACTCGCGGTGCGGTTGATTGGTGAAGCCAACTTCGGGATGCCCAGACCATTCATGACCACGGTCAATCAAGGTCGGGACGAGGACCACGGCTCCCGTCGCGGCCAACATCTTGACCCACGTCTCTCCGTCGTCGTAGTTGTCGAGCGCAACGAATCGCTCTGGAATCATGGCAGCATCCGGAAGCGCCACAACGGCAGCCTTCGGCCGGTGCGGAACCACCAGGAGGCCCTCGCCGGTCACTCCCTCCAGTACTGGCCAACGAACAGCAAAGACTGCGGCCACCGAACTCTCGGAAAGGATCGACGGAGCGGACGGGGTCCCGATCAGTTCGAATCCGGCCCTCTCTGCGAGTGACGTCCGGGGATCCACCGCCCCCAGGATTTGCTCCAGCCGGGCCCGATTCGGGGCGAGGCTCTTCTCGAACGCTTCGCGGCTGCTGAAGTCAAAATTCCAGAATCGAGCCCGCTGCCCGGGAGACCCCTGTAACTCCCGCAGTGCATGAGTACGGATTCCCTCTACCATTACCTCGTCGAGGGGATCCAGCCGCTGCAGCGGGGACGTGCCAGGCAAAGGAGGTTCGGCGACAGCCCTGGTACCAGCGAGCAGAACCAACAACACAGCGAGGTGCCAGGCACGACTTGTCACACCAGGATCTCCCGGACCACCTCGCCATGCACATTGGTCAGACGGCGGCGAATACCGTTGTGGTAATATGTCAAACGCTCGTGATTGATCCCCAACAATTGCAAGACCGTGGCATGAAAGTCGTACCAGCTCGTGCGATTCTCGACCGCCCGGTAGCCCACATCATCTGTGGCCCCATAGGACACCCCGGGCTTGAGTCCTGCCCCGGCCATCCAGACTGTGAACCCGGCCTGATTGTGGTCGCGTCCCGACCCCAGCACTCCATCGGCTGATTGGGCGAACGGGGTGCGGCCGAACTCGCTGGTGAAAATGACCAGAGTGTCGTCGAGCATACCCCGTTCCTTCAGGTCGCGCAGCAGCGCCGCCAGAGGCTGGTCACACCGGGCCGCCTCCTGACCATGATTCTGCTTCATGTTTTCGTGGCCATCCCAATTGATGCGTGGAGAACCAAACGCCCCACCAGCGAACAATTGCACGAATCGCACTCCCTGCTCAAGCAGACGTCGCGCCAATAAGCAGCTGCGGCCGAAGTCATTGGTGGTGGGTTGCCCCAGACCGTAGGCCGCCTGAGTCGCGGCCGTCTCGCGATCGAGAGCCGTCACCTCCGGAACTGCCAGTTGCATGCGGGCCGCCAACTCGTAGGCCCGCATCCGGGCCACCAGATCATCATGACCGCGGTCCTCGAGGTGTCGACGGTTGATCTCGGCCAGCAACTTCCGGCCGGCGATTTCTGTTTCGGGTGCGATTTCACGCGCCGGGACCAGATCGGCAATGGCCTGCCCCTGGCTGCGCATGGTGACCCCTTGGTGACGGGCGGGCAGAAATCCATTCGACCAGTTGATCGATCCTCCAGCCGGGAGCCCCCGGACATCCGGAATCACGACGTAGGTCGGCAGGTCTTCGGATTCATTTCCGAGACCGTACGACAACCACGCCCCCAACGTGGGAAACCCATTCAGTCGAAAACCAGTATTCGCCTGGAAGGTCGCCGGCGTATGGTTGGACGTCTCGGCATACATCGAATGGATGAAGGTCAGGTCGTCAACCACCCCCGCCAGGTGGGGAAACAGCGTGGAGACCCACTTCCCTGACTGTCCATGCTGCTGAAATTCCCAATCGGGCTGTCGCAACAAACCCACCTGGCCGAAGAAAACGTCGGGACGCTCTTCCGCCGTCAGCGATTTGCCATGCAGGCGGATCAACTCGGGCTTATAGTCGAATGTGTCGACCTGACTGAACCCGCCGCACGCGTAAACATGAATGGCCCGCTTGGCCCGCGGGGGATGGTGGGGCGGGGGATCGTCGGCTTCCCCGGGAACACCGGCTGCAAGCAAGCCTTGTCGGTCGAGCAGCGACAACAGCGCTGCAGCTCCCAGTCCATGCGAGGCGAAGGACAGGAACTCTCGACGGCCCAGAAAGCCGGAAGCAGGCAGCAGCATGTTCACCCCGCGCGGTCCAAAAAAAGCAGGCCTTGGTTGGAAAAAGGGTACCGCAGCCCCCCGGATGGGGTCAAAGCGAGGGACTGTGATCATTTCGATCGGTTGAGTTTCCCGGCAAGACGGCTGGGGATATTCTGAAAGCTGTTCTCCGTTGGACTACCGACCCCACTCCGCCATGTCGATCCTGCACTTCACGCTGGCCACCCGCGATGTGGTCGCGACGGCCCGTTTTTTCACAGAAACACTCGGCTGGCAGCCAGTGGACCGACCGAACAATATCCCCATGCAGGCCGCGTGGTTGGCAATCGCTCCCGGGCAGGAACTGCACCTGCTGTTTGTAGAGCAGTTCAACCCGAGTCCCTTCGAGGCGGAATTCGGGCGACACTTTGCCGTGGGCTTTCCCAGCGACCAGTTTCCCGCTCTGAAGCAGCGGCTGCGCGATCACAGGGCCGAGTTGATTGAGCCCCAGCGGGAAACGCCGTTCGAACGGTTCTTCTTTCGCGACCCCAACGGCTACGTCTTCGAAGTCGTTGCGGACTGAAGTCAGCGCGACTGCAGCTTGATGCGGGTCACCCGGCCAAACCGGCCGGCCGATCCTCCCGGCGGCGGCAACAGGCGGAGCGCGGCGGGGAACCAGCCCGGCTTGGCCAATTTGCCATCTGGAAGCTGGGTGATCGCCGGGAGTTTGGGAGGGTTGAGTCCACCGCGGTACACGTCGGCCGGTACGGGATGAACGTAGATCCGGCGGTTCGCAATCAGATTGGCCAGTGTCTCGGCCAATCCCGGGCTGAGTCCGGCCCACAGAACCACATTCGGATCAGAGCGCAGGGCGAGTCCCTGTTCTCCTGCACCGGGGAAATACCTCCCGAATTTCTCGACGATGGTCGCAAACGTTGTCGTGTCGTACCGGCGCAGATACTCGACCAATCCTGCGTTGACCTGGCCGTGCTCGGCCAACTGCTGCCATCCCTCTGCCGCATCGCCGTCTTCGTCGAGAGGAAGTTGCGACAGACGGCGGTGTTCATCCTCGATCATCTTGGTGACCCGACTGTCGAGCGTGGCCCGGCGGCAGCGGCTTGACGCCCATTCGCGCAGCTGGAACACCTTCTCCTCCATGGTGACGGACAACGGGACGGTCTGGTCACGCGATTTCTCGAGGTCTTCCTGCGACAACAGCCGCCCTTGGCCAAACGAGTCGATCATGGCCGCCACCACAATCTGCTCCAATTCCGCACCACTGAATCCCTCGGTCCGATTGGCGATCGATTCAAGATCGTACTTCTCGGGTTTCCATCCCCGCTTCGAAAGGTGGATTTCCACGATATCGAGCCGTTCGTGATAGTTTGGCAGATCGACGAAAAACAATTCATCAAACCGCCCCCGGCGGAGCAGTTCCGGCGGGAGATTGGCGACCGAGTTGGCGGTCGCCACGACGAACACGGGTTGCTTGCGGCTTTCCATCCACGTGAGAAAGCTGCCGAACAGTCGGGCCATGACTGAATCCTGTCCCTGGGCATCTTCGCCCAGGCCGGCGAACCCCTTTTCAATCTCATCCAGCCAAAGCACCGCCGGGGCAATCGTCTCCATCAGCCGCAGCACATCCCGCAGGTTCCGCTCGCTGGTCCCGCGATCGGCAGAGAGCAGATTGGCAACATCCAGCCTGACCAGCGGGAAACTCAGAAGCCGTGCGGTGGCCCGGGCCGTAAGACTCTTCCCACATCCCTGCACCCCCAATAAAAGTAATCCTTTGGGCAGAGGAATTCCCTGTTCGCGGGCCCGTTCGGTGAAGGCCTCGGCACGTTGACTCAACCAGTCTTTGAGCACCTCCAGCCCGCCCACATCGCGGACCCCCTCTTCGAGGTCATAGAACTCCAGCAGATCCGAGCCTTGGACCAGGTGGCGTTTTTCAGCCACCAACAGACGGAAAGCCTCGTCGTCGACGGTCTCACGCCCTTGCAGGGCAAACTGCAGGGCCTTGCGGGCCTCCCGAGCGGTAAGCCCCAGGACGCCCTTGACCAGCTTTTCCTCGACGTCCGGGGCGATCTCGAGCGGAATCTCCGCCACCAGGTTCCGGGCGGCGAGGGCGATCTGCAGTTCCTGCCGGATTTCTTCGATTCCCGGAAGGGGCAGATCGATCTCGAAGGCCTCTTTCTGCAGATCGAGCGGCACCGACAGGCCGGCTCCAAGAAACAGCAGGGTCTTCCCCTCGCGGGCCAGATGCGGAGCCAGGTCCCTCAACCTGCGGATGACGCGCACGTCGGCGAAACAGGGTTGAAAGTCTTTCAGAAGAAAGACGTGATTTGACGGATATGTGTCGATCCGTTCGAGAAACCACAGCGGTTCGGTGGAAATGGCCCCGTCGCTCCCCGGTGGTGGCAGCGGCCCGTCCGTGATGGTCCAGGTCACCAGTCCCCGCTCCACCTCCAACAGCACCTCGGCCAATTCAGCCTCCCACCGTTCCTCTTCGAAGGTCTTGAGGAACAACAGGCCATAACCCGAAAGGATTCGGGCCCGAACTTGATCCAATGCCTCGGCGGTGGTCATGGGGGCGAGCGTGGGACTGGTGACATGGCAGGAAAGGTCTGGACCCCCGATCGTATCGATTTGGGCGGGGCGATTCCTCTGGCTGGGGGCCGCCCCCTGGCCACAGGTGTGACGATCCCACCGACGCCCCTCAAGCAGCATCCCTCCCCCGAACCCGATTTCCCCTTTAGAATGACGACAGTCAAGTCTCACCCTGTGCAGGAATGCCTTCCATGTCTGTGACGCTCAGCCAGTTCGCCCGCAACCTCAATGTCGAGACCGCCTTCACGGTGCTGGCCGTCGCCAAGCAACTGAAGGCGAAGGGGAAGGATGTGGTTGAATTGGAAATTGGCGACAGCCCGTTTCCCAGCACGGCCCACGCCAAGCAGGCGGGCGAGCAGGCCATCAAGGATGACCAGTCGCACTACTGTCCGTCGCCCGGGCTCCCCGAATTCCGGGAAACCGCAGCCCGGTTTGTCCGCGAAGAGTTTCACATCCCCGCCGAGGGTCGAAAC
>JBKDUK010000436.1:0-10883 GCA_046339535.1 Planctomycetaceae bacterium | reverse complement strand
CCTCCTCCCGCCCCCCCCCACTCCCATGTCCCTCCCGACAACGTCCCCGCTGAGACGCGTCTTGGTCCTGGCCTCTGCCTTGTTGCTGGCCGCCAGCGGCTGCACTTCTCTGGGCAACTTCCGCCTCGGTCAAGAACGCATTCCCCAGGCGTCTCCCAAGAATCCCATCGTCCAGGTGCTGGCGATGTGGCAGCCGGGCGAGGGTCCGGGGATCGACAACAAGACGACCCGCGGTTTCGTGGGAACCATTTACTTCTTCACTTCCAAAAGCCCGATTGCCGCCAAGACCAACGGAAGCGTTTCCGTCTACCTGTTCGACGATCAGGGAGAAGAAGAAGAGCAGGTCAAACCGCTGCATCACTTCATCTGGGAGTCCAAAGACATCTCCCAGCTCGGACAACCCGGGAAACTGGGGCAGTCTTACACGATCTTCATCCCCTACACGCGCCCCGGGTTCCACAAGGCGCAGTGCAGTCTGCGAGTCACCTACACCCCGGATACCGGATCGCCGGTCAACTCGGAGATGGCCTATGTCGCCCTCCCCGGCCGCAAGTACCGCGACAATCAGGACTCGGACCAGGCCGCGCTGAAACAACGCAAACGCACACGGTCCAGCGAGGATGAAGAAGACGCGGGAACGCCCGAGATTCGCTCCCTCGATATGGGACGGAGCGACCGCACTGCACTGCCGCACAGCGAGCTGGCACGACGGATTGAATCGATCGATCTGACCGCCCTTCGGAAACCCAAGGACTCGCCGGCCCTTTCCGCGGCCCCGCTGAACGAACGGGAGCGTGCCCGCATCATCCGCGAACTGCAACAGCAGGGAGAGGAGTTCGCCGTCGCAGGCGAGGCAGCCCCGGCCTCACGCCGCAAGCCGGTTCGCCGCGAGGTGGTCCTCGCCAACCACGAAGAGTTCGATGACGAATTGGAGGAAGATCTGGAGGACGAAGACGAGGAAATAGAGACGATTCCGCAGCGACGGGTCACCTCGTCCCGTCGCAACAACTCCCGCCAGTCAGGCGCACGAGCCAATGCCAGCGGACAACGCCCAGACCACGTGCTTCGTCGCCGGGTTGTGTCCGCGGCCGACGAATGGCCGGATGCAGAGGAAGACTGAACAGCCCCCTGGAAACCGGCGCACACCCCACCAGGGGGACCGACTGGCGATGTGGGGAGCCGCTCGACCCGACAACTCGCGCGCTCCGACCAGGGCCGCCGAACGAGCCTGGGAGGAACCCGAGACCGGGCTTTCGGCCGGAAACGGGGGGGAGTCTTCGGGGCCAGGACCCCGCGGGGGGGATCGCAGGGCGGTTCCAGAGTGAGTTTGGTGACTTTTCGACCTAGGGGGGAAGCAGTCCACCGGGCCAAGTGCGGGGTCTCGAAGCGTCGATGCCAAAAGGCCCGAGCTTCACTTCGGTGTGTCGCTGGCGTAGCATCATCGCGGCAGGTTTTAACCAGCAGCCTTTGGGACCCCACAGGTTCCCTTCCCTGGAGTCGTCGCTCATGGCCTTCCGGACATCCCCTTGGGTCGCGATCACATCCCTGACAGTGGGGGTCGTGGTGTTGTCCGCCTCTCCAGCGGCAGCGCAATTGTTCGGGCAAAACAGCCCCAACAGTGGACAAAATGGCCGGGGGACGGCCTCGATGGGGGCCCGTGGCAGCACCAGCGGCGCATCCGGTTCGCAGATGCAGTTTGGCGGCCCTTCCCTGGGAGGCCAGGCCACTGGCAGCCAGGGGCTCGGACAGAGCCAGACGGGGCTGGGCCAGGCCCAGGGTGCGATGCGGGGCTCGACAGCCGGCGGCCGGTTCGTGGGGATGCGGCAGGCTGGCCAGGCCTCCCAGTTGCCCAACGCCAACGGCATGCTGAACGGCCGGAACAACCGCAACGGGATGCTGAACAACCAGTTTGGCCAGCAGGGCCAATTTGGCCAGCAGAACCGGAATAATCCGAATCGCAACCGGAACCAGCAGGGCCAGCAAGGAATGGGTCAGAATTTCAATGGCCAGTCCAATCAGGCCCAGAGCCGCCAGATTCGGCCAACCCTCAAGGTCGGTTTCGAGTTCGAACCCGCCGAAGTGTCTCCCGCCCAAAACCGGCTCGCTGGCCGCATTGACAAACTCAATGACCGGAAACAGTTCCAGGGGATCGACATGCGGACCGAAGGCGATACGGTCGTGCTGCGGGGAGTCGCAAAAGACGCCGCCACCAAGCGGCTGATGGAAAAAATGGCCATGCTCGAACCGGCCATCAAGTCGGTTCGCAATGAGATCCGCGTGGTTGGGGATACCGACGAAGACAGGTAGTCTTCCTCGTGGCGAACCGCAATCTCCCCGGAGGGTCAGTTCGCGCTCCCGCCTCACATTGCCAAAAGCGAAGAGAGATCCCGGTCAGTGGTCGGTGACGGACGACCAGATCGTGGGCACGGTCGGAAGAACTACGGCCATATCTCCGCTTGAGTCGGCGGAATGGGGTTGGAAGACCACATCCCGAAGACCACGACCCCGAGTGCATCTGCCGGGCCGGCTCAGATTCAGTGAGCCCCCGCCCGCTCTTCGTCCGAACGATCACTTCGGGGGCGCTCTCTCTGTCTCCATGCTTCTTGTGGCGGCTGTCCCGCCAATTCCCTGGCACTGAGCGCCGCTTTCCGCCAGGTCTCCGCCAGCTCACGCTGCCCCAGTTCTTCACACAGCGACGCCAGACGCTCGCGAATTTCAAAATCAGCGGGACGCTGCATCGCCTCGCGGTACATGTCGAAGAGCTCGCCCCGCTTGACCTCCGACTCCCGATAGCGGGCCAATTCCCGTTCGTACGCCTCGGTCTCGCCAGCCGCCTGATACGCCAGGGCGAGCTGGTAGCGGGTCTGAAAGTCGTGCGGCTCTTTCGCCAGCAACTCTTCGTAGATGGCAATCGCCCCCTGTCGGTCCCCCTCATCGAGCAGCATCCGGGCCCGCAACAGCCGGACCCGGACCGAGTCGGGACGTTCCTGCTCGGCCTGGGTCAGCAGCTTCCGGGACTCTTCGAGTTCCCCCATGCTCCAGAGACACTCGCTTCGCATCACCAGAACTGGCACGGCCTCGGAGACCGGTTCGAGAATCTCCAGGGCCGCCGTGTAGTCCCGCTGCTCGATCAGACATTGGGCCAGTTCCGTGCGAATGGCCCGTTCGACTTCCTCGGGGGGAGATTTCTCGAGCGCCTGCCGGTATTGGAGTATGGCCTCGGTGTAGTTGGCGTAGTCGGCATTCAGAATCAGTCCGGCCAGCCGGAATGCACGATGGTCGTCTGGATCCAGCCGGCCGGTCTCCTGCAACGCGGCCAGGGCGAAGTCCATGGCCCCCAGATTGTGGTAGACGGTCGCCAGATTGCGGTGATTGTCCGGATCGGTCGGATCCTCCTCAATCAACAGCTTCAGCAGTTGCTCCGCCTCGCCCCACCGCTGCAGCCTCATCAGGCACTCGGCGGACCACTGCAGCATTGGCCGGCGCAGTGTGCCAGCGGGAGGCACCCGCGAGATCTGCTTCAGGGCAGCCGCATGATCTCCACTGAAAATCAACCCCACCCCCAGCAGCAGATTGAGATGCTCTCCAGTTCCCGGATACTCCCGCAGGTCCTCCACGGTCTTCCGGAACTGTTCCTGATCCCCCTGGCGGGCGGCGGCCAACGCCTCATCCAACAATTTCTGGACCTGGGTGACGGTCGCCGAGATATCCGGCTTGCGGGCGGCGGCAGACCGGCTCTGGTTCCACCTCCAGGCCCCCAGTGCCGCCAGAACCAGCAACACCGCTCCCCCCCCCCAGAGAGCGGCTCGTAAACCTCGGTTTCGCGATGGCACCGCGCACTCTCCTCAACGGATGGCAAAAGAGCCCTCCGGGTCAATTCCCGAAAGGCTCCTGACGACAGGGGACAAACGCAGGGACAATCAGTCCTGCAGGTTGAGATCGAGCTTGGTGTTCGCGGGATCTCCCTTGGCGACGTTCGCCGTCAGACCGCTGAACTTCACCGACCCATACTTTTCAGGAATCAGCGACTTGGCCTTCGCTCCCGTGTTGGACCGTCCGGTGGGATCGGACTGCGCCTTGTTGGCGTCGGGAGTCATTTTCTTCATGTCGGCCGCCATCTTGGCCATCGCCTGTTCCGGAGTCATCGACTTGGGATCCACAGACGCCGAAGCCGCCGCCGCCGCCGCCTCATCCGCCCCTTCCAACTTGGTCACCGTCACCACGTAGCTCCCCGCGGCCGCCCCTGGTTCGCCGCGCGTCTTCAATCGATACTGCCCTTTTTCATCCGTCAATCCCTCGGCCAATGGCACCTTGAACCCGTCGGCTCCACTGAAAGAAACGGTGGCATTCTTGATCGGTTCCCCCTTGTAGGTCACCACCCCACCCGCCTCATACAGCGGCGGAGCGTCGCTGCCGCCGCACCCCAGAACACACGAACCCAACAGCAACACGATCACGGATTTCAAACGATGAATCTGCATGGGACTTCCTGACTGCGCAGCAGGCGCGATGACAATCAACAGAGACCGCAGGGAGCACGATTTCATTCCCGGGGAAGAACGCGCGCTCGACCACTTCCACCCGCGCCGGACGACGGGCATTCCAATCCGCACACCTCGGGATCGGGCCCTTGCGGCCACACAACAACCCCAGGTCCCGGCACTCTGCATTTGTTGGCCACGAGAAAAAAGACGAGGAGGCCCCAATTGCGACCTCCTCGCCTCACACATTCAGCTCCGGTTCAGAACCGGAAGACAGTTCCGCTTAGAACTCACCCACCACCTGACCATCCTTGCGGCCGCCAAGCCGCTGGTAGGTCTGGTGATTGATGTTCTCCGACAGGAACCGGACGGTTCCGTCGGCAAACAGGAAGTGAGCCCCGCCGGTGTGATTCGACTTGAATCCCCAGCTGAAGTTCCAGTTTGCCGGATTCGTGCAGGCGGTGTAGGTGATCTTGCCAACCGGAGCCCCTTCGCAGGTGGTCAGGTCGTTGATCGGGGCAACCGTCGACGCGTGGGCCGACGACATGCCGTTGTAGTGCCACCAGCCCGCCTTGTGATCGTGGCACTTCGCCAGAATCTCGCCCACCATAATGGTATTCGAGGTTCCGTCGGTCACGTCAGCCGTGCTCATGTCGGCTCCCACCATGCGGGAGAACATGCCCGAAATCTGCTCCTTCGTCCAGAAGTTGCCGTGGCCCGCGAGACCGGGACGTTCGGCAAACTGCTCGTAGGGCTGACAGGCAGCCCCCTGGATCGACGGGGTCGACTGCGACCCCAGAGAACCCGAGTAGCTCGACTGAACGCACTCGTTCCATTCGCGCTCGTTCGAGTTGTCGCTTGGGCACCGGGCGTAGGGAACCTGCTTGGTCCAGGTCCGGCTGCCGTCCGCCAGAATCGCGCGGTCCTGGTACATCTGGTTCATGCGCAGCTGGTTGTACAGCGGAGCCTGATCCATGTACGGCAGCACGCGCACCTGCCAGCTGATGTGGGGAGAAGTTTCCAACTCCCAGTCCCAGCCGCGCGTCCCCACCGCCCAACCCCCGGCACCGGGAAACTTCCCGTAGGTGTCGTGGTAGTTGTGCAGCGCCAGACCATACTGCTTCAGATTGTTCTTGCATTGGGTCCGCCGGGCGGCTTCACGCGCCTGTTGCACGGCCGGCAACAACAGTGCAACCAAGATGCCGATGATCGCGATGACCACCAGCAACTCGATCAACGTGAATGCACGTCGAGACCTTCGTCTCACTGAATTCACCATACTCTACGTCCTCCGGAGAAACAAAAAGGACACAAGACGGGAAGAAGAAAACGTCCCTGCAGGGTCACCCGTGAATGGGTGTAGGATGCCCGCTGCTCGAAGAGTACCACTGGTCAAGTCGACCTGTCAATTTCCCACTTCCAGAAAACCTTGCAGAAAGAGACTGCTTTTTCGGAATTTTTTGGTCCCCCCCACCAACCGTCTCACCGTCGGCGTAGTCACTCCCAGATCAGAAGTCAAAGTTCGTCCGGCCGACCTCGGCCCCAGTGTCTTCACTCCCCTCTCCGCTTCCCTTCGCTTGACCCTTCCGCAGGCCCTCCCGGATGCTCGCTTTCCCCGCTGTTTTTCGCAGGTTTCTCCCGCGAGGGATCCTTTTCACCTGCGCCCTCGCTGTCTGCGGTTGCCAGTCGGAATCCGCTCCCCCCGCGCCCAATTCATCGGCTTCGGACGGAACCTCCAGCAAATCGTCCAAATCGTCCAACCCGGTCGACCCTTCCAGGAAGCGGACTGAGTCCAAGCCTCTGCAGACGCTCGTCCGCTTCCGCAACGCGGCAGCCGCAGCCCAGGTCGATTTCACCTACCGCGACGGGCAGGAGGCGGGACATTTCTCGATCCTCGAATCGCTCGGCGGGGGAGCCGCCCAGGTCGATTTTGATCTGGACGGCCTGAACGACCTTTATTTTCCCGGTGGCGGGCAATTCACCCCCGACTTCCGCCCCGCCCCCCACCCCGCCGCACTGTTTCAGAATCGCGGTGACCTCCAGTTTCGCAACCTCACAGATCTGTCCCGGCTGTCGATCCCCCGCAGCTACAACCATGGTGTCGCGACCGGCGACTTCGATGCCGATGGCTTTCCCGACCTGCTCATCACCGGGTATGGCGGTCTGACGCTGTTCCACAACCGCGGGGACGGCACCTATGACGAAGTCCCCCCCGCCGCCTCCGGACTCGACGACACCCTCTGGAGCAGCAGCGCCGGCTGGGCCGACTTCAATGGCGACGGAGCGCTCGATCTGTTCGTCGCGCATTACGTCGACTGGTCTCCCCAGAACGATCCCCAGTGCCCCGGCCCCACCCCCAATGAACCGCGCGAGGTCTGTTCGCCGCGGCGTTTCAAGGGCCTGCCCGATTTCCTCTATTTCAGCAATGGCGACGGCACCTTCCGGAATGTCTCGGTCGAAAACGGACTGCGCCAGCCCGGCCCCGACGACGACGGCCAGGACAAAGGCCTGGGTGTGGTGATCGCCGATCTCGATCTCGATGGTGACCCCGACATTTACGTGGGGAACGATACGGTTCCCAATTTCCTCTATCTGAACGACGGCGGCCAACTCACGGAGATTGGTCTGAAAAGCGGCACGGCACTGTCGGAACGAGGCACCCCCGACGGATCGATGGGGGTCGATATCGCCGACTTCAATCTCGATGGTCGTCCCGACATCTGGGTGGCCAACTACGAACGGGAAAGTATCGCCCTCTATCGCCAGGAAAAACGCCCCGCCAAACCGGGCGATGTGTTCTTTACACACGTCAGCCAGATGGTCGGCATCACGAATGTGGGGGGGCTGTTTGTCGGTTGGGGGACCGCGTTCTTCGATTTCGACCGCGATGGGGATGAAGATGCCATCGTTTCCAATGGCCACGTCATCCGCTTCCCCTCCAACTCGGAAATCGAACAACTTCCGCTGCTGCTGGAAAACCTCGAGGGGAAACGGTTCCAGAACGTGGCCCCCATCTCCGGTGAATACCTCGCGGCCAAACATCGCGGCCGCGGCCTGGCAGTCGGCGACCTCAACGGGGACGGCCGGGTGGATGTGGTCGTGTCCAACGTCAACGATCCGGTGGCCGTGCTGGTGAACGAATCAACCGACACCAATCACTGGATCGGTTTGAAGTTGGTTGGCCGAACCAGTTCGCGGGACGCCATCGGAGCCTGGGTCCGGCTGACCACCCCCCAGGGCAGCCAGGTCCACCTGCTCAAAGGGGGCAGCAGCTACGCCTCGACCAGTGACCGAACGCTGCACTTCGGGCTCAAGGACGCGTCCCAGGTCGAGTCGGTCGAGATCCACTGGCCCTCCGGGAGCGTGCAGACTCTCGAAGCAATCCCCGCCGATCAGGTCATCACCGTGGTCGAGCCGGCTGCCTCCTGAATCTCCACGTCGTCTGCCGTAGATCAGGCGACCAGACGCACTGGACGGGTCCCGCAGCTGAACCAACCGACGCTGACCTGGGGCAGCGCGTCCATGCGGAACTCTCCCGGTCCGCCATGCGGGCGGGCCCCTGGAGGTGTTGACACTCTTGGGATCGTCAACTTCACCGCAACGCGGCCAAGGCTCCACCAGTCGCCGCTGGACCCCGTCTCGAAGCCCGCTCGCCGCAGGACTCTTCCTGGCGGAGGGTCTGAGTTTGCCCTCCCGATCGTGGCTGCCAGGCCTGACCGGTGTTCCCCACTTGGCAGTTTGCCGACGAGCTCCCCCCCTTCCCCGCTCAGCCAGTCCATTCTGCCGGACCCACACAGTCCGGATCTCGAGCGGAGGCGATGGGCTCCTCGTTGGCTGAGCGAATTCCCCACCTCTCACGCCCCCCATATCCCTCCGGCGGCGACTCTGCCGATTGGGTGGAGTTCCCCGACACAAGCAGAGCCGGTCCAACCGGTCACTCCGGTACTCCCGTTTCCTCCGCTACCAACGTTGGCATCGCTTCAACCGGCATGTCTTGTGATGACTCTGACGGTCCTGCCGACAAAACCCGCCCCTAAATCTTGCCTCGCCGCAGCAATCGTTACCAGACCTACAACCGGCCTCGGTTTCGCCCTAAATCCCTGTAGAAATAGCACTTTGCGACTCTCAAGAGCAATTTGGGCAGGGGCCGATCATTGGGGTCAGTCTCGATAATCCGGCTCACACAATCGTGACGGACGTCCGGACTTTCGGCTTTGCCGGAGATCGACTCGGGTTGAGGATCTTCCCGACGGCACCGAATTCGCGCTGGCACTCGCCCCTCGTGTTTCTGGGGCGGCTGCCGGTCATCTCAGGAAGGAGACCTGCTGACATGAAATGGAACAATCTCTACTCTGCCGTTCTGGCGATGTCGGGCCTCATGGGTTCGGCGATGGCCGGAACCTGTGCTCCCGCCTCTCTGGGTGGCCATGGGGCTGACAAGGCGTCCGGGTGTGCCCCGGCGTACCAACCCTGTGCCAGCAAGCCCACCATCTGCCGCCCCAATCACCGGAATGTCTGCACCTATCAGCGGGCCTGCACCAAGCAAGCCTGTGGAACCTGCGGCCCGAATGGCGGAATCGGGAACGGTGGACTGGGCAATGGCGGTTTGGGCAATGGTGGTCACGGAGCCGGCATGGGCTGTGCTCCCCGGGCTGTCGCTGCCGCGAACAGCTGTGCTCCCGCCGCCTCGACCGGCTCGTGCGGAACCAATGCCGCGGCCACCTGCTCGCCCCGCAGCTGCGGTGGTGTGAAGGGTCTGTTTGGCAAGCTGTTTGGTGGCTGCAACAAGGGGGGTGCCAACGGCTGTGCCCCGGCCGCGAAGGGCTGTGCTCCGGCTGCCGCCGGCTGTGCCGCTCCCGCCGGTGCGGGCTGTGCCCCGGCCGCGATGGCTGCGGCTGACCCCGGCTGTGCCGCTCCCCGGGCGAGCTGCGCCCCGGCCCCCAAGGCCGAACGGTGCTGCCCGAACAACCGGGCCGAAGTCGCCCAGCTGATCCACGAATCGCAGACCGCCTGCTACGCCAAGGACCGTCGCCGCGCTCTCACCAAGCTGGGTCGCCTCGACTGTGCCTGCAATCCCGAGATCATGCACGCCTTCGCCTACTCGCTGAATGACTGCGACGAACGGGTCCGCAAGGAAGCCGCCGAGCAGATCCACAAGCAGACCCGCAAGAACAGCTGCTGCTGCAATGCCGAAGTTGTCGCCGCCCTGACCTGTGCCCTGGCCGACTGCGACCGCGGTGTCCGTCGGGCCGCCGAGAAGGCCCTGCAGTCTTGCGGCTACGAAGTGAAGAACTGCAACGAGTCGAAGTTTGATCCCGCCGCGAAGACCTGTGCTCCCTCGCTGGCTGGCAACAAGGGCTGTGCCCCCGCCGCCGTCGCTGCGAACCGTGGTTGTGCCCCCGCCGCGGCGGGTGCCGCCGGCTGTGCTCCCTCGGCTCACGCCGTGGCTCCTGCTCCCGCCGCCTCGACCTATGTTCCCGCGGTGACTGAACCCGCCCCGGTGGCTCCGGTTCCCGCGGTGGACGACAATGTCGCTCCCGCCCCGATTCCCGAAGCGGGTGAGCCCGCCGCCTACTTCCCCTCTCGTCTGAACAAGACTCAGACGAAGGCCAAGAAGAGCGGCCTGTCGAACCTGTTCGGACTCCGCGGCTAATCTCCCGGACCGACGGCCAGCCCCACCAGGCTGATCTGAAGTCGACGAACCAGACCCCGGCAGGATCGCTCCTGCCGGGGTTTTTTGTTTTTCTGACCGTCACCCGAGTCCGTAGACCAAACGAGGCCCCCTGGGGTTGCTGCATGCGCCAAAACCCCCGACGTGGAAAGTCTCCCCTGCGGCGAATTTCACCGATGGATTGCCGTCCGAGGACTGCCACCGGATGGAGATCAAAGTCGAACCGTCCCGCCGGGCAGCCAAACCACATGAATCGGTATCTCCGCTGAACCCGCCCCCAAAGCCCCCCGTGGCCAGGGTCCGCACAACGGGTCGCGGGGGGGCGGACCTCTGTGTCCGCTCCGCTGGGTTTGGATCGGAGGGCAACCGTCCCGCTGGGCAGCCAATCCGCATCCATCCGAAACCCCGCTGAGCCCACCCCCACAGACGACCGTGGCCAGGGACCAGCCAACGGGTCGCGGGGGGGCGGACCTCCGTGTCCGCTCCACTGGGCTTGAATCGGAGAGAAACCGTTCCGATGGGCAGCCGAACCGCATGCATCCGAGACCCCGCTGAGCCCCCCCGCCACCCTGTCTCCGGTTCCATTCGGATGATGTCTTCGGAGGGACACACATCGGGATTCCCGATCCAGGCGGTTGGGTGGCCCATCGCTGCGGTGACTCGCGGTGGAACATCCAGCGGAGCGGACACAGAGGTCCGCCCCCCCGCCATCCTGTCTCTGGTTCCATTCG
>JBKDUK010000435.1:0-11784 GCA_046339535.1 Planctomycetaceae bacterium | reverse complement strand
TTGTGCGGGGGGGGGCAACCGGTGGTCCAGCCCCAGCCTCCCTCGCTGACACACAACTTTTGGGATGCGGCCCAGCTGACGGGAAGTACTCCGCTGCCAGAACGGACAGCCCGCAACCCGTCCACTCAGCCGTCGCACAAGACGACGTGCAGCGAGCGGGCCCCATGGGCGCCGATCACCAGCGACTGCTCGATATCGGCCGTCTTCGAGGGGCCCGAGAGAAACACGCCAAAACCAGTTCCACTTTGCCAGCCCCCGGTCCCCCCGGTCAGCCGCTGGTACGCTTCGTGCATGTTGTGCACCACCTCCCGGCTCGAGACCACCAGCACCAGGTGCTGCGTCAGAAAGGGAACCACCCGGTGCCGGAGGCGGTCGGTCGGCAACCAGATCGCCGCATTCTCGGCCACGGCGAATTCCCCCGGCAACACCGCCAGCCAAATGTCTTCGAGCGTGTGGGGATCAGCCACGTCGGCCAAATTGAATGTGGGAGCGACCAACTCGGGCACCAGCGAGCAGATCCGCCGATCGGGCTTCAGCAAACCGGCGGACTGCAGCTCGGCCCGGGCCTCGGAGAGCGCAGCCACGCGCAGGCAACGCCCCCCAACCGTTTGCAGCGCCTCGGCGAATTGTTGCCGGGGATCGGGGTATTGAATCCCCCCGGAAAACGGAGTGGGACGGGGAGCCGTGGGAACCAGCGCTTTCCGGACGGCCGAGAGAATGGTGGTGCGACTGTCAGCGGACATGGCGACTCTTGAAACGCTCGCGGAAACTCTGGGCGGGGGCCGGGGGCAACTCCCGCTGCCGACCCCAGGGATTCAGCCGGTTGTAAACCACAAATCGCGGCAGCAGCCGCAGGGCGGTGCGGCCCAGCTTGCCCGCCCACTCGTAGAGCCTGGGGCGCTGGAAAACAGCACTGGTCAGCGTCATCGCAACCCGTTTGGTGAAGGGGAGCAGTTTCTGCTGCGCCAGTTCCCGCCGCCAGATCAAAAGTTGCTCGTGAATATTGATCTTCACGGGGCAGACGTCGCTGCACGAGCCGCACAGACTGCAGGCGTGCGGCAAAGACGCGTGCTTCGCCGGGTCGCGGGCCGGTTCGAGAATCGAACCAATCGGGCCGGGAACCACGGCGTTGTAGCTGTGTCCCCCGCTGCGGCGATAGACCGGGCAGGTGTTCATGCACGCGCCGCAGCGGATGCAGTTGAGCGACCGGCGGAAATCATCCTGGCCCAGCACCCGGCTGCGGCCGTTGTCCACCAGCACCACATGCAGCTCGCCCCCCGCGCGGGGGCCATGGAAATGCGACGAGTAGGTGGTGATGGCCTGCCCGGTCGCCGAGCGGGCCAACAGCCGCAAAAACACTCCCAGATCTTCCGGGGCAGGAATCAGCTTTTCGATCCCCATGCAGGCGATGTGCAGCGGGGGGAGCGAAGCCCCCAGATCGGCGTTCCCCTCGTTGGTGCAGACCACGAAGCCGCCGGTGGAGGCAATCGCGAAATTCACCCCCGTCAGCCCGGCGTCCGCCCTCACAAACCGGTCCCGCAAATGTCCCCGGGCCGCCTCCGTCAGGTACTGGGGATCCGAAGCCCCCGCTTCCGTTCCCAGGTGCTGGTGGAACAGTTCGCCGATTTCTTCTTTCTTCTTGTGAATGCAAGGGAGCACGATGTGACTGGGAGGCTCCTGGGCCAGTTGCACAATCCGTTCGCCCAGATCGGTATCAACGACCTCGATGCCATGCTCTTCGAGATACGGATTGAGATGGCACTCCTCGGTGAGCATCGACTTGCTCTTCACCAGCCGCTTCACACCGTGATCGGCCAGGATCTTGTGCACGATCTGGTTGTGCTCGTGGGCGTCACGGGCCCAATGCACCTTGACTCCCAGCCGCGTGGCGTTCCGTTCGAACTCCTCGAGGTAATCGGCCAGCCGGGAAACGGTGTGGGCCTTGATGGCCGCCGCCGCCTCGCGCAATGACTCCCATTCCGGCAGCGTCCGGACCGCCTTGTCGCGGCGGGCCCTCACAAACCACAGGCTTTGGTCGTGCCACGCCGCCCGCTGGGGAAGCTCGATGAACCGCGCGGCACGTTCGGGATGACCAGTCATGGAGTCAAATTCGGCAAAGGCAACTCGAATCGGGAACGGAACAGGGCATTCGCCCGCCGTCAGAACCGTCAGGCGGGGCGACCAGCCAACAGTTCCGCAATGTGCATGCACCTCAGAGGCTGTTGGTCGCGGCGGATCAGCCCGTCGAGATGCATCAGACACGACATGTCGGTCGCGGTGAGGACCTCTGCCCCAGCCCGCAGGTGATCAGCCACCCGATCGCGCCCCATCAGGCAGGAGACCGCTTCCTCGCTGACCGCAAACGTTCCGCCGAACCCGCAACACTCATCAGGCCGGGTGGGTTCGACCAGCTCCAACCCCTCGATCTTCTCGAGCAGCGACCGCGCCTTGTTGAACGGGGCCACCACCTGCTCGGTGGAGCTGCCCAGTCTCAGTTCCCGCAGGCCATGGCAGCTCTGGTGCAGCCCCACTTTGTGAGGGAATTTCACAGGGAGCCGGTCGACCCGCAGCACGTCCACCAGATATTCACACAGCTCAAAAACCCGCGGACGCAGCGCCTCGTAGCGGGGATCGCCATGGAAGTACTCGTGGTAATGCACCCGCACCATCGCGACGCAACTGCCTGAGGGGCAGACCACCGCGTCGTAGGGGGAAAACACCTCCACAAACCGGTGTGCCAGAGGAGCCGCCGCCGGTGTGCAGCCCGTATTCGCCATCGGCTGCCCGCAACAGGTCTGCCCTTCTGGAAAATCGACCTCAATTCCCAGGCGTTCCAGGACTTCGACCGTGGCCAACCCCACATCGGGGTAGAGTTGATCGATGTAACAGGGAATGAACAGACCAACACGAGGCCCGGGAGTAAATCCGCCGGGTGTGGATCGAACCGAAAAATCACACGACCGGGATTCCACCCTACCGCATGACGGCGAAGCAAGACAAGCATCCGCTGTCCGGGTTCGAGCCGCTCGTTTCGAACAGACCGGGTCATCGCCCCCATTCCCCCCTTTTCGCTGGGCTTCCCCATCCGGTCAGGCCCCGACGCGGGGACTTCTGTGACGGGCCGTGGTGACGTCTTTTGTCAGGGGGGTCGGACATACCGGTCGTACCGTGAGAGCACGAGGGGGCCACGCCAATTGCGGGAGATCGATTCCACCCACCATGCCGGGCTTGACCCAACCCTCCGGGCGATCTCTAGTGAGTACAGGAGAGAGGTCGGCTGCCCCCCTCCGAAAGCACCTTCACGGTGCGACGCGCCATGGCACGGGGGGGAAATTGCCGGGGGGGCCGGTTGGTTTTGCTGTCGTGTTTGGCGTGTCCAACGACAGGACCGCTTCCGATCGCTCCTGCGGGACCGATTCCAGAACTTCCGATCGACCTTCACTGTGTGTGCAAACAGCCTCGCTGATACTGGGGTGACACCGGTTCCGACTCTCCCGGGACCGCCTCACATTGCGGGTCGAGCATCCGACTGGCAACTTCGGATTCGAATGGCCACCGTGGCTGGCATGGTTCTGTTGGCGGTCGGCTGGATGTCTTACCAGGCCTACCGGTACCTGCTGGTCGAGTCTCCGAACCAATTGGGGCGGACCACGGTGGGTGCCATCGACATCCGCAACCGGTACATCGAAACCAGGTCCTGGTTCCGCGGGGATTGGGTTTACGGCTCGTATGGCGATGCCGTCTATCCCCCGGCCAGTTACACGATGCTGGCCCTCGTGTTCAACAGGCTGCCCTGGACCATTGTGAAATTGCTCTGGTTTCTGGGCTCATTGCTGTCGGTGGGATTCCTCTCGCGGCAATTGGTCCGCCTCAGCCTGGTCCAGAGTCGTTGGGAGAAATGGTTTGTCGCGGTCTTGCCCTGGGCGATGTACGCGACCGGAGCGGCTCTCGGGAACGGGCAGTTCATCTTGCTGGTGCTGCCGCTGGCCCTGAACGCCGTGCTGATCCTCGCCGAACACCGACGTTCGACTCGCGACACCTGGTTGGGAATCGTGCTGATGGTTGCAGCGCTCGTGCAGCCGACGATCGCCGCACCGTTCTTCTGGCTGATCGTGTTTCGGAGCCGCGGTTACCAACCCGCGCTGTGGGTGGTGCTTCTCTATCTCGTATTGACCGCCATCGCGGTCCCTTTTCAAACGGATGTCGAGCGGATCGTTCCTCCGCCAGACTACAGTGGTCGACACGCTCAACAGCAGCCCACAGAGTCACCCATCGTCTCGAATGCCCCCCGCGATATTGAGCGGACTTTGGACAAGCCGATCCGCAACCCGTTGCACCGGTGGCTCCGCAAGGGAATTCGTGGTTCCTACGTCGGCTCGGTCGTCGGAGGCTATGGCAGCGTGCACGATCTGCTGGCCACCCCGGAGCTTGCGGAGTGGAACCTGGTGGTTTCACTCGCCATCCTGGGGATGCTGGGGCTGTGGATCTTCCGGTACCGGGACGGCGATCTGTGGCTGTTGCTGGGGATCACCGCGATTGTCGCCCGGGTCTGGATTTACCATCGTTGGTACGACGATCTTCTGCTGATTGTTCCACTCATCACGCTCTGCCGGGTCACCAAACAACCGCACTACAGTCCGTCGATCAAGACCCTCGCCGCAGCCCTCTTCCTCTGGCTCTGGATGTTCCTGCTGGCGCCTGGGGTGCTGTATACCTTCGCCCGGCCAGAACTCCCCATCGCCATCCAGGTGACGGGTTGGCTGGTGACCTTGGGGTTTCTGCTCTTGCTGTCCGCCCGGGAGTGCCGCACGTCGGCCTCGCCCGCGAATCAGCCCATGGATCCCGCCAGTTCCCCGGTCGCCCCCCTGCCCATCTGAAAACGGGTCTCTCGCACCGGTTCTTGGGACCGAAATCAACTCCCGCCAAAGCCGCCCGGGCAGGAATCCACCAGCGCGAAGACCGGTCCGTTGGGGGTTGGATCGCAGCGGATTCCCCCGGACCGCGGGGGGGCGGTTCACCCAACCTTCCGTCCGCGGGCCGAGACTGGCCAGCCGACCGGTGTTCGTCTCTACTACAGTTGGTGGATGTTTTCTTTCCCTCAGCCCCGGTTCGAACCGGGAGAAACACGGCAAGGATCATGGCCGAAACTGCACAAGGCGTTGTCTGGGACCTCAGCGATCTCTATCGCGGTGTGGATGATCCACGGATTGATCAGCACCTGCAGGACCTGGCCACCCGTTGTGCCGCTTTTGGTCAGCATCGCGGTTTTTTCACCCGCCCCGATTTCTCTCCCCTCGCCCTGCGGGATGTGCTGGTGGAGTACGAGGCGATCTGCGAGTTGATGTCGCGGCTGGGGGCGTATGCGGGGTTGATTACCGCCGCCGATACCGCCTGTGACGCCGGTCGTCGCCTCGAAGACCGCATCCGTCAGCAGTTGGTCGAACGGGAAAACGAACTGACGTTTTTTGATCTGGAGTGGCTGGCGGTGGACGACGCCCGGGCCCAGGCTCTGGCGGCCGACCCCGTCTTGCAGAATTACGCCCACTATCTGACCAGCGCCCGCCGGTACCGCCCGCACACGAAAAGCGAACCGGAAGAGTTGCTGCTCAACCAGAAGTCACTGACGGCCCGCGCCGCATGGACCAACCTGTTCGACGAATTCGTCTCGTCCCTGAGGTACGAATTCGACTACGGGGGAGAGCGGCAGACGTTGTCGCAGCCCCAGGTGCTGGCCCTCAGCTATCATCCCGAGCGCGACCGTCGTCGGGCCGCCCAACAGTGCCTGTTCGACGAGCTCTCGAGACACGAACTGGTCCTGTCGACCGTGCTGAACACCGTCGCACAAGATCACGCCATCAACGACCAGGTGCGGCAGCACACCGGTCCCATGAACAGCCGGCACCTCGCCAACGAAGTGGCCCCCGCCGTCGTCGACCGCATGCTCGATGTGGCCGAGGCGAACTACCCCATTGCGCACCGCTACTACCGGCTCAAGGCCCGGCTGCTGGGTCTGCCGAAGCTGGCCACCTACGACCAGTACGCCCCCGTGGCGGCCAATATGCCCCCCTGCAGTTTCCCCGAGGGACGCGACACGGTGCTCGAGGCCTTCGAACGGTTCGATCCCCGGATGCGCGAGGTGGCCCAGCAGTTCTTCGATCTGCGGTGGATCGACGCCGAGGTACGCCCCACCAAGCGGGGCGGGGCCTTCAGTGCCAGCACCATCCCCTCGGTGCATCCCTACATTCTGGTCAACTGGACCGACAAGCTGCGTGATGTCTCGACCCTGGCCCACGAGCTGGGACATGGCATTCACCAGTACCTGTCGCGGAAGCAGACCTACTTCAACTTCCATCACCCGCTGACCACGGCCGAGACCGCCAGCGTGATGGGCGAATTTGTCACGTTCGACCATGTGATGGAGACCACCCGCGATCCGCAGGTGCGGCTGGGGCTGCTCTGCAGCAAGATCGAAGATGCGTTCGCCACGGTGTTCCGGCAGACGGTGTTGACCCGGTTCGAGCAACTGGTGCACAACGCCCGCCGGCAGGAACGGCTCTCGAGCGAGCAATTGTGCGAGTTCTGGTGGCAGGCCAACGGGCGGCTGTACGGCGACGCGGTTGACATGTTCGAGCCGTACCGCTGGGGCTGGTCGTACATCCCTCACTTCGTCCACACCCCCTTCTACTGCTACGCCTACGTCTTCGGAGAGCTGCTGGTTCTTTCTCTCTATCGGATGTACCAGGAAGAAGGGAAGCGGTTCGTGCCGCGGTACTTCGAACTGCTCGAATCGGGCTCGATCGACGCCCCCGACCGGCTGCTCGCGAAGGCGGGAGCCGACATCTCGGAACCGGGCTTCTGGCAGAAGGGGCTCGACGTGCTGGGGGATATGGTCACCAAGGCCGAGCAACTCGCGGCCGAAGTCTTCCCCACCAAGAGCTGACCGCGCGACGGGGCGCGTCGCGGGCGACTCGACGCGCCCGCCGGCGGAGCGATTACCCTTGCCCCAGTTCACGCGACCGTTGGGTCGCGGCGACCACGGCATTCATCAGCGCGCCCCGCACGCCGGCCCGCTCGAGTTCATGCAGCCCAGCAATCGTGGTTCCACCCGGGCTGGCCACGGCATCCTTCAGAACTCCCGGGTGTTGCCCCGATTGCAACACCATTTGGGCCGTCCCCAGCAAGGTCTGCGCCGCCAGTTTCAACGCGACGTCACGCGGCAGACCCGCCCGCACCCCGCCGTCGGCCAGCCCTTCGATCATCAGGCAGGCATACGCCGGGCCGCTCCCCGACAGCCCCGTCACCGCATCGAGCAACGGCTCGGGCAGTTTGACCGCCAGCCCCACCGCCCCCAACAACCTCTGCACCAACGCCCCATCCGATTCGCTCGCCGCGCTCCCCACGCAAAACGCCGAGGCCGAGGCTCCCACCAGACAGGGGGTATTGGGCATCACCCGCACCAGGCGGTGGCCCGAACCGAGCAGATCGGCCAGCCGCTGCAGCGGAATGCCCGCCGCAATCGAGATGATCAACGGACGCGATTCCAGATGGGGCTGGATCTCGGCCAGCATCGCCGGAAACTGTTGCGGCTTGACCGCCAGAATCAACACCTGCGAGACCTGTGCCACCGCGCCGTTGGTGTCGACCGTGGCGACCGCCGTGTCGCGGGTGAATGCCTCGCGGGCGGCGGGATAAACGTCGCTGGCCAGCATCTGGTGAGCGGGGCAGATGCCCGCCTGGATCCAGCCCTGGGCCAGTGCCGTGGCCATCTTCCCCGCACCAATAAATCCAATCCGCAGTGTCTCGGTCGCCATCCGTTGTTGTTCCTGGTCCCGGGAGACCACGTGGGGAGTCGATCAGTCTGTGTCGTGGGAGAATAGTCCCGCCGTGGCGCCGCTTACCAGCGGGGCCGGGGGATCTTGTCGGGAGGGCCGGGGGGCGGCTGCTTCTTCTTGCGGGCCAGCCGGGCCTGAAGTTTCTCGAGACTCTTGCTGCGCCGGGGAGAGGGCGGGGGCAATTCCGGGGTGATCCGCGGACCCCGCGTGTGCGGCGGCGGGGGCAATGCGTCCTCGGCGGCCGGCTCGATCGTCAGCAACGTTCGCTGGCGGGGCCGTTCGGCAGGCGCAGCCGAGGCCACCTCAGCGGCTTCCCCCGAAGCGTTCGGCGGGCTCGGCTCCTCAACGGCCTCTTCGTCGGCCACCAGATCGAGAGCGCCCGTACCCGCCGCGGTGCGCAACCACTCTTCCACCGCCGGATGCGGCGCACCCAACCAGCGAATCTCACGCCCCACCACCGACACCACCGGCACCCCGTCGAGCAGCACCACGCGATTCGAGGCGGTGGCCGGCACGCGGTCGTGCGGAGTGACAATCCCCACCAGGTTCAGCGGGTCGGCTGCGGTCAGAACCACCAACTCCTGCCGGGGCCCCTCATCGCGCAGTTGCCGCAGGTGACGCACCGTGTCTCCCACAGCAAACTGTTCCCCCCCCACCCCGGTGATGAACCGCCCCCCTCGAATCTCTCCCCGCGCCTCCAGCCGCCGCAGCACCTGCAGCAGTTCGAACCAGCTGGGGGCACCCGGCTCCCGTTCGAGCAGATCGCGGAAGACAATTCCCCAGCGCCGCAGCAGTTGCCAGGCCCAGGCGGTGACTTCTTCCGTGGTCAGCCGGTTCCGCTCGGCCGTCGCAGGTCGATCGGCCGCTCCCTCGTCCATTCGGGTGCCTCGCGCTCGCCACAGCGACCACCGACCGGCACCAGCCAGGGGGGTCCGCCGCCGGGGGAGTGCCGAGCCCGCGGTGGCCGGTGCCGGTTCCTCCCGTCGGACCAGGGCCCGCAAGCCCGCGAACCCGTCGGCGGTCACCAGTCCCTGCGCCACCAATTCGCCCAGCACCTCGGTCAATTGCTGCGGCAGCATGCGGGTCTCGCTCAACAGATCGGCCGCGAACATCGCTCCTTCCCGGGAAAGCAATTCCAGCACCTGCCGGCCGGGAGTGCTCAGGCTCGCGGAATCGGGTTCGGCGGAGGTTGTCCGCAGCCAGCCCAGATCGCTCCGCAGAAACAGCGACAACGGCACGACCCGCGTGAGGCTGGCAATGGGACGGGGACGGTCGGGGGCCCGCCGGGGAGGATACAGCCGTCCCCAGCCCACTTCCCCCGCCAGACACAATTCATCCAGCCATTCGCCGCGATAACCCCGTACCCGGATGGGCAACAGGTCGCGCTCCCAGGCGACCGCGGGCAGGTCGAGCCCCTGCAGTTGCGACAACGCCTCGAAGACCCCCGCCGCTCCGGTCCGCTGGCTGTTGTCGAGCAGTCCGTGATGCCGGGACAAAAACCTGAGGAAAACATCGACCGTGACCGGTTCAATCTGCTTCCGCAGCCCCTCCATCGTCAGGCGGTGGATACGGGCCAGCAGCCGCCGATGGCACCACTCAATATCGGGGGTGGCCGGGACATGCGGCACAGGCTCGTGATGATGATCGCCGCAACTCTCCTCCGCTTCCTGCGTGGCAGGCGGTGCTTCGGGAGGAGGAACAACCACCGGTCCCGCCGCCAAACCGCCGGCTGGCGCTGGCGAACGGAACCGGCCGCGCAGCACCACCCCCTCCCCTTCGAGCGCCTCGAGACTGGCCGTGATCTGGTGCTCGGGCAGTTGCAGATAGCCGGCAATGTCGCCGCTGGTCACCGGCCCGCAGACCTCCAGTAGCCCCCGCAGCAGGGTCAGCCGGGCTTCGAGATCGTCCCAGTCGTGACGGACCGTGTCGGGGACCTGCACCGGGGGCGTGCAGGTTCCCTCCGGAAAGGTGGCGAGGACGGCGGGAACCCGCTCGGTCGCCACCCAGAAGCGGACGCCATCAGCACGCTGGTAAATGGTCGCCCGCCCCTCGGCGACCAATTGGGCGAACAGGGTGTCCCAGGCGGCGGCAAGCCGGCATTCGTGCAAGCCGCCCGTCGTGGGAATCGCCAGCCGACCCAGCAGCAGGTCGTGCAGTTCGTCGAGCGAGCGGACCAGAGGCTGCGCCTCGGCACACACCGTGTCGATGGCGCGGGGGTCGAGCCGGCCGAGATCCGAAACACTCTCGACCGTCAGGGAGCGGCGGGTGGCGACCGCCCGGCTGCGGCGTTCCACCGCCTCTCCCCCGTCGAGGAAGGCGTAGGGATTGGCGTTGAGCAACTCGTAGCAGAACGGCGAGGGTTCACGGGTGTCGCGGGCGACCAGTTCGATTTCACCCCGGGCGATCCGCCCCATCACCATCCGCAGTCCCTCGAGGTCGTGCGCCTCCTGCTGCGCATCATGCATCGACTGCCGGACGAGGGGATGATCGGGCAGCACATGATCGCCGGTGATGTTCTCCTGGCAGCCGGTCAGCTTGGGAAACACGGCGGTCAGCAGGTCATCGGCGCGAAACCGCTGGATGGGTGGGGGGACCTTCTTGCCGTTCTTCATCCGCGAGACCAGAAGGGCCCGCGTCACGTTCCACCGCCACCGGGTCTGGAACGTGGGAACATACAGCAGCGCCTGTTCCAGCAGCTTGGCGACATTGTTCTCGTGCAGCATGGGGAACATGCTCTCGAGCGGGAAGCTGTGCTGTGGGCCGAGTGAGAGAATCAGCCCGTCATCGTCGGCGGTCGCCTGCAGCTCGAAGTCGAAGCTGCGGCAAAACCGCTTCCGCAGGGCCAGTCCCCAGGCCTTGGTGATGCGGGCCCCGAACGGGGCATGGATCACCAGCTGCATCCCCCCGGACTCGTCGAAGAACCGCTCGAAGACCACGCGGCGCTGCGTCGGCAGCAGGCCAATCGCCCCTTTTTGAGCGCGGGAGTACTCGACCACCTGCGCGACGGCGGCGTCGCCCACGCCGGTCTCGGCCTGCAGCCAGGCCCGACAGGCGACGGGGTCGTCCACCCGCGCTTCGAGTTCGGTTCGCAGAGCCGAGACTTCCTCGGACAGTTCCAGCGTGCGGCCCGGCGCCTCGCCGCGCCAGAAGGGAATCGACGGCGGGGACCCGCCGGCATCGGCCACCGTCACATCATTGCCGCGCACATGCAAAATGCGCCACGAGGTGTTCCCCAGCAAAAAGACCTCTCCCGCCTGGCTCTCGCTGGCGAAGTCTTCATCGAGCGTTCCCACCACGGTCTGGTCGGGCTCGGCCACCACCCGGTACGAGGCAATCTCGGGAATCGCTCCGCCATTGGTCACCGCGATCAGCCGGGCCCCCTTGCGGGCGCGCACCCGGCGTTGCACCTGGTCGTGATGCAAAAAGACCCGCCCGCGGTTGGTGGGGGTGATCCCCTCGCTGAGGTAGGCGAGGGTGTCGTCGAAGTCCCGCCGGGAGAGCTGGCGATAGGGCCAGGCCCGGCAGACCAGCTGGTACAGGTCGTCGGTCTTCCATTCCTGGCAGCCGACTTCGGCCACAATCTGCTGGGCCAGGATGTCGAGCGGCGCGAGGGGAATGGGGGTGGCGTCGAGCCGGCCTCCCTTGACCGCCCGCAACAGTGCCAGGCATTCAACCAGTTCGTCGCGGGTGAGAGCGACCAGGCGTCCCTTGGGAATGAGCCCCAGGGCGTGCCCCGAACGCCCCACCCGCTGCAGGAAGGTGGCGATCGAGCGGGGGGAACCAATCTGGATGACCAGGTCGATGTATCCGATGTCGAGCCCCAGCTCGAGCGAGGCCGTGGCGACCACCGCTTTCAGCTGGCCATTTTTCAGCCGCTGTTCGGTGTCGTGACGGCGTTCGGCGGCCAGCGATCCATGATGGCTGCTGACCGCGTCTTCCCCCAGGATCTGCG
>JBKDUK010000434.1:0-57439 GCA_046339535.1 Planctomycetaceae bacterium | reverse complement strand
GCCGTTGAGTGTGAGTCGGGCCGTCGTCATGTTCGAAACGTCTCCAGGGGACCCCCCGAGATGCTCGAGCGCACTCTGTGTGGTATGTTCCGGGGGGCGTTCGGAGATTAGCCGACCCATCCCGGTGAAACAAGCAACACTCATCCGTTTCCCGGAACACCGCTTGCCGTTCCCGGCAATCCCGACCTATGCTGACTAACCCCCCTTTCGTTTTTCTCGCCGTCATTTCCGGATCTGGATTCCCATGCCAGTTCGCCCCCCCCTGTCCGGTTCCATGATCCCCCTGCGGTCCGCACGCCTTCGCGGCTGCCTGCTGGGTCTGACCTTGCTGTGGGGACTCGGCTGGGGGTTCAGTCCCGCGGGCCTCGCGCAGCCTGCGACCGCCGAGCCGAAGGCCGATCCGAAAGCCGAAGGATTGCGACTGTTCCGGGAGCAGATTCGCCCACTGCTGGCGCATCGGTGCCTGGGCTGCCATGGGGGGGAGAAACAAGAGGCCGACTTCAGCCTCAATTCGCATGAGGAACTGCTCAAAGGGGGGGCTTCTGGCAAGGCGATTGTGGCGGGAAAGTCGCGAGACAGCCGGTTGATCCAGCGGATCACCCACATGGTGAAACCGGGAATGCCGTTGAATTCGGAAAAACTCGCAGAATCCGAAATCCAGCATCTGGCCCGGTGGATTGATCTCGGAGCCCCCTATGAGGCACCCCTGACCAGCCAGACGGCTCCTGCCGAAGATCCGACGACCCGCAAGATTACCCCGGAGTCGCGGCAGTTCTGGGCCTTCCAGCCGCTGTCCCAGCCGCAGCCCCCTGAAGTCCGCGACGTGGCGTGGTGCCGGAATCCAATCGACCGGTTTGTTCTTTCGCGGCTGGAAGCGGCCGGGCTGACCCCCAATCCCCGCGCCCCGGCGTCTGTGCTGTTGAGACGGGCGCATTTCTCGCTCACCGGCTTGCCCCCCACGGCGGACCAGGTTGCCGCCGCGGAAACCGGTTTCGCCAACTCTCAACTGGCCGCCGCCATCGACGAACTGCTGGCGACTCCCCACTACGGTGAGCGTTGGGCCCGGCATTGGCTGGACATCGCCCGCTTTGGGGAGAGCCACGGATTCGAGCACGACTACGATCGCCCCACCGCATTCACCTATCGTGATTTTGTGATCGAGGCCTTCAATCGCGACCTTCCTTTCGACACCTTCGTGAAGTGGCAGATTGCCGGCGATGAGCTGGCCCCCCAGGACAACCTGGCTCTGATGGCCACCGGCTTTCTGGCCGCAGGTGTCCACAGCACCCAGATCACGAAAAATGAAGTCGAGAAACACCGTTACGATGAACTCGACGACATCGTCAACACGGTGGGACTGTCGATGCTGGGGCTCTCGGTGGGATGTGCCCGCTGCCACGACCACAAGTTTGATGCCATTCCCCAACGGGACTACTACCGGATGGTGGCGGCCTTCACGACCACCGTGCGTTCTGAGGTGGACCTCGAAATCGACCGCGAAGGCACCGTCGCCGCCCGGGCCGCCCATCAGGCCGAACATCGGCCTCTGGTGGAGGCCCTGCGAAAGTATGAAGCCGAAGCGCTTCCCTCCCGGTTGGCGGCCTGGGAGCAGGCCAACCCGTTGCGGCCCGGCGAGTTTCCCTGGCTGCTGATGGAGCCGGTCGAGTTGAAATCGGAGGGGGGGGCGACCCTCACTCCGCAGCCCGATGCGTCGGTCCTCGCAACCGGTCCGAATCCGCAGTTCGATCGCTACACACTGGTCCTCCAAACCCCGGTGACCGAACTGCGGCATCTGCGAATCGAGGCACTGGCCCAGGCCTCGCTGGTGCGTGGCGGACCCGGTCGGGCCGACAATGGAAACTTCGACCTCACCGACGTGCAGGTCTCGATCGCTCCGCTGGATGATCCGACGAAATCGCAGGTGGTGCGGCTGGTGGATCCGCGGGCCACGTTCGAACAGCCGGGTTTGCCGATTGCGGCCGCCATTGATGGCGATGAACGGTCGGGATGGGCGATTGATCCACAGTTCGGCAAAGACCACGCCGCGGCCTTCCGCTTCGCCGAGCCGATTGGTTTTCCCCAGGGAAGCCGTCTGACCATTCAATTGCGGTTCCGGGGCAATGACCGGCATAACTTCGGCCGGACCCGGGTGGCGCTGTCGACGGCGACCGAGCCACCCGAATTGCCGGCTGAGGGACTGGCGGCGAAGATTCTGACGGCGCGCGCTTTGGCCGTGGCGGAACGCAGCGCTGAACAGCAGCAGCAATTGCTGGCCTGGTATGGCAGCCGTCACGACGACGAGTGGAAGAAGCTGAACCAGGCGGTTCTGGATCATGCCGCCCGGGAACCACAGCCCCGCTTTCAGAAATCGCTGATCAGTACCGAGGGCCTGCCCGCCCTGCGATTGCACACGCAGGGGGGCGACTTTCTCGAACAGACCCACTTCCTGAAGCGGGGTGACCCCAACCTGAAACTCGCGGTGGTCACCACCGGTTTCCTGCAGGTCCTGACCCCTCCCGACGAGAAGCTGGACCGATGGCTGCGTCCCGCTCCCGAGGGGTCACGCACGAGTCATCGGCGGGCCGCGCTGGCCGCCTGGCTGACAGACACCGAGCAGGGAGCCGGGGGTCTGCTGGCGCGGGTGATTGTCAATCGCCTCTGGCAGCACCATTTTGGGCGTGGACTGGTGGCCACCCCCAACGACTTTGGTGTGCGGGGAACTCCCCCCACCCACCCCGAACTGCTCGATTGGCTGGCGGGGCAATTGATTGCCCACAATTGGCAACTCAAACCAATTCATCGGCTGATCCTCGACAGCGCGACATGGCAGCAATCGTCCCGGTTCGATGACGCCAAAGCCGCCCAGGACCGCGAGAATCACCTGCTCTGGCGACACCTCCCGCAGCGGTTGGAGGCGGAGGTGATTCGCGACAGCCTGCTGTCGGTCTCGGGTCTGCTCGACCCCCGTCTGATGGGGCCGGGAACTCTGGATGAAGCGAGTCGGCGGCGGAGCATTTACTTCACTGTCAAGCGGAGCCGGCTGATTCCCGCGCTGCAGGCCTTCGACGCCCCCGACGCCCTGTCGAGCGTGGGAGAGCGCCCCTCGACCACAGTCGCTCCCCAGGCGCTGCTGCTCATGAACAATCCGCAGTCGCGTGCGGGGGCGCTGGCCATGGCCGAACGGCTGCTTACCACCCAGCCAACCACGGGGGACGGTCAATTGCGGGAAGCCTGGCGTCGTGCGGTGGGCCGTTCACCCACCGCCACGGAACTCGCCGAGGGGCTGGAATTCGTCCAGAACCAGGCCGAGTCGTACGCCAGTCCGGTCACTCCCGACGCCCGACGGCAGGCACTGGCCGACTACTGCCAGGCGTTGTTCTGCCTGAACGAGTTCATCTACATCGAATAGGGCTCTCCGCCAATTCGGGTTCACCGCGGCCGTCGCTGGCTCTGCCGGACCGGACCTCATACCCCATCGGGAAACATTCGCCATGCTGCCCCCCACCGCCTTCGCCCAACCCGATCCCGCCGGCGGTTCCCGCCGCAGTTTTCTGGCCCGGACAGGCCAGGGAGCGGGGATGCTGGCCCTGTCGCGCCTGTTGTCTGAGGGGGGCTGGCTTGCGCCGGTCTCGGGGGCCGAATCGATCAGCCCGCTGGCGAGCCGGGAGCCGCACTTCCCCGTCCGCGCCAAATCGGTGATCTGGCTGTTCATGAACGGCGGCCCGAGCCAGGTCGACACGTGGGACTACAAGCCCGAGCGGGCGAATCGGGATGGTCGGGAACTGGAGGGCTTCGACAAGAACACGGGTTTTTTCACCGAGAACGTCGGCCCGGTGATGAAGTCTCCGTTTGAGTTCCAGCGACACGGTGAGAGCGGTGCCTGGGTCTCGGAGATCTTCCCCCACATGGCCCGCCATGTGGACAAGATGGCTTTCCTGTATTCCTGCCATACTGACTCCAACAACCATTCCCCGGCGCTGTTCAAGATCAACACCGGGTTCGCCCGCATGGGGTTTCCCTGTGTCGGCAGTTGGGTGACCTATGGATTGGGAACCGAAACCCAGAATCTGCCCGCCTTCGTGGTGATGTACGACACGCTGGGACGGGGCATTCCGAAGGGACACGCCCAGAACTGGGGGGCGGGGTTTTTGCCCGGCGTCTTCCAGGGAACCGCCCTGAAGGCGCAGGGGGCACCGCTCGACGACCTGTTGCGGCCGGCGGGGCAGACCGACCGGCAACAACGGTCGCAACTCGACCTTGTTCGGGCCATCAACCGCCGGCAACTGGCCGACCGTCCCGGAGACTCGGAACTCGCCGCGCGCATCGAGTCGTTCGAATTGGCTTACCGCATGCAGATGGCCGCCCCCGACGCCATCGATGTCGGAGCGGAATCACAGGCGACGCAGGCTCTGTACGGTCTCGACAACTCGAAGTGCACCCACTTCGCACGGCAATGCCTGATCGCCCGGCGAATGGTCGAACGGGGGGTGCGGTTCGTGCAGATCTACAGCGGGGGCATGGACAACGAACTCAGTTGGGACGGACACTCCGACATCCAGAAGAATCACCGGGGGTTCGCGGCCGAGACCGACCAGCCGATCGCAGGATTGCTGGCCGACCTCGAAGCGCGCGGACTGCTCGATTCCACTCTCGTGATCTGGGGTGGAGAATTCGGCCGCCTGCCGATCGTGCAGAAGGGGGGGACTGGGCGCGACCACAACCCGCACGCATTCACCTACTGGCTGGCCGGGGGAGGCGTGCGTGGAGGCACGCTGTATGGTCAGACCGATGAGATTGGCCACAAGGCGGTCGAAGACCGGGTGAGCGTCCATGATCTGCATGCCACGATCCTGCGTCTGATGGGGCTCGACCACACCCGGCTGACCTTCCGGTTCAGCGGCCGCGATTTCCGCCTGACCGATGTCGAGGGAAACGTGGTCGAAGAAGTGATCGCCTGAGGCCCCCCGGTTCCGCCGGGACGTCCTTCCTCCCGGGGTTTCGCCGTTCCGTACGATTCCTTCGTCGCCCGTTCGTGCGCTTTCGGGCCCCCTCCTGCACGCCGGTTGGACGGGGTTGAGGGGGGATCTCATCGTGCGTCAGGATGATGCAACCGGTTCGCTCCTGAAGTGCCCAATCGGCTTCATCTTCCGCCGACGGAGACTTCCCGTCCGGTGCGAAGAATCTGTGGTGGGGTGGCCATGAACTCGCAGCGATCCCCACTTCCGGGGTGAGTCAGCACGAGGCGATGGGCGTGCAGCCAGTAGCCACCGTCACCGGGCAGCCCGGGATCATCACCGCGCGGCAGCCCTCCGGAGGCGTACAGGGGGTCCCCCTCCAGCGGGTGACCGATGGCGGCCAGATGGATGCGGATCTGGTGGGGCCGCCCCGTCCGCAGTTCGACATCGAACAGCGTGGTCGACGCACGGCGTTCGACGACCCGGGCCACGCTGTGCGCCGGCTTCCCCGATGGCCGGGCGGCGAAGACCTCTCCCAGCCGGGGGTGAGGTTGGGGACCAATCGCCACGCGAATCTCGCAGGCGCTGATCGCCGCGACTCCCTGGGCCAGAGCCCGATAGGTCTTCTGGGCGGTTGACCAGGTTGTACCGATCGCCCGGGCGGCCGCCGGGTTTCTCGCGAACAGGACCAACCCCGAGGTCCCGCGTCCCAGACGATGGGCGGCATGCGCGTCGGGAAACGCACGCTGAACCAGCGTCTGCAGCGTGTTCGCAAAAAACCCCCCGCCGGGCAGGGTAGGCAGGCCGCTGGGCTTGCTGACGACCACGAGGTCGGCGTCGGCGTGAATCAGCTCGAAGTGACAGGGGGCGTCTGGTTCCTGCCAGGGAGGCCGGTTCCAAAGGACTTCCTGTCCAGCCCGCAACCTTTCGTCACCCTGGGCCAGACTCCGATCCAGCAGGATTTCCCCTGCCTCCAGGCGGGCCTGCCATTCGGCGATGGCGGAGTGATCGAACCGCTGGGCGAGGTAGTCCAGCAGCCGCTGGCCCGTCGCCGGGGGATCGACAAAGGTGCGGTATTGATAGCCCGAGTTGGAGGCAGACATGGGCTTGCATCGTCGCCAAACCCGCCGGGATGTCAACCAGAATCGCCAGTGGGCAAGCCAGAATGCAGAACGCCTCCGCTGGGACCAGACCACCGCGGTACCAGCCGGGCGCTGGGGCTTCTTCCCCCAGGTTACCCCACTTCCCCAATTCGCGGGTCTCTGAGCAAGGTCTCCAAGACAGGTCAGACGGAGCCGGGACGCCAGTGCAAGGCAACCGGAGGAACCCTCAACTGGTGACCGGTTGCTCCTGGGTGAGACCGATTGGCGTTGACGTTACGTGACGATTCGAACATAGTCCGCCCCCCCTCGCGGAATCTCCTCTGGTTCTCCCCTCCCCCGGGTCTCTCCCATGACCGAATTCGCCCCCCAGGACGCGGGTTCTCTGCACCACGGCCCGTCTGGCGCCCCGTTCCGGCCCACACTGAGGGCTGTCGACTTTCGTGTGTCACCCTCGGGGTCGAGTTACCTGTCTGGAAATTCGCCCATTGATCATGAATTGACGGTTGTCATACCGGCGTACAACGAGGAACAACGGCTCCCCCAGACACTTCAGGGACTGCAGGACTATCTGAACCGGTGGGGAGTCGATTACCGGGTGATCGTCGTCGACGACGGCAGCTCCGACCGCACCTCGGAACTGGTGGCTGACTGGGGCTGGAATTTCTCGATTGTGCGGCAACCCAACGGAGGCAAGGGCTCGGCGGTTCGCCGGGGAATGCTGCAGGCGACCGGACGGATTGTGGCCTTCACGGATGCCGATCTCCCCTACGATCTCGATGCCCTGCGGAACGGTTACGACCAGATTTACGATCACTCGGTCGAGGTGGTTTTCGGGGCCCGTGACTTGCGGGAATCGACCACCACGGTCTCGCGCCGGCTGGGACGGCGGATCGCCCACGAGGTGTTCCGGCAATGCATGCGGGTACTGGTTTCCCGGGAAGTGGGGGATACGCAGTGCGGCCTGAAAATCTTCAGCCGCCGCGCGGCGCGTGAGATCTTCTCGCGCTGTGTCATCAACGGATTCGCATTCGATGCCGAGGTGGTCTTTCTGACCCATGCCCTGGGCCTCTCGTTCAGCCGGATTCCGGTCACTCTGGTGAATGAATACGCGTCAACGATCTCGCTGTCGCGCCACGCGCTCCCCATGTTGGGTGACGTTCTGGCGATGCGCTGGCGGGCTCTGACGGGCCGGATGCAGCTCGATTCTCCCCTGTTGCCCGAAGAGACGATGGTGGTGGAACAGCCCGTAGTCGACGTCCTCACCGAACGACGGAGGAAGGCGGCGTGACGGAATACACGGGGGCGGCTGGTCCCAGTGCGGGCCCTGCGGTGGCGGGCCGGATTCCCGGTCCTCCGCGCACTTTGGTGCTGCACGCCGATGACCTTGGGTTCAGTCCCGCGATCAACCGGGGGATCATCGACGGTTTTCAACGGGGGTTGCTCACCAGCACTTCGCTGCTGGCGAATGCTCCGGCCGTCAGCGACGCCCTCGCGCTCTGGAACGAACTTGAACTGCGACGCCGTCACCGCCTGCTGCCGAGTGATGGACCGCGGCGCACCCTGCGCGATCCCTGGTTGCCATTCGATCTGGGAGTCCACCTCAACCTGACCCAGGGCCGGCCGCTGACCAGCGGGTATCCCCGCGAACTGCTCGATTCCGAGGGGCGGTTTCCGGGCGTCGGGCAGCTCTTCGCCCGGTCGCTGGTCGCGATGCGTGCGGCAATTCGCTCTGCCGTCGAGCGAGAACTGCAGGCCCAGATTGAATTGTTGCTCGATCATGGCGCCCCGTTGGGGCATCTCAACGGTCATCAGTATGTCGAGTGCCTTCCCCTGCTTGCAGAGATTGTACCGCGGTTGGCGCACCTCTACAGCCTGCGGCATGTGCGCGTCGCCTGGGAACCCGGATTGACACGCAGCCTGCTGCTCCAGGCCGGGCCTCAGCAATGGGGACTGGCCCAGGTCAAACGGCTGTTTGCCTTCCGCTGGAGAGTGCAGGCCAGCCGCCGGGGATTGCTGTTTCCCGATTGCTATTTCGGCACGGCACATGCCGGCCGAATCACGGCGGATGTGATCCAGACGTTTCTGCAATCGGCGCGGGGTCATTTTGTCGAGATTGGAATGCATCCAGGCCAGAGCGCGTCGGTGCTGCGCGTGCAGGGGAGCGAGGACGAGGAATCGACGGCTCTGGCGGATGGCTGGCACGACCCGCTGGGTGCGGAGCGTCCCGGAGAATTGCATCTGCTGACCCGCCTCGACCTGGCACGGTGGATTGAGAACTCGGGGTGGACTCTGGGTCGACTCTCGCAATTGGGCCTGACCACCTCCGCACGACAGCGGCGGGCCGCCTGACGACCGTTTGCCTGTCAGGCCGGTTTTGTAAGGGAATGGGCTGATGTCCGGCATCGGACGGCAGCCCATTTGTCTTGTGGAAGGCCGGTCCGTATCATCATTGAAGTTCAGTCGGCCAGGCGATCGCGGTCTGACAACAGATCGAGGAAAGTCCGGGCTCCACAGGACGCCGTGGTGGGTAACGCCCACCGTCTGCAAAGACCGGGACAGTGCCACAGAAAACAAACCGCCAGGATGTTCCAACCGGCAACGGAAGGTCGCCTGGTAAGGGTGAAAAGGTGCGGTAAGAGCGCACCGCGGCCTGGGTGACCAGGCTGGCAGGGTAAACCCCGCGGGGAGCAAAACCAAGCAGAGGGGAGCGCTGGAGGGAAACCTTCTGCGCCCGGGTCGGTTCGGCCCGGTCTGACCCTCGGGTCGGTTGCTAGAGCGGACGGGCAACCGTTCGTCCAGAGAAATGATCGCCCACGACAGAACCCGGCTTACCGGCCGACTGAACTGCACAGCGCCGCGGGGGACTTCGCTCCTCCGCGGCGTTCTGCTTTCTGGTTGCGCGTTGTGCCACACCAGCAGCCGCACCGGCATTCAGCGGGCGGCCGGGTCCACGTGATGGTCTCGAGGGGATCAACCGGGTCGATCGCAACGGGCCTGGGAGGCAAAGTGTTCGACCGCCTGGGCCGCCTGTTCGAGACCACGCGATCTTGCGAACCGTTCGCGAATTGTCGCACAGGCAGTTTTCACCCCGGCCGAATTCAACAGTGATTTCAGTTCCCGTGCGACACGGGATGGCCGATAGTGACGAACGGACACTCCCCGGCCCACTCCCAGCCGAACCACCCGTTCGAGATTGTCGAACTGGTCGTGAGCGAGGGGGCGAATCAATTGCGGCACGCCCGCGGCCAGTGCCTGAGAGGTGGTTCCCACACCGCCATGATGGACCAGCGCCGCCGTCTGAAGCAGCAGCCGATCGAGAGGAGCGTAGTCGACGTGGCGGCAGGTCTCGGGCAGCCCGGCGGGAACCTGTTCCGAAAACCGGGTCAGCAGAAGTCCCCGAACGCCCAATTCGCGGCAGGCGTCGACCGACGCCTCGAAGAACTGCCGGGCCTGAACATTGGCCGTGCCGGGGGCGAAGACCACCGGAGGGGGGCCCGCCGCCAGGAACTGCGCGAGCGGCTCGGGCAGGGGGCTGTCGGAGCCCGAATTCCACAGGGGAAAGTCGGTCTGGACGAGCGGACGGGGCCAGTCTCCACGGGCGGGGGCAAACCACTCGGGAAACAGACAGAGCACTCCATCCGGAGAGTTCCACCAGCGGGCGACGTGGCGGATGGGGGGCAGCCCCAATTCCCGCAGAAGGGCGTTGATCGCCGGACCGGCCTGCCGGTCGATCACCAACTTCTCCCCCAGGGGGAGCAACCACCGCCGCAGCCAGACCGGAATGGGCCCGCCGCCGAATGCGGGGGGAGCCTCGCGGCTGAGAATGACCCCCGGCTGCAGGTGGACGGTGACCAGGGGAAACGCGAGGCGATCACGGGCCGCGCGCACTCCAAAAGAGAGCAGATTCGCGACTGCCACCCCCTGCCCTGCCCCCAGCCACTGGGCACACACCTCGTGCTGGCGGCGAATGATGCGGTCGGCGTGGCGCACGATCGCCTGGAATCCCCGCCGGGGATGCCACAGGTCGGGGTCCCGGGTGATCTGGAAATAGTCCTCTTCGGTCCCAATCGGTTCGAACGCCAGTCCTTCACGCCGCACCTGGGGTTCGAAGTGCGGATTGGTCGCGACGATGACTTCGTGACCGCGCGCCCGCAACTGGATCGCCAACCCCAGAAACGGAAAGACATCTCCGGCAGAGCCCAGGGGAAAACAGACGACTCTCATCTTCGGTCACCCCGGATTTGAAACACCGAATTGCCGACCGGTCCAGTCGGCGGGGCGAACAGTCCGACCCCCGTCGACCTGCGCTCTCTGACCCGGGAAGCGAAATGCCGAAGACTGAATTGCCAGGGGCCCGAACGCCCGGGTTTCAATTGCACTCCGCCACCAGGGGACCGGCCAATTCCTGGAGGAAAAACAGCCGCCCCGGCAGTGTCGGCATGTAGGTCGAAGGGATCCATTTCGAAGGTTCATGCCGCAGCGTCATCCAGAGACTCAGCCCCTGCCACATCATGCCTCGCGACAGCGTTCCGTCGGCACCACCGATGATGCGGTCCGCCGCCAGGAACAGCCCCGGGCCAATCGTGTTGGCGAACGCCGGGACGAGCGTCGTGCGGCTCTTGAAACTGGTGATCGCGTTCTGCTCGATGGTCAGGGGATGCAGCCGGGCCCCCAGCCGGTGGGTCTGGCTTTTCCATTCCTTCTCGGTCGCAAATTCCTCGGCGAAGTGCGGTTCCCAAAACGCGATGTGACAGACCCGGCCGATTCCGAAGATCACAATCAGTCGGGCCCCCGAGGCCTTCAGTTCGCCAATCCGTTCGGCATACGTGGGGAGCAGTTTGCGGGTGGCGAAGAACCGTTGCCGGGTCGGAATGGTCAGCTTCCCCAGCGGACCATAGAAGGCCTGCTGCATCGCGAACTGGAAGGCCCCGGGATTGCTGGGTGGCAGGGTGTTACCCTCGGCATCGCTCCACTCGTCCATGTTGAAACCGGTGCAGTGATCGCAGGAAACTCCCCACTCGGTCAGAAAGTAGACCGCCCAGCGATACATGCCCATCGGCCCCACCGGCAGAATCAGCGCCAGTTTCTCGCCTGCATCCCGCGATTTCTTGATCTGCAGGGCAATCTCATGCCCCAACATCATGTCGAAGTCGGCGACATCCCGGCACGCCACCGGGGTGAATCCTCGATGCCACCACTTCTGCCGTTGGGTGATCGTCGCCGGATCGTCATCCACGCAGCGATCGATCCGCTTCAGATCCCATCCCGCGGGAAAGAACCCCTGCATCAACGATCCGTTCAGCGTGGTCAGCAGATCCATACTTTCACTCCTCTTGAAGACTCGGTGCGTGTCCAGTTTGCTCACTGCCGCCTCAGTCTAGTCCATGGGCATTCGATGCACCAACCCCGGCCCGGCCTGCGCGTCACGCGTGGCATTCGGGAACATTTCGCCGTTATACTCTTGCAAGACTTTTCCGCTCCGGGCCCCGCACCGGGTCCCAGGTCTCCCCGGCCAACCCGATGCCCCAACGCGTCTTCAACACAGGATTTGATCTCCGGCGGCTCGCCCCCTGGACCCAGGTGTTTCAATCGTTTCGCCTGGCACTGCGGATCCGGCAATTGTTGCTTGGGGCTTTGGGAGTGACTCTCACCTGCCTGGGTTGGAGACTGCTGGAGACCGCGCTGGTCTCCAATGTTCCTGAAGAGAAGGGTCAGGTCGTTCTCGAATTGACCCCCTGGCCCTGGGAACGGGACCTGGGTTTCGGGCTCGCCTCCGAAATGGACTCGCTCTCGGGCGAACCTCCGATCAATACGCTGTGGGCTCTGGCGTCGGGGTTGCGGGAACCGCAACGGTTCTTCGGCCAGGTCTTTGGCAACTGGAGCGTGACGCTGGGCCCCGTCACCGAACTGCTGACTCCGGGGCAAAGCCTGTTTGAGCCGACGGCCTCGGCTTCGGAACGGGTGCTGGCCCTGTTGAAGCTGGCGTGGTGGCTGGTGGTGTGGGGCCTGTTCGGCGGAGCGGTCACCCGCAGTGCCGCGGTTGAATTCGCCCGGGACCAGAACAGTCATCTGACGGGGGCGGTCCGGTTCGCGGGGAACTACTACCTCTCGTACCTGGTGGGTCCTGTTCTGACACTGCTCGCGGTCGTGGGCGTCAGTGTGCTTCTGGCCGGCGCAGGGTTGTTTTCGCGGTTGCCCCTGGTGGGACCGGTTCTGGGGGGATTGGGAGGCGGGCTGCTGCTGCTGATCGGCCTGCTGCTGTCGGTTCTCGTCATGGGACTGGCCGTGGGCTGGCCCCTCATGTTCGCGACCGTGAGCGTGGAGGGAACGGATGGCTTCGACGGGATGAGCCGGGCCTTCAACTACGTCTATGAGCGCCCGCTGCTGTACCTGGGGCAGATTGTGCTCTCCCTGATCTATGGTTCGTTCGCGATTTTCTGTGTGTTGTTCCTGGCGCAATTGGGGAGCCTGTTGACCCTGCAGGGGCTGGCATTGGCGGCTCCCGCCGGTTGGGTCGAGTCGATTGCCGATTCCGCTCCCGAGTTGCTGGCCCCTCCTCTCGACAATTCCGACTGGGTGCCCCCGTTGAAGGCGTCCGATGCCGAACCGGCTCCTCAGCTTGCCGTTCGTCCCGGAGAAGCGCTCGGCTCCTCCCTGTTCTCTGTCTGGCTCCACGCCTGGGCGACCCTGGTTCAGGGATTCGTCTACAGTTTTTTCTGGAGCAGTGCGACGGTGATTTACTTCGTGCTGCGGCACAGTGTGGACGGGAATGAATTCGACGAGGTATTCACCGGGAATCATCCCGAACCAGACGACCTGCTCCCCCTGGTTGGGGCAGCCGGAATGGGGGTGGAGTTGTCTCCCCCTCCGGATGGCGTCAATTCGTCTCCTCCCCCGGACAACCCCCCCTATCCCGCGCCGAGTTGAGGGGCCGAGGGGGTCAATGTGTTGCCCCATTGTGCGTCAGCCGCCACGGCATCATCCCCGCCACGATGGGGTCTGAGCCGCTCGCCTACAGTCCTGCCGATGCGCCGTACTGGCGGTTGAACTGCTGGATCGCCTCGAGAATGCCCCGCTCCACCCGAGGTTCGTCCGACTCGGGCACCTTGCCCCCATCGCGTGTGGTGACATAGAAGACGTCGAGGACCTGATCCACATGCGTGGTGATCTTCGCGAGAATCACCGAGAGCTCGAGGTCGAACAGGGCCTTCGCGATGATATACAGCAGACCGCGTGCGTCGTTGGCGAACACATCGATGACCGTGGCGGACTCAGAAACCTGGTTGTCGATGACGACCCGCGCCGGTTCATGGCACAGCAGTCCCGCCGACGAAGTTCCGCCCAGCCGGCGGTTCCTCCGGAACATCTCCTCCACAGAGACCTGGTCTTCCAACACCTGCCGCAGGCTGTCTTCAATCTCGCGCAACCGGAAGGGAGGAATGTGTCCGGCGAAGTCGGGATCACTGACCGTGAAGCGGTCGATGACCACCTGCCGGTGGGTGGTGCAGATGTTGGCGGCGAGAATCGACAGACCACGGGCGGTCAATGTGCCGCAGATGCGGCTGAAGACGCCGGAACCAGGCCGGTCGCGGGTAATCACCAGCACCTCCACCAACCGCGACTCTTCGTCATAGACGGCGCGAATCCGCAGTGGAGCGAGCTCCAGCTGGCTCACGCTCGCCAGGTCGGAAAGCACCTGCGCGTCGGCGGTATGGGCCAGGTAGTGCGCGGGGAGCGAATCAATCAGATCCCCCGTTCCCGAGATCTCCGTCGCCGCGGCCGAGGGGGAGGCAGCGGTGCTGTTCCAGGCACGCCGCAGTTCGAGGCGACGTTCTTCACCGGCTCCTCCGGGAGGCACTCCCGACAATGACTCGAAAGTCCCCTGATACAGCTGGGTCAGCAAGTCTTCCTTCCAGCTCGTGAAGGTGTTGGGACCAACGGCCAGCATGTCGGCGGCTGTGTGCACAAACAGCAGTCGGAGTGTCTCGACATTACCGATCTGCCGCGCAAACTGGATCAGCAGGGCGGGGTCCTGCAGGTCGCGCCGGAAGGCCAGCAGCGTCATATCGAGGTGATGACGCACCAGAAAGCACAGCGTGTCGAGATCGCTTTTGGGGAGCCTCAGTCGGATCGCCACCTCACGGGCGAGGCGTTCTCCCACGATCGAGTGGTCTTCGACCTGTCCCTTCCCGGCGTCATGCAGCAGCAGCGACAGGTGCAGCAGGGCGGGATTCTTGACCTCGCGGGCGGCCCGGCCCAGTGCCGTGGGCTGCGAGCGCAATTGTTCCACTTCACCAATCGTGCGGAGAGTGTGTTCGTCGACCGTGAACGCGTGGTATTGATTGAACTGCAGCAGACAATGGATCTGCCCAAACTCCGGAAGGACATACGTCAGCGAGCCATCGCCCGCCATTTGACGCAGCAGAGGCTCGAGCCCTTTCTCGGTCTGCAGAAGCGACAGAAAACGGCGGGCTACGGCGGCGGGAATGGGCTTCGGAAACGACTGGCAGGCGGTTCGGATTCGATCGGTGAACTCGACCGGGACCTGCAGACCGTACGAACCGGCCAACTCGAACCATTGAAACAGCCGCTCGGGATCGCGGAGCACCTCGGGCAATTGTCCAGGGGCGGGAAAGATCTCGCGAGCCGTGACTCGAAAGACCTCATTGTCGCGCCGGGACAGGACAATTCGCTCGAGCACTTTCCGCCACCGTCGCGGTCGTTCCCGCTCGACAAACCGCGAGACCACATCTGCCACGGCCGTGGCGTGACGGAAGAAACGTTGCATGAACTGTTCGACCGGGCGCTGCGCTGCTGTCCCCGAGAAGCCCATCGGTTCCGCCATCCGCAACTGCTCGTCGCGGGTCAGAATTTCCTGGGCGCGCCCCGCGTGGAAATGCAGTTCGGTCCGGATGCGCTGCAGGAATTCCTGTGCATCCAGCAGAATCTGCAAGTCTTCGGCACTCAGCGCATCGCTGCGGCGAAGCAGATCCAGATCGGGAGTGCCAAACCGGGCCAGACCCAACCAGCGGACCAGTTGGATGTCGCGCAGACCACCGGGGGATCGCTTGACCTCGGGCTCCAGTTGCCGCTCTGTCCCTCCATACTGCAGGCGCTCCGTCTCCCGCGCCTGCACACACGATTCATAGAACGAGCGGTAATGTCCCCGGGAAATCCGCCGGACGAACGAGGCGCGGAACGAATCGAACAGACGTGAAGAGCCCCACAACAGCCGCATTTCGACCAGCGCGGTGGCGAAGACGGGATCCTGTGCGGCAAATTCCAGGGCATCCGCCGAAGTGGCGACCCGATGTCCCAGTTGCAGACCGGTATCCCAACAGGCCCGGACCATGGCCTGAATCGAACGGACAAAAGTGAGGTCCGAGCGGAGATCGCACAGGAACAGCAGATCGACGTCGGAATAAGGGGACAGTTCACCCCGTCCGTTCCCACCGACGGCGATCATCGCCGTCCCCTCCAGCAGCGCTTCCTGGTCGGCCTCTGACAAACCCTTCAGGCTGCCAGCCAGCAGATCGACCAGCAACTGATCAATACCGCGGCTCATCAGGCTGGCGGTCTGCAGGGCCGAGCGACCCGAGACATGGGCCTCGCGCGCCGCTTCGCGCAGAGCCCGCAGACGCTCTTTACGGGCCTGCAAGCCCTGCTCGAATTCCGGATCCAACAGGGGAGAAGCGGTGGTCATCGAACCCGGGACCAAGTGACTGCGGAGGGGAACTTCCCACGCGGAAGCGGACCGCACAAGCCGGTCACATCGCCGACTCGCCGGTCTCCCCCGTGCGGATGCGGATGACCTCGGCCAAATCGGTGATGAAGATCTTTCCGTCACCAATCTGCCCGGTGCGGGCCACACGCATGATGGTTTCGACCGCTTCCTTCACGAGGCTTTCGGTCACCACCACCTCAATTTTGACCTTCGGAAGAAAATCCACGGTGTACTCGGCACCCCGGTACATCTCCTTGTGACCGCGCTGCCGTCCAAACCCACGGACTTCGGTCACGGTCATCCCCTCCACCTTTGCCTGGGTGAGGGCATTCTTGACATCTTCCAGCTTGTAATGCCGGATGACAGCTTCGATTTTTTTCATCAGAGGCTCCTGGATGTGGCTGGCCAGGCCGGCCAGCGGCACAAAAACAGACGTCCGGGGGCCGGCACTGGCGTGCCCCCGGACTGAAAGTGTAGTCAACTTCGATCGGATCGTCCCGATCAGACGAAAATATAGCCCTCTTCTCCGTGCTGGCTCACGTCGAGCCCGATCAACTCCTCTTCCTGGGTCACCCGCAGGCCGACGAGCGAGTCAATCACTTTCAGAATGATGAAGGTGCCGATCACTCCCAGCAATCCTGAGGCGATCACTCCGACCACCTGGTTGACCACCTGCTGGGCATTCCCTTCCAACAGCCCCTGGGGAGTGGATGAGCCGGGGACGACCAGCTGGGTCGCGAAGACCCCGGTCAGAATCGCTCCCAGAGTGCCTCCGACTCCATGCACGCCAAACGCGTCGAGGGCGTCGTCGTAGCCGAGCTTCGACTTCAACAGACATGCCTGGTAGCAGACAAATCCAGCCAGCAGCCCCAACGCGATCCCGGCCAGAGGTGTCACCGCACCGGCCGCGGGGGTAATGCAGACCAATCCCGCCACTGCCCCCGAGCAGGCCCCAAGAATGCTCGGCTTGCCGCGGTGCCACCATTCCGCCAGAGCCCACGAGACCGTTCCCGCCGCAGCCGCCATGTGAGTCGCCACGAACGCATTCGCAGCCAGCACGTTCGCCTCCAGGGCACTCCCGGCGTTGAAGCCAAACCAGCCGACCCACAACAGGGCGGCGCCGATGCAGGTGTAGGTCAGGTTGTGAGGGGGCATCGGCTCTTGTCCGTAGCCCAATCGCTTGCCAATGAGCAGCGCACAAACCAGGGCCGAGATTCCCGAGCTGATGTGCACGACCGTCCCCCCCGCAAAGTCAAACGCCGGGAACTTCGCGGCGGTGTTCGCCGGATTCAACCAACCCGTGTCCGACCAGACCCAATGGGCAATGGGACAGTAGACGAAGGTGCCCCACAGTACGCTCAGCAGAACCATCGCGCTGAATTTCATCCGCTCGGCGAACGCACCGCAAATCAACCCGGGAGTGATGATGAAGAACCTCATCTGATAGACCATGTGGACCGAACGGGGAATCCCATAGGCGTCCATCATGGGAACCGTGACCGACTTCCCATCCGTCGCCAGCGACGGGAGCACCCCCTTCAACATCAGGAAGTCAGCCCCGCCGATCACTCCCCCCAGCACATCCGACCCAAAAGCCAGGCTGTAACCCCAGCCGGCCCAAACCAGCGACATCAAACCCATCAGGAAGACGCACTGCATCATCACCCCCAGCACATTCTTCTTGCGGACCAGTCCGCAATAGAACAGAGCCAGGCCAGGTGCTGTCATCATCAGCACCAGTGCCGATGAGGTGAGCATCCAGGCGGTGTTTCCCCGGTCCAGCTTGGCGGGCGCCAGACGGTCATCCCCCCCCTCGGCCCAGGCCGCCGTGGCCAGACTCAGGCTGGCCAACAAGGCCAACACAGCGATTTTTGCAGCGCGATTCATCAACAACTCCCGTCCGCAGTTCAAGTGAAGTTTCCAGCTGTCCACACGTCTTTGAATCTGAACAGCAAACCCCGTACCAAGGCCGGAGTTGAATTCATCGCCGCAGCCCAAGACACTGGGGCAACCATGCAGATCTCCCGCGTCACATCCCACATCATTGGTGCCGAACGGAACTTCCTGTTTGTCGTGGTCGAAACCGACACAGGACTGGTCGGAGTGGGGGAGGGAGGAATGACCTGGCGGGAGGGGGCGACCGCGGGCTACATCGATGCCCTGCGGCCCCTGCTGCTGGGAGCCGATCCCTTCCGGACCGAGCACCTCTGGCAGGTCATGTTTCGCTCGGGGTTCTTCCCCCCCGGCCGGGTGGGAGCCGCCGCCCTCAGTGCCGTAGACATCGCCCTGTGGGACCTCAAGGCCCAGGCACTGGGGGTCCCGCTGTACCAATTGTTGGGGGGGATGTGCCGCGACCAGGTCGCCTGCTATCCCCATGCCCGCGGGCAGAGCACGGCCCAGCTGGTCGACCATGCCCGGCAACTGGTGGCCGAAGGGTATCGGTTCATCCGGACCGAAATCCGCGGGGGAGCCGACGGGTCGGTTTTTGAGCCCCGTCACGCCCTGCGCGAGGCGATCTCCGACCTGCGGGCGCTGCGCACCACCCTGGGGGATTCGATTGAACTGCTGATCGATGTGCACACCCGGCTCGATCCGGCCGATGCCCTCCTGTTCTGCAGGCTTGCGGAGGAATTCCAACCCTACTTCGTGGAAGATCCGCTGCGCTGCGAGAATCCCGACAGTTATCGGCGCCTGGCCGCCCGCACCACCGTCCCCCTGGCGGTTGGAGAACAGTACTCTTCGAAATGGGAGTTCCGGACCCTCATTGAAGAAGAGCTCTGCGACTTCGCCCGGATCGATGTCTGCCTCGCGGGGGGCCTCACCGAGACCCTGAAGATCAGCAGTTGGTGCGAGACGCACGGGCTGAAGCTCGCCCTGCACAACCCTCTGGGACCGGTTTCGACCGCCGCCTGCCTGCATCTCGACCTGGCCAGCAGCTGTTTCGGCGTCCAGGAATTGCCCCGGACTCCCGGCACCTATCTGCAGGATCTCTTTCCCGTGCAGGTTCCCTACAGCCGGGGCCATCTGCAGCCCCCCACACGACCGGGACTGGGGGTTGTGATCGACGAATCCCGGGTCCAGCACTATCCTCCCATCCCCGAGGGGCGGTGCCCGCTGTGGCGGCGGGCGGATGGTTCATTCACCAACTGGTAATGGGTTCGCAACAGAGAGAGACCCCGTGGGCGAGACCCTGAGTCGGCTGAATCAGTACTGGTTCGAGTTTGTGACACGCGGCGAGTCTGGGCAGCATGCAGCGCTGTTCGCGCCGCTGGGGCTGCTGCTGGGATGGCTGGTCATTCGCTGGAGCACGCGGCTGGTGTCCCGGGAACGGGGCATCGCCTGGCGGATGGGCTGGGCGCACCAGGGACTGATCTTGCTGTCGTGCCTGGCGCTGACCGCGCTGCTTCCGATCGCTGTGATCGCCGGCCGCTGTCAGTCGCTGGTCGAAGGGGGCTCGATCGATTGGGCGCAATGGCGCATTCTCTATCACCTCGGGCTGGTGACGCTGCTGTTCGTCGCCACGGTGGTTGATCTGGACCAATACGTCATTCCCGACGAGATCACTCTCACCGGAACGGTGCTGGGGGTGGTGGGGGCGTTCGCCATCAGCAACATGCAGCTGATTCCTGTCTGGGTCGACTGGAACCACTGGGCGCCGGATGTCGGCCCCGAGATTCCCGCGTGGATCAAGACGTCGCACCACTGGCACGGGCTGGTCTGGAGTCTGACTGGAATGGTGGTGGGGGCCGGCCTGACATGGCTGGCCCGGATTGTCTCCGATTGGGCTCTGGGTCTCGAGGCGCTGGGGCTGGGTGACGTGACCCTCATGGCGATGATCGGCAGTTTTCTGGGATGGCAACCGATGGTCTGTGTGTTCCTGATCGCGCCCCTCTGCGGCGTGGTGGTCGCCCTGCTGCTGCGGTTCTCGCAGGGACGTCGCGCCCTCCCCTATGGACCGTGCCTCGCCTGTGCCGCCGTGGTGGTCTTGTTCACCTGGCGCGCGATCTGGGAACGGACCCGCGAACTGTTTGGCCACCCCCCCACCCTGGCCGGTCTCGCGATCCTGATCATCGGGGGCATGACCGCCTTGCTGGGGATTGTCCGGCTCTATCGCTCGATTCCCGTCGCCCAGCGTCGACGGTCTCCCGACACTCAGCCTTCCCCCGCCGACAGTCCCCTGACGGGCCATCCCGAGTCCGAGACCGCATCGTGACATCCCCCCTCCCTTTTCCATCCCAGTGGCCGGGGGAGAGCTGAGCGCCAACCCGCACCGGTCTGCACGGAAACACGACTTCGGTCAAGGTGCGCCGGGGCCAAACAGCCGATCCCGAATCCCGTTCGGAACCGGGGGAATGAACCCGAGGCATGAATCGGGGGAACTTATTCGTCGGGTGGCGGAGACTCGGCCGGGTCGGGTTCACCGGTCAATTCACGGACCGCCTCGGAAGCGGATCGCAGGGTCCGGTCGAGGGTTCGCGATTCGGCCAACGACGGGCGGTCGAGCCAGCGCACCTGGGACCGGGCGGCCAACTGCAGGCTGCGGCAGCAGCGGCGAGCCTGCTCGACGAACACCTGATCGTCCTCGGTCAACCGGTTGGGATCGAGGCTCTGCAGGCCGCGGGCAACCAACGCCAATTGCTGCGACTGGGCGTCGGCAATTCCCCGCACACGGGCTGCGGAGAGCCCCTGCTCTTTCCAGGCCTGCGTGGTCACATCCAACAGCAACCAGGCATTCTGCAGGGCGGCTGTGGCCAGAACGCCCAACAACCGCATTTCGGCCACAGCCCCCGCGGGAGCTGAACCCGCTCCATCCGCCCCCGGTTGGGCCGAGGCCAGCCGCGCACCCAGCGTTCCGCCCACCAGCAGCAGGCTGCCCGCGAGTTTCTCGAGCGCTTCGCGGCGGTGGCCGTTCATCCGCGGAATCCTCTTCCTGTGAGACCTGTCCCCCGGGGTTTCCGGAGTGGAAACCGACAGTCGCATGCTACCGCCCCCCACGTCGGTTTGCCACATTTGCCCCCGCTTTCGCCCACCACTATTATCGCGGCATGCCTCAGTCATCCCGCTGCGAAATTCGTCGAGAACTGACCTCCCGCTGGTTGGCTCGTCCCCTCTTTTGGCACTTCTTCCTTGTTGTGCTGACCTTGTGGTCCCCCCTGGGCACGGAAGACGCGCGGGGACAAACGGCACCGAAATCGAAAGGTTCCCGCGTGATTCAGACATCGTTCGGACAGATCGCTCCCAATCAGCCGGCCCGCCTGTGGACAGTCACCAACAGCCAGGGGCTGGTGCTGAAGGTGACCGACTACGGGGCGCGGCTGGTCGCGCTCGAGTGCCCCGATCGCGACGGCCGACTGGCGAACGTCAACCTGGGTTTTGACCGGGCCGAAGACTACGTGAAGCACACCGCCTATTTCGGGTGTACCACCGGCCGCTTTGCCAACCGGATCGCCAAAGGACGGTTCGTGCTGGATGGCAAAGAGTACCGCCTCGCGACCAACAACGGTGCCGAACATCTGCACGGAGGAAAAGCCGGATTCGATCGCCAGTTGTGGAAAGCGGAGGAAGTCCGGCAGACGGGTGCGTCGGGGGTCCGGTTCACTTATGTGAGTCCCGATGGGGAAGAGGGTTATCCGGGCGAACTGACCACGCACGTGACCTACTGGCTGACTGACGACAACGAATTGCGGCTGGACTACGAGGCCACAACCCAAGGCCCCACCGTTCTGAACCTCACGAACCACGCCTACTGGAATCTGGCGGGTTCGGCCTCGGGACAGAACGTGCTCGAGCATGTGTTGACCCTCGACGCCGACACGTTCCTCGAAGTCGGCGAGGGAATGATCCCGACCGGGCGCCAGACCAAGACGGCGGGAACCTTCATGGATTTCAGCACGCCGCACGCCATCGGATCGCGAATCGAAGAGTCGTACCGGGCCTACGCTCCCCCGGGTGGGTACGACCACTGTTACGTGCTGCGCAAGCCGAAGGCGGGCGAACTGACCCGGGCGGCCCGGGTGGAACATCCCGCCTCGGGACGGGTGATGGAAGTCTGGACGACCGAACCAGCCGTGCAGTTCTACTCGGCGAACTTCCTCAACGGCGCCCCGGAAAATGGGGGCCACCAGAAGCACGGAGCGTTCTGCCTCGAGACCCAGCATTTCCCCAATTCACCGAACCAGCCGGAGTTTCCCTCGACGGTCCTGCGGCCGGGGCAAACCTATCGGCAGACGACGGCGCATCGCTTCTCGGTCAAAAAGTAACCGAACGCCAAAAGACCGCGCGAATCTGTCGACTCGTCCGGTGTTGGTCAGCCCGAAAATGCAGGACCATCCCGGGCGAGAATGTCATCTTCCGACCGGGCTCGCTTGGCCTGGAATGGTCCCGAAGTGGACTGAGATTCTGTCATCGCAGCGCGGTTCGGCCAAAGGTCCGATCCCGGCCGATCTCGAATTCAACCGGAGCCGGTTTCGACGGACAGCGAACGTCGCAACAGGATTTGGCGCAGGACTGGCTGGGGCCCGGTTCAGGCGATCAAATCGCGGATGGGACGCCCTGTTTCGACCAGGCTCACCGGGCGACCGGCGAAATTCGTCACCTGCAGTGTGGGGGAAATGCCCAGGACCTGCAGCACCGTGGCGGCGAGGTCCTGGGGGGTGACTGCGGCACTCTTGGGAGTCTCGGCCTTCGCGCTCGATTCCCCGACGACCTGCCCCATCCGCAGACCGCCACCCGCGAGGGCGAGGGTGCTGAGGGGAGCCCAATGGTCCCGCCCGGCATTGCGGTTGATCCGCGGGGTCCGGCCAAACTCTCCGGTGATCACCAGCAGAATGTTCTCGCTCAGACCCCGGGCGGCCACATCGTCGAGAAACGCCGAGACGGCGCGGTCCACCATGGTGCCCCGTCGTTCAAATCCCTTCTCGATTCCATTATGCATGTCCCAGCCGCCAAAGCTGACCGTCACAAATCCACAGCCCGCTTCGCACAGGCGCCGGGCGACCAGCAACTGCTGCCCCAGGTCTTTCCCGTAGTGCTCCACCACTCCCTTGTCTTCCCTCGACAGATCAAAGGCGGCGGGGGCACTCCCCAGCACCAGGTTGAAGGCCTGCTGTTCGTAGGCGTCGAGCCCCTCCATCAAGCCGGTGGCGTCGGCATCCCTCTGGAAGCGGTCGAGTTGCGACAACAACGACCGGCGATCATCCAGACGCTCCTGCTTCACCGCGACCGTCAGGTTCTTGCGGGCGGGGCCCTGCGGATCGAACGGGGCGCACGAGGCCCCGAGAAAGGCGGGGCCGTCGGCACCAATGGATCCCTGCCGGACGTAGGTCGGCATGCCGGTCTGGGGATGATTCGCACCCCGCAGACGGGCCACGATGGATCCCAGACTGGGACGGGTGGGCTTCCCGCCGGCATCCGACTGGCGGTTGTCATACCCGGTCATCACCCAATGCGTCCCGCCACCATGCCCGCTGTTCTGGTGAGCGAACGAGCGGACGATGGCCAGCTTGTCCAGACGGGTGGCCAGCCGCTCGAAGTTGCCCCCCAGAGCCACTCCCGGAAGACTGGCGGCGACTGAACCGCTGACACTGCGATACTCGCGGGGAGCCTCGGGCTTCGGGTCAAACGTTTCGATGTGAGACGGACCACCATTCAGCCACAGCCACACCACCGAGGTGCCAGGAACTGCCATCGATGGACTGCCCACCGCGGCGCGCGAAGCCAGCCAGCCGGGCAGGCTGAGCCCCAGGGCCGGCACCGCTCCGATCTGCAGAAAATTGCGACGAGAGACTCCGGTGCAATCTCCGGACACCTGCGAACCGTAGCAGTTCAACACGGCAACACCCTCCTGCAACGTGCGGGGCTGATGGAAACATTGTCCCAAAACCTTGCTCTGATGGCTTTTTAATGCGAGAGCCCTCGACTCGCAACCACAATTCCCAAACTAATCGCCCGTCCACATATACCTTTGGATTCCTACCCCAAAAACGGTCTGGCCGGGAGACTGCATCGAGTCATTCTCTCCAGTCGCCGCTGAAAAAGTTGTTTCCGGGATCATGAAACAGAAACTGGTGCTCGCCTCCCGATCTCCTCGCCGGAAAGAGTTGTTGACGGCACTCTGTCCGCTGGCGGAGATCGAAGTCCTGCCTCCTCCGCGCACCGAAGAACGGGACTTTGAAGACTGCCGGGACTGGCCCTCGATCGAAACACGAATCCAGTTGATCGCCCGCGAGAAACTCGAGGCGGTGAAGGCGCTGCTGCGAGCCCGTGGCGGGACCGCCGAGGCAATCCTCATCGCCGCCGACACCGCGATTGTCGTGCGCGAGGGGGCAGACCAGCTGCGGGTCCTGGGGCAACCACCAGAAGATCCCACCTGGCCCGTCGTGGTCCGGGACTGGTTCACCCGGTACTACCTCGGTCAGACGCATTGGGCCCTCTCGGGCCTGTGTGTCGAGTGGCCATCGGAGGCACGGCAGAGCGGCGTGGTACGGACCGCCGTCAGCTTTCACCCTCCGCCGCAGGAACTTGAGTGGTACCTTTCAACCGGGGAGCCGTGCGGCAAGGCGGGGGGATATGCCATCCAGGGGGCTGGCAGTGCGTTTGTCAGCCGGGTGGAGGGGAGCCTGAGCACTGTGGTGGGTCTGCCGCTGGAGCCCTTGCGCGAGTGGTTCTCTGCCAAATCGAAAACAAACGCCGGGGATCTCTTTCGCGACGCTTGTACAACCGGGGAGGACCACTAAGATGGGGCCCTGAGTTGCGTTCATTTCGCCCGCCGCAAGGGAGTTGCGGCAACACTTCGAGAAAGGAAAACATGCCTCTCGCCAATCGACTCATTGCGGAAATTCTGGGGACCTGCTGGCTGGTGTTTGGAGGGTGCGGCAGTGCCGTGCTCGCCGCCAAGTTCCTCGATACGTCGGGAAGCACCACCCTGAATCTGGGCATTGCCTTCGTCGGGGTCTCGCTCGCGTTTGGATTGACCGTGCTCAGCATGGCGTTTGCCATCGGGCATGTCTCTGGCTGCCACCTGAACCCGGCGGTCACGGTGGGACTGACTGTGGGAGGGCGGTTCCCCTCGGCTGAGGTGGTGCCCTACATCATCGCCCAGGTGATCGGTGCCGTTGTGGGATCGGCCCTGTTGTGGTTCATTGCTTCGGGAGGGGCTGACTGGAAATCTCCGAGCGGGGCGGGGGCTTTCGCCACCAATGGCTACGGGGATCTCTCGCCCGGAAAGTACAGTCTGCAGGCCTGCTTCATCGCTGAAGTGGTGCTGACCTTCTTCTTCCTGATCATCATCCTGGGAGCGACCGATTCGCGGGCCCCGGCTGGATTTGCGGGTATCCCGATCGGATTGGGCCTGACCTTGATCCACCTGATCGGAATCCCGGTGACCAATCTTTCGGTCAACCCGGCCCGCAGCACTGGCCCCGCCCTGTTGCTGCGAGGTGACTATGTGCCGCAGTTGTGGCTCTTCTGGGCCGCTCCCATTCTGGGAGCCATTCTGGCCGGACTGGTCTATAATGCCGTGTTCGCCGCACGCAAGAACTGAGAGTCTTCTCGAAGGGGAATGGTCTTGGGTGAAGGACCAACTCCTCTGAACAGATCTCACGGCGGACTGGATACTTCCAGTCCGCCATTTTTTTTGCCTTGGCCAATCCTCCATCCCCTTGCCAGCCTGCCTCTCACCGGTCCCTCCCCATGCTCGATCGCCGTGGTATTCGTCGAGCCTGGGTTGCGGGGGTGTTGTCGCTGCTGATACTCGCTGCGGCGGGGTTACCAGCGTGGCGACGAACGGTCGCTCCACAACTGGAACTGTGGCTGGCGAATCTGGCCGGCTGGGGAACCTGGGGCCCACCGATTGTGGGCCTGCTGTTCGTCCCGGTGTGTCTGCTGTTCCTGCCCGGGTCGTGGCTGACGCTGTTCGCCGGGTTTGCATTCGGACAGAGCTGGTCCGGTTTTGCGCTCACTCTGGCGTGCGTGTCGGTGGGAAGCACACTGGGTGCGACGTGTGCCTTTCTCGTGGGCCGCTGGCTGTTTCGCACCACGATTGAGTCGTGGGTCCGAGACAATCGACGCTTTCAGAGGCTGGACGCCGGGGTCCGCCAACAGGGCTTCTGGATCGTCTTCCTGAGCCGACTCTCTCCCCTGCTGCCGTTCAACCTGTTGAATTACGCGTTTGGGGTCACCCAAGTCTCGCTGCGGGACTTTGTGCTTGGTTCCTGGCTGGGGATGTTGCCGGGCACCATCATGTTCCTCTCGGTGGGGAGCGCTCTGGGCAATCTGGCCGAGATCTGGACCGAACGCCGCCCCCCTTCGGCCGCGCAGGGTTGGCTGTTGGGACTGGGAGTCGTGGCCTCGGTCGGGCTGGCGACCTGGCTGGGAAGACTGGCCAATCAGGCGCTCCCCGAATTGCCCCCGTCCCAGGCCCCCCCCACCGACTCCCGTCCTCTGTCCCGCGGTCCTGTCGAATGACAACTCCCTTCGCTGAGTCCCCGGGAACTTCCGGACCCGACGATTTCGACCGGTTGCTCGACGCGAATGTCCGCCCGGCAGACTGGCGCAATCCCGAGCCTCGCGAGCGGTACAACCTCGTGGTCATCGGGGGGGGGCCCGCCGGGCTGATCACCTCGATCGCGGCGGCCGGACTGGGGGCCCGGGTGGCACTGGTCGAACGGGACCGCCTTGGAGGTGATTGTCTGAATGTCGGGTGTGTCCCCTCGAAGAGCCTGCTGCGGGCCGCGAAAGCCGCGGCGGCCATCCGCTCGGCGGATCGGTTTGGAGTCTCTGCCGGAACCTTACCGCAAGTCGACTTCGACGCCGTGATGCGCCATGTGCGGCAATCGCGGGCGGAGTTGAGTCGTCACGACGCGGCGGCCCGCTACCGCGATTTGGGAGTCGATGTCTTTTTCGGCGAGGGGGCATTCCATGATGCGAACTCATTTGTCATTGCGGGGCAGCGTCTGAGATTCGCGAGGGCGGTGCTCTGCACGGGTGCCCGGGCCCGCGTGCCGGCGATTCCCGGCCTGGCGGAAGCGGGATTCCTGACCAACGAATCGGTCTTCTCGCTCCGGGAACTTCCCCGTCGGCTCACGGTTCTCGGCGGTGGCCCGATTGGTTGCGAACTGGCCCAGGCGTTCGCTCGCCTCGGCAGCCAGGTGACATTGTTCGACACGGGGCCCCGCGTTCTTCCCCGGGACGACGAGTTGGCGGCGCGGCTGGTCCAGGCGCAACTCGTGGCGGAAGGAGTCCGAATCCAGAGCGAATCGCAAGTGCGGCAAATTGACGTGTCTGGAGGGGCCAAACGGGTGCACTTCGAGGCTCGTACGGGAAGTGGCGTGGTCGACACCGACGTGATTCTGGTCGCGACGGGACGCGTTCCCAACACCGGGGGACTGGGCCTCGAGCAGGCGGGCGTGCGGTTCAACCCGGAGTCGGGCGTCGAGGTGGATGACTTTTTGCGGACCAGCAACCGGAACATCTTCGCGGCGGGGGATGTCTGCTCTCCCTGGCGATTCACCCATGCGGCCGATGCCATGGCCCGCATCGTGGTGCGGAATGCCTTGTTCCCCGGTAAAACCCGCGTCAGCCGGCTGTTGATTCCGTGGTGCACCTACACCGATCCCGAGTTGGCGCAGGTGGGGCTGACCGAACTGGAGGCCACCCGGCAGAACATTCCTCTCTCGACGTTTGAGGTGAACCTGGCCGAACTCGACCGGGGAGTGGTCGATGGCGTCGCGTCCGGTCTGGTGAGGGTCCACGTCGCCCCAGACAAAGACCGCATCCTGGGGGCCACGGTGGTCGGTCCGCACGCCGGCGATCTGATCAGCCAGATCTCCCTCGCGATGACCAACGGCCTGGGGTTGTCGGCGTTCGCAAAAACCATTGTGCCCTATCCCTCGTTGGCCGAGGCCTTCAAGCGGGCGGCTGACGCCCGCAACCGCACCCGACTGACTCCCTGGATCCAGTCGCTGCTGCGACGCTGGTTTGCCTGGACGCGGTGAGCGGTCTCCCCCACGGCGATTTTCCGGGGACGGTCAGTCCGTCGAGCGGGACGGCGGCAACCCCGCACGGGGGCGGATCACACTGACTGTCGAATTGCCATTGAGGGTCACCACATGCCGCCCCTCGGGGGTCAACCGAACCTCCCAGAGTCGGGCCCCCGGGGGCCCGATGGACAACTCCGTGCGCTGCGCAGGGACCCCCTTTTTCAGATCAGAGACATCCCAGATCTCGATCCGTCCGGCATTTGTCGCGATCGCCAGAGCCTCCCCCGTGGCGCTGAAGACCGCATCATTCACCCCGGCCTCGATCGAGGTGAACGAACGGATCAATCGGCGGCGCGGCAGGCTGTAGAGCAACACCCGGTCATTGACCACTCCCAGCAGAAACCGGCCGTCGGCACTGAATCGCCACCGCTCGACCCGGGCGACCGAACCAGGCAGCCGTTGCAGTTCCCCAGTCTGCCGATCCAGCAGCCAGTGACTGCGATCTTCGCAGGAAATCGCCAACAGGCCTCCATCAGCCGAGAACTCGACCCCCCGCACCACCCCGGGCAAGTCGGCCGAGATGGGCTGGGGAGCCCCTCCCTGGAGATCCTGTATCCAGATCTGGCGGTCGTCGTGGGCCAGTGCCAGAGACGAATCCACGGGACTCCACCCCAGTGCCGAGACTCGTCCCGAGGGAAGTTCCTCCAGGGGAACCCGGGTGGCGGTTTTCAGATCCCAGACCTCGAGCGACGAGCGAAACACCCCCCATCCGCCGCGGATCGCGAGGTAACGCCCCGTTGGACTGAAGGTCAGCACATCGTGTTCTTCGACCCCGCGGGGAAGTTGGGCCGAGGTTTCTCCCGATGCGATATCGAGCACATGGATGGCGTTCCCCCGACGGCAAGCGAGTTGTTTTCCCTCTTCGTCGAGCGTGGCGGGCCAGAGCCATTCCCCCGGCCGTTCCCGGCGTTCCCCGGTGGCCATGTTCCAGACTTCAAAACCAGGCCGGTCCCCCGCCCCCCAGAGGATTCCGCGCAGTGCCAGGCCGGTTGGCCAGGTCACGGAGTTTGGCCCCGGCTTCTGACTGAGGGTCGCCAGTTGGTTCAGCCGGAAAGGAGAATCGAAACAGCGGCGGGCACCGCTTGACAGGTCCCAGCGACACCATTCGGGCAGCGACTCATCGGCGGCCACCAGCGTGACGGGGCTGCCGGTGACAGCGCTGACCGCCGGCACATCGAGGAGGGTCCGCTGCTCTTCCCCGGTCCGGGGGTCCCACACCAGGACCCGGGAGGCGTTGCGGGTCAACAATTGGTCGGTCTCTTCCACAAATCCGAGCGGTATTCCCGCCGATTCCAGCTCGCGGCCGGATGCGGTGTCGGAGAGCGGCTGGGAGAGGTCGAACACGAAGACGTTTTCCACCGGTTCGGCGAGGGCCAACCAGCGCCGTCTCTCGTCGGTTCGGGGGGATGAAGCGCGCGGCCAGAAGACCACGCGCCGCCCCGTAGGCAATTCCTGCACCGCCACTCCCCCGCGCTCGTGGGCCACCACCACCTGGTCGGCCGAGAGGCAGAACAACTCCTGCACGGGGCGCGGGTCGCTGGCCGGAAAGGTATGCCGCAGACGGCCGGTCGAGAGCTCCCAGACCCCCAGTTCGGGAACTCCCTCCTCCCCCTGCCGCACTGCGACCACGAGCGTTCCCTCCGGTGTGATGGACCAGGGCGGCCGGGCTCCCTGCAAGGTCACGGGGATGATTCCCGGCGAGGTCCCCTGCACCTCAATTCGGCCATCTTCCAGAGCCACCAGCAACCTCGGCACGACATCGCTGAAACCCGCCGCCAAGGGCCTGGCATTCAAGGTCCAGGCGTTGACGAGGCTGAGCGTCTCGGCATTCCACACCTGCACTGTCTGATCAATCGATACGGCTGCCACCAGCGGACCGCGTTGCGATCTGACGAGGCCCAGGGACCGATTCCAGGCCTGTCGCTCGCCGCTCCCCACAACCTGCACCACCTCGCGGACGGCGTCTCTCAAACCCACACTCCCGAGTTGGCGGGACCATCTCACCGCAAAGTGGAGCGAGTCGAAGGGGACCCGCAACCGGGCCAGCCCCCGCTTCAAGTCACGGACCTCGGGGGTGCCGCGGATCTCTTCCAGCAGCCGCTGGGCCCCCTGCAGAATCTGTTCGTTGTCCACCACCGAGGAGTGGACGGCCAACCGGTCAATCTCCAGGGCGACACGCGCCTGGCGTTGGGTTTCCGCCGTGGGTTGCCAATCGGGACGCACCACCACCGACCCCCACCAACCAAGATCCACCTCGATGGGGACCGGCTCAAATCCCGCGCGCCGCAGTTCCCCCCACACCCGACCGGCCCCGGGAAAGATCCGCAACTGGCCCGTCTTCCGGAGCGTTTGGTCCGCGACTTGCCAGACCCGCGCCCTGGTCTGGATTTCTCCTTCGACACCAAAACCTGGAGCGAACTCGATGGTCAGCGATGGTCGGATCAGCCAGCGGACCGCCAGCAGGGCTGCCGCCGCCACCCCCATGGCCCAGAGGGGTCGCCGCCAGAGCTGGACGCGTTGCCAGACACGAACCCAGACGGAGGAGACCTCCCGTCGCCGGGCGGGATCGTCTCCGACCGGCTCTCCCAGAAGCTCAAGCCGGCGGAAAAAATCTTCGAGTTGGTCGGGGGGGTTGGGTGGAGGGACTGCTGGGGGCGGTTCCTCGCGAGATTCCGGCGGCTGGTCCGCGGTGGAAGGCAGACGTGCTCCTTGGGCGAAGGGGGCGAGCGCCCGGGCCGCCTCGCGGGGAGTTGGATATCGGGTGTGCGGGTCGACCGCGAGGAATCTGGCGAGAACCGGCCGCAGGGGAACCGGGATTTCTCCTCTCTCCAGGCGATTGCGTTCCGCACCGGGCCCACGCGCCAGGATCTCGGCCCGGGTCCGTTCCCCGGGAAACAAGGCCTCGCCCGTCAGCAGCCGGTACAGCGTGCAGCCCAGGCTGTAGATATCGCTGCGGGTGTCGGCAGCCAGGGTCTCGCGGGCCTGTTCGGGCGACATGTAATCGGGCGTTCCGAGCAGAGCGCCATCATGCGTCAGCTCCTGGTCCCTGTGGGCGGGGGCCGGGGCCGGAGAGTTCCGTCGTGCCGCCTCGGCCCGAACCCGCGCCAATCCAAAGTCGAGGATGCGGACCACCGGCCCACCAGTCTCCGGACTGCGGCTCAAGAGCAGGTTGCCCGGCTTGAGGTCGCGGTGCACCAGGCCCGCTTCCGACGCAGTCTGCAGGCCCAACAGCGCCTGCCGGATGCATTCGCATGCCAGGGGAACCGGCAACCGTTTCTCGCGGCGCAAGACCTGCCCCAGGTCCTCTCCCGGAACATATTCCATGACCAGATAATGCAGTGCCCCATGACTCTCGGCATCGAAGGCGGTGACGAGGTGCGGGCTGGTGACTGCGGCGAGCGATTGGGTCTCGCGTTGGAACCGGGCCACCAACTGGCGATCCTGCACCAGTTCGGACGCCAGAACCTTGACGGCGACCAGTCGCTCCAAACCGGTCTGACGGGCCAGGAACACCGTTCCCGAGGCCCCGGTCCCCAGCAGATCCTCCAGCCGGTACTTGCCCAACTGGAAGTTTCTTTTGCCCGCCAGCAGCATCTCTCCCTGCCAGGGGGTGATCTCGCGCCGGGAGACGAGACGGGAGACAATCTCGGCGGGAGAACGGAGGTGCTCGTCGGAGACGGCCTGTTGGAGCCGGTCCCATTGGATTTCGGTCAACAGGCGAGACTGCCGGACCTGTCGCAGAAAGCCCAGCAGTTCGTTCACCTGGGCCACGTGTACGAGGCCCCCAAACCGAGCGGCAATCCCAGAAACCACCACGACAGCAACAGCACCGTCCAACCGACGAGGAACAGCAGCGAGTACGGCAGCATCAGCGAGACCATGGTGCCGATCCCGACCGACTTCACATAGCGCTGGGCATAGACGACGACCAGCGGGAAATAGGGCATCAGGGGCGTCACAATATTGACGGTGGAGTCTCCGATCCGATAAGCGGCCTGGGTCAGGTCCGGAGAGATTCCAACCGACATCAGCATGGGGACGAGGATCGGAGCCAGCAGGGCCCACTTGGCCGATGCCGATCCCACCAGCAAGTCGAGCAGGGCAGTCATTAGAATGATCGCCACAATCGTGACCTGGGGAGGCAGATTGAGGTGCTGCAACAGCAGGGCCCCATTCACGGCGGTCAGCACCCCGAGTTTCGAGTCTTTGAAAGCGGCGGTGAACTGGGCGGCGAAGAAGGCCATCACCAGGTAATAGCTCATCGCTCCCATCGACTTGCTCATCGCCTGGATGACATCCCGATGGTTGCGGATCGAACCCGCGATCGCGCCGAAGGTCACTCCGGGAACGAGGAACAGCAGAAACAACAGCGGCACAATTCCTTTCATCAATGGGGCATCGTGCCCCATCAGCCCGCCGTCCGAACCGCGCCACGATTCTCCGGCCAGGGTCACCCACGCGGCCAGCCCGAGGAACATCAGCCCCAGCACCACGAGGCTGACGAGCAGCCCTTTCGACTCGGACGGGCTGAGCGGCTCGAGCGCCGGAGGGGCCCCGCTGCCGTCGATGGCCAGGTTCGCGACGCGCGGCTCGACGATCTTGTCGGTCACATACCAGCCACTCAGCACGATGACCAGCACCGAGCCACTCATGAAAAACCAGTTGCAGAGGGGATTGACCGCCGCCGAGGGATCGATGATCTGGGCTGCCTTCTGGGTAAATCCCTGCAGCAGGGGATCGAGTCCCGCCGGCAACAGGCTGGCGCTGAAGCCTCCCGAGACCCCGGCGAAGGCGGTGGTCAGACCCAACAGGGGATGCCGGCCGGCGGCCGCGAACATCACCGCCCCCAACGGAATCACCACCACATAGCCCGAGTCACCCGCCGCATGGCTCAGCAATCCCACAAACAGCAGCGCCGGCGTCAGCAGGGACTTGGGGGTCACCTTCAGCAGGGCCTTCAGCCCCGCCTGTATCAATCCCGCCTGCTCGGCGACCCCCACCCCGAGCATGGCGACCAACACCAGCCCGAGGGGTGGGAACTCGACAAACGTCTTGACCGAGTTGACGAGGAAGGGAACCAGCGATTTCGACTGCAGCTGGTTGACGATGCGGATCGGCTGTTGCGTGCTGGGGTCCACGGAGGTGAATTCCACCGGCGCCAGCAGGGCCGAGAGTCCCCAGACGAACAAGAGCGCCCACACAAACAGCAAGGCCGGGTCGGGCAGGCGATTGCCCAGGCGTTCGATTGTGTCCAGCACCTTCTGATTCATCCCGCCACCCTCCCCTCCGCAACACAGCCAGGAGCGTTCGTCGTGAATCGCGGAGTATACCGGGGCCAGCCCCCCTTCCGCACGTGGAAACGGGCGGAATTCCCGAGTGGAGATCGGGCGTCAACGTCGAAGGGGCGGATGCGGCTCTGCCGGTTTCCTGCGGCAACGCGCCGGCCCAACCCCTCGGGCACAGTCGTGTGTGTGACTCTCCCGCGCCATCGTGATCGGGGGATCGCCGGATCACGGGGCGACATCGGGCCTCTCACTCGGCCAGCACACTCAGGTCGTCTTCGCGCTGGATGGGGTCGGCGATCTGGTCGCAGGCGGCCTGCACCTTGAGCCGACCGGAACCCGCATTGCGGGCCCGCAGCTTCAGCTTGAATTCGCCGTACTTTTTGACATCGATGGAGCGGACGGGATCGAACCGCAACTCGGTGCGGGGGCGTCCCCCCACGGTCGAAGCGGACCGCTGGTATTTCACCGGCCCATCGACCGAGACCACCTCAAGTGTCCCGGGAAGCGAGACGGTGACCCGCGCATTGGTCGCAGCGTCGGTCCCCCGGTTGTAGACCTTCACGACGGCGGTCACTTCCTGACCCACATCCACCGCTCCGGGGAGGTCCGGGACCTCGATCGACAACGCCGGTTGCCCGACGACCTGGGTCGTGCTGACCGCTTCGCCACTCGCCCCCGACGGATCGGATGCCCGGACGACACTGATCAGCGATCCCCGGCCATTCGCGCTCAGAGAAATACTCACGCTTTTCGACTCGCGGGGATCCATCGGCCCCAGCACCCAGGTGACGGTCCGCTTGCGGTCGTCATACGTGCCGCCATCGGTGGCATCCAGAAAGTCCATTCCCGCCGGGATTGTCTCCACCAGCATCACATTGCCGAGGGGGGTCGCGGTGGGGTTGGTCACCACGTTGGTGAACCGGCCCCGCCGTCCGGGGAGCAGCCGCTTCACTCCGGTGCGGGTCACATTCACAACCGGACCCACCACCTCCAGAACGACCACGGTCTCTTCAGTGACGGCCCCATCGGCCGTGATCACTGCCCGGTTGATTGCCTGGCCCGACTGGGCGGCGGTCAACTGCAGGGTGACCTCGCGGCTCTCGCCGGGGGGAATGTCGCCAATCTCGTATTCGAGGTCATCCCCCGCGGGATGCTTCAAGGCGGCCGGCAGGACGTCATGAATCAACACGCCACTGGCATTCGTCTTGCCCAGATTGCGCACCTTGAAGGTGACACTGACCGTCTGGCCCACCGTGATGCGCCGGGGCGCGTCGACCGACACCTGCAGCCGGGGACCGGTCCGCGAATCGCCCGACTGCTCATTGTCGAAATGGACCGTCGCCACCCCGCTGAGGGTGCCTTCGCTTTCGGGAGTCACCCGCACCGCGATGGTTTGCGTGGCTCCCGCCTCCAGGGTTCCCAGCCGCCAACTCAGCCGGCGCCCCTCCAACTGGGCCTGTGGCTTGGATCCTTCGATGCGGATCCCCGCGGGAACCACATCTTCCACCACCACCCCCCGGGCGGCGACCAGTCCCGAATTCTTGACCACGATCTCGTAGATCATCGGACGCCCCAGGACAGCCGTCTCGGGGGCCTTCTTGTCGATCGTCAGGCGGGGTCGGGCCTTGCGGACCGGCTGGGGATCTTCGCCCGAGTTCCCTTCGTCATCCCGCCGGAACGATTCCTGCTTCGGCTCGCTCCCCGCACCACTTCCCCCAGATACCCGCCCCGGACGGATCTGCAACGGATCATCATCCTCCCCGTTCGACGAGGCGGTGGGGGTTTTGCGGGGGGGTGCGCCGCGGGGCTGTTCCGGCTGGGGCCGCACCGGGACGTCTTCTTCATCCTCATCGGTCATCTGCGAACGGGGTTGGGCCGCAGAAGTCTCCGGGGGGGACGATTCTTCCGTCGCCACGAGCGGCTCATCTTCGGACAAGGGACCTGCCGGGCCGGATTCTTCGTCGTCGACCGCACTCGCCGGTTCGTCACCGTCCGGCTCGTCGTCGGCCATCAGGCGACTCTCGGCCGGAGATCGGGGCGAGGGGACGAGTCCCGGCTCATCGACTCCCTCGAACCCTCCATCCACAGAGGCTGCGGCAGCGCGCGGGCGGCGGGGAACCGCGGGGGCCGATTCGGCCTCCTCAGCGGGCTCCTCCGTGGGCTCCGCAGTCTCGTTTTCCCCGGCGAACTGGGTTCGAGCGGATGCCGGGCTGGAGCGCGACGCATTGCCCCGCGGCTGGAACTCTTCATCCGGATCTTCGAGGTCACTTCCCAACGGGCTGGCCCCCTCATCGGTGTTTGGGGTCTCCTCTTCCGGCGACGCGATCGCATCGTCAGACTCTTCCAGTTGTCCGGCCGGAATGACGGCCGAATTCCGGCGGGTGGATCCAGTCCCCCGGGGGCCTTTATTGCTGCGACCAGGAGCCGCCGATCGGTTGGCGGCGGGCTCGTCGGCCTCGGGTTCGTCCGGCAGGCTCAGTCCCCCGGAGACCACACGACTGCGCCCCCCGCTGCTGCGGCGCGACGAGGCTGTTGCCGGTTCGTTTTCCTCTTCGTCTTCCCGGGAATCGGCCTGACGGCGGCTGGCCGCGGCAGGGCGCGGACGGGCCGGCCGGCCCGGTGCAGACCGTGTCGAGACCTCGGTCCCGGTCTCCTCCGACTCGTCGGCCATGATCCGCTTTGCCGAGGAATGACCTCGTCCGGCAACCGACTCTGAGTCGGGCGTCTCAGACGGCAAATCGGGGTCCTCTTCGTCCAGCAGGCGGTCGAGACGCGACTCCAGTTCCTCCTCCTGCCGAGCCGATTTTGACGGCTTCGAAGCCGAAGACGAGCTGGCAGCCGGACGGCGTGGCTGGGGACGGACCGCGGGGGCCAGCTTACGGTCTGCGGGGACCACATCCGCCGTGTCTTCGTCGAGAGCATCGCCCAGCGTCTCTTTTCCCGAGACACGCGACACCAAAGCCTGGGGAGCCGCGGACTCTTCCGCATCACCAGGCTTTCCCGCCGGTTGGATCTCTTCGGTCGTATCGCCGACCGCCGACGGAGAGCCTTCTCCCGCCGGACGATTCGCCTGCAGTACGACCAACACCCCCAGTCCCAAAACGACTGAGAGCGCGGTGATTTTCATGATCGCGGATTTCATGGGAGATCCCTTCCCCGACGAACGCACTGCCAACGGGCCTTCCATCCCCCGGATGGAACCATCCTGACCCAAGCCGAAACATAGCAAGAGACGGCAAACTGGTGAAGATGAGTCCCCACCCCGCAATTCAGGGGGTCTGGCGAAAGGGCTCCCGCAGTCTCCGTGGATTGCCCCGGCCAACTGCCCGGGACGCAGCCCCGCACAGACGTCCACAGGCCCGCTGGGTGTCCAACCGGCGGAGACTCACCCCGCAGCGGGACTCAACCGTGGGCCGCGCGATGGCAGCGTCAACGGTCCCCTCCACGGCTGCCATCCGCCGATGGCCTGGTCCGCCGACGGACCAGCACAGCCGCGGACTGGCTCAGGCCCCATTTGACTGGACCTTATCACGCCCTTTTGCCCGGGGAGGTTGGCCGATCCGTGCAGGTCGGGTCGCCGATCAGCGGCCCGACAGCGACTTCAAACGACGGATTCAGGAACTCACTCCCTGGTCCCAATGCAGTACAGGGTCTCGCGACGGGCATTCCCTTCCCCGGCGGCGGTGCGCAGAAACAGCCGTCCCGCACTGATGGCGGGACTGGCGAATCCCTCGGTTCCCAACTGGTTCTCGGCGACCGGTTCGAATTTCTCCGGGCTGGCCAGGAACACGGTCGACTTCCCCGACATATCGGTCACCAGGATGTGTCCATCGAGCAAAATGGGGGAGGTGCGGAACCGGCCTCCCAGGCGGTGGGTCCAGCGCTCCTGGCCCGTCGCCCCCTCGAAACACCGCACGATGCCATCATCGTCCAGTTGGTAGAGATGCCCTTCCCAGGCCAGCAGAGAGGGGCAGTACGAGCGGGTCTTGTTGCGCCAGGCCACGGTTCCATCCGCCTTCACCCCCAGAGTTTCCCGTTCGGGGTAACCCGCGCTGGCGAACACGATGCCATCGCTGGTCACCAACGTTCCCACCCCGGCCTCGGCCGAGCCGGGGGTTTCCCAGTTCGGTTCGCCGGTCAGCGGATCGAAGCTGGCGACCACATTGCAGCCACAAATCACCAATTGGTCTTTGCCTCCCAGGGAGATCACGCGGGGGGAGGCGTAGCTCGACTTGGCCGCCCGGTTCCGCCGCCAGACCACCTCGCCGGTATCACGCCGCAGCCCGGCCAGCCACCCTCCCTGCTGATGATCGGCCGCCACCAGCACCAGGGGACCATGGACGGCCGGAGAAGCGGAGTAGCCAAATTTCGAAGCAAAGCCCCCCAGCTTCCGCCGCCACAGCTCTTCTCCCTTCAAGTCGAGAGCCACGACCCAGATCTTGCGGTTGTTCAGGAATGTTGCGAACAACCGCTGACCGTCCCAGGCCAACGTGCTGGAGGCCTGGGTGTTCTCTTTGTGCACCTCGGCCTCGGCACCTCCCTTGAAGAGTGTCGTCTTCCAGACTTCCTGACCGGTCGTTCGATCCAGAGCGATCACCAACTGCGAGAACGAAGGCCCTTCGATAGCCGACTGCAGAAGGACCAGGTTCCCCACGACGATCGGGGAGGAATGTCCCCGACCAGGCAGGGGTGCCGACCAGATCACATTTTTCGTCTCGGACCACTCCCAGGGGACCGCGGGACCTGTGGCCACCCCATCTTGCCGGGGCCCACGCCAGCCGGGCCAGTCATCGGCCGAATGCTCGAAGACAGCGACGGCATCGGCCGCCAGCGGTTCCGCCGCCTGCACCTCGGGGGAGGGGTCCACGGGTGCCCCGCCCGGTCGGCCGCATCCCAGGCCCAGAACGGCCAGAACCAGACAGATCCACGGTTTCATGTCACGCATCATGGGGAATTTCGCCTGGGGCCTGTTGAGATGGTCGCCAGCCGCACTGTGGGTTCGGGCTGACCTGCCCGCGAATGAACCACGGCGGGTTGTCGGCTCATGGACAGGTTTCAAGGAAACGGGCGTGGACCGACTGACCGCCAGACCACGCCAGAACACATCCTGCAGCGAGACCCCGCCCGACACCCGATGCCGGGGGGAGTCGCGGAAACTCTTGCGGAGAGATCACTTCTTCGCGGCAGGAATGAAATCCTCACCGTAGGCCGTCATCATTTTCTGCCGGATGCTCTGACGGTCGGCTTCAATCGCCTGCCAGATCTGTTCCCGCTGGTCGGATCCTTGCTCGATCGCTTCGGCCTGCTTTTGCCGAACCTGTTCGAGGTTGCTGGTCGCGCGCCAGGTCGAGGGGGTGTACGTCGCACCGCCCCACCACCAGCCGCCGGCTCCCCAACCTCCCACCTGGCCGGGAGTCACCGTGTAGTCGACCACCAACTGCCCCTGGGCGGTACTCACCTTCACCGCCACTCCCCGCAGGGAGGCGGCCAGAGCCCGCAAGCGCTGGGCCAGGGTGCGGCCGTATTCGGTCAGCGCCGGATCGACATCCTTGATTGAGAGATTGTCGATCTGCTTGGCCGACTGGTCGTGCCACACCGCGGTTCGCTGATAGTCGGTCGCGCGGGCATTGCGGGTCGAGAGATCATTGACGATCTGCTCCAGCGAGGCCATGTACCGCTGCGACGCCGACTTGGCCTTCTTGGCATCCAACTCGGCCTGCGGCACTGGGGGAGCAGCCGACGTCTCGGCATGGCCCCCGCCCGGATTGGCGGTGACCAGCAGCGAGAAGATCCGCCGCAGCCCAACGTCGGTCAGCGGAGCAGTGAGGGTCACGACCGCCCCCTTGGCCGAGACTTCGGCCTGATCGAGTTCACTGAACCCGGCACCCGAATCATTGAGATACTCAATCAGGGTCTTTTTGATCTCCGGACCTTCGATCCCGACGGGAACGCCAAAGTTGAGCGTGAGGGTCAAGGTGGTCTGGTCGGTGATGTTCACCGCGAGAGTAATCCCCTGCAACTGGTTGTAAATGCTGGCGACCGAGGTCACCTTCCCCGGCTTCCCCTCGAGCGACTTGGTGTTCGAGAGCCAGCCTTTGAGGGCGTCGGGGTCGAGCATGTCTTCGGTATCGACCGCGATCACGATGGGGGAACTGTTCTTCGCTGCCCCGGCGAGGTAGGCCGACAACTGAGGGGTCTTGTTGGTTGTGGCATACCGCAGCCATCGCGCCGCATCCTGCCGATAGGCGGGAGTCAGCACACCAACCACTTTCGGGCCCAACAGGGCGAAATAGCTGTTCTTGGGGGTCTTCACCACCTGGTTCTTGCCAATTCTTTCGAGAACGCCGCTGTGATGCTCGGCGACCCGGTTGAGGCTGGCGGCGGGAATGGTGCGTGCCACACCCAGCGACCAACCGAGGGACGAATCTTCGAGATGCAGGTGGGCAGCCCGCACGAGGTCGGTGAGGAACGGGGGAATGGCGTCGGCTCCCGCCTGCCACGCCTCTCCCTGTTTCTTGGCCCACTCTTCGTTGACCGCCTTGGGAGACTTCAACACATCCTGAACCCGGACGACCATCAGCACATTCGCGTCGGCCGGGACGGCATTCAGCAGGTCATCGAGGCTCTCGGCCCCCGGAGCAGGCCGGGCAGGCAGCGCCAGCGACGCCAGGAACAACAGGCTCAGGGCAAAGTGTTTCATGATTCACGACTCCCGTCGTAGCATTCGCCCACGCAGGGGCTGAGGAAGAAGAGGCACACTTGCGGGGGAACAAATCGAACCGCGATGGCGCGGACGCCACCACCACTGTCACGAACCGAACCCCGACGATCCAGCGGATTTCCCAAGATACCACAGAACGTGGCTCGCGGCACCAAGGCCTCGTCTCCATGGGAGTCTCCTCTCTGCAGTGCGCATGCCGGCGGAACTGATCTGCGTGTCCCGGCTGTCAAATTCGACAGAATCGAACTCGCTTCGCAACACGTGGTCCCCGTCTTTCCGAATCCGCGGCAGCCAGGGAGGCGCTTCGCGGGCCGGAGGGGACGCGAATTCCCCTCAGACAACCGATTTGCAACCTGGAAAACCGCAGAAAAATGAACAATTCCCGCCCGACTTCCCTGCGAACGGGCAATCCCCTGGCGGCTGTCGACTGGACGAAACCTGACGTCCAGATCCCCTGGGGAGGCGTGGACGGTTCCGCCGGGTGGGGGCGACGGGCGGTTCGCCTTGGCGACAGATGACCCCCAAGCCCCCCGACGTGGTGGAAATCCCCCGGAACCACCGTTAGTATCCGGCCGACGCCGGTCCGTGGAACCACGGCGACCGGCGCAGCGCTTGGATCGAAGATTCAGGGTCTTGGCTTCAGAACTTCGCACTCACTTCCCGGCAGGACTATGAGCAACTCTCCCCCCCCCACGATCAGCAGCGGGCACAAGGCCCTGTTTCTGGCCAGTTTCTTTACTCTCATCGCCGCGGGCATCGGCTTCGCCGTCCGCGGGGCCATCCTGGACGACTGGGGAGCCGACTTCGGATTCACCAAGAGCGAACAGGGAGATCTGACCGGCGCGGGGCTGGTGGGCTTCGGCATCACGATCATCATCGGCAGCCTGTTCGCCGACATGATCGGCTACAAGCCGCTGATGGTGCTGGCCTTCCTGCTGCATGTGGGATCGGCCGTGGTCACATTCGCGGCGACACCGGTCTTCAACTCGAAATCCGAGATGGACCTCGTGGCGGCCCAAAAATCGGCTTTCGACCTGCTATGGTGGGGAGCCATGCTGTTTTCGCTGGCCAATGGGGTGTGTGAATCGGTCATCAATCCGCTCACCGCCACGCTGTTCCCGAAGCAGAAAACCCACTATCTCAACATCCTCCACGCCGGTTGGCCAGGGGGTCTGATTCTGGGAGGGATCATCAGCTTGTTGTTCGTGGGAGAGGACGCTTACGTAACCCGTCTGCCTTGGGAAATGGCGATGGCGATGTTCTTGCCTCCGACGCTGTACTATGGCTTTGTGATCCTGAAGGAAAAGTTTCCCGAGTCGGAAACCAAGTCGGCCGGTGTTCCTTTTGCCACCATGCTGGCTGAATTGGCCAGCCCCATTCTGCTGTTTCTGTTCGTGATCCATGCGATGGTTGGGTACGTCGAACTGGGGACCGATGGCTGGATTCAGAACATCATGGAGGCGTCGTTGGGCAAGGGAGCCACTTGGCTCTTCATCTGGACCTCGGGGCTGATGTTCGCCCTGCGGTTCTTCGCGGGTCCGATCGTCGAGAAGATCAATCCCATCGGCCTGTTGCTGATCAGCGCGATTCTGGCGTTCATCGGATTGCGGGGCCTGGGAACCGAGAATGTCAACCCGATGACGATCCTGCTGATGGCCACGATCTACGGTGTCGGCAAGACCTTCTTCTGGCCCACCATGCTGGGCGTTGTGGGGGAACGCTTCCCCCGCGGCGGTGCCTTGACCATGGGCCTGATGGGTGGCATTGGGATGATGTCTGCCGGTTGGCTGGGGGGGCCTGGAATTGGCTATGACCAGGACAAGTACGTGGCGACCGAATTCCAGAAGTCGGATCCCGATTTGTACAACGAATATAAGGCGGAGAAAGCCAAAGGCTTCCTGATCAGTCCCGAGATTGCTGGCTTTGACGGAACCAAGCTCGGCGATGTCAAAGAGAAGCAGAAAAAATCCCAGAAGGACACAGAAATCAAGTTGACCGACAAAGAGACGAAAGTCCTCGAAGCCAACCTCGCCAGCGGCAAGTACGCCCTGCGCACCACCGCCTGGATCCCCGCCATTATGGGGCTGTGTTACCTGGCACTGGTCGGGTACTTCGCCTCGAAGGGTGGCTACAAGGTGGAAGAAATTGTCGGTGGAGCTCCCCACTCGGGCGAGCAGTACACCGGTGGGGTCGAAGGGCCTATGGAGGCCTAGTGCCGGTCTGAGCCGCGTTGGGGCCCTGCCCCACCGCGGCGCTCTGCTTCCGCAGCCCGGTCGCCCCTCGGCGGCCGGGCTGTTCTATTTCCCCGGGGTTACCCCTCTGGTCGAATTCCCCGGGGTTCCCCCTTTGGTCGAAGTCCCCGGGGTTCCCCCTTTGGCAGCGGTTGTCTACGATCGAATTCCTTTCAGGTCTGCGCCGCGGCATCACCGAGGATTCCGCGACCGCCTGTACTCATTTCCGGCCCCGGTCACCCGGTGCCCGCCGAGGATGTTGCGATGATTGTCAGTTGGAACTGGCTCAAGGAATACGTGCGGCTCGACATGCCGGTCGAAGAGCTAGGGAACCGTCTGATGATGGCGGGGCTGAATCTCGAATCGATCGAGGATGTCGAGGGAGACATCGCGATCGACCTGGAGGTCACCAGCAACCGCCCCGACTGCCTGTGCCACCTCGGGGTCGCCCGCGAGACCGCCGCGCTGTTTGGACGGAACTGGACCGCCCCCGATCCCCAACCCCCCTCCCGGGGAGCCGACATCGCGACGGCCGCCAAGGTCGCGGTCGAGGCCGCCGACCTCTGCCCCCTGTATACCGCCCGCCTGGTTCGCGGGGTGAAGATCGCCCCCAGTCCCGTCTGGATGCAGCGGCGTCTCAAAACACTGGGCATTCGTCCCATCAACAATGTGGTCGACGCCACCAACTACGTGCTGATGGACTGCAGCCAGCCGCTGCACGCTTTCGATTTCGACAAACTGCACGGCGGGCAGATTGTCGTCCGCCGGGCCCGCGCGGGCGAGAAAATCACCGCGATTGACCAGAAGGTCTATGAACTCTCGGCGGACATGTGCGTGATCGCCGACGCCCAGCGCCCGGTCGCGATTGCCGGGGTGATGGGGGGATTCGACACCGAGATCGGCGACAGAACCCGCAATGTGCTGATCGAGGCGGCCGATTTCGCCTCGATGACGGTCCGGGCGACCGCCCGCAAGCTGAATCTGCACAGCGATTCCTCCTACCGGTTCGAACGGGGTGTCGATCGCTCGCAGATCGACTGGGCCAGCCGGCGCTGTGTGCAACTGATTCTCGAAACCGCCGGGGGAGAACTCGCGCCCGGGGTGTTGACCGCCGGCGAAGTGCATCCTTCGGCACGGGCTGCCATCACGCTGCGGCTCTCGCAGATCCGCCGGGTGCTGGGAATCGACATTCCCCAGGCGGAAGTTGAACGCATCCTGAAGGTCCTGGGCCTGACGCAGCACGCTTCGACCCAGCCGGGAGAGGTACTGTTCGTCCCCCCCTCATGGCGCCGCGACCTGACCCGCGAGATCGACCTCATCGAAGAGGCCGCCCGCGTCCATGGATACGAAAAGATTCCTGAAGACGCCGCGGTCCCTCTGGCGATCAGCACCACCACCCTGCAGGACCGGCTGAGTGAACGCTTGGCGCAGAGCCTGGTGGGAGCCGGGTTCTTCGAGGCGGTGACCCTGACCTTCGTCGACGAGCCCCTCAACAGCCTGGTTCGCCCGTGGTCCCAGCAAGACCCGCTGCGGGTGGAGCACTCCTCCCGGCAACGGACCAACATCCTGCGGCAGTCGCTGGTTCCCAGCCTGCTGGCGGCCCGGCGGCAGAACGAATGCCAGGGAACGCTGAACGCCCCGTTGTTCGAGATCGCACGGGTCTTCCTCGCCGCCGATCCGGGGAACCGCCAGGCCGAACCGAAGGTGCTGTCGGCCGTCAGTGGGCGGTCGTTTGGCGAACTCAAGGGGGTGGTCGAGCAGTTGCTCGACGCCATCAATCACCAGGTGCGGCTGACGGCGGTTCCCGCCGAGGGTCCGTGGTTCCAGCCCGGACGGGGTGCCGAACTGCAGGTCAACGGCCAACGGCTGGGGTGGCTGGGGGAAATCTCCCACGAGGTGCGAACAGCGCTGTCGCTGCACGATTCCGCCAGTTTCTTTGAAATCGACCTGGCAGTGCTTGAACCGCTGGTGCAGCTCTCGCCTCCCTACACGCCGGTGCCCGAATACCCCGCCATCAACCGGGACATCAACTTCGTGCTGGACGAGTCGGTGAGTTACACCGAACTCTCGGAGGTGATCCGCACTTCGGCGGGGAGCCTGCTGGAGGAGGTGGCCTTCGCGAGCCAGTACCGCGGTCCACAGATTCCCGCTGACAAGAAGTCGTACGTGGTGCGACTGCATTATCGGGCCCCCGATCGCACGCTGACCTCCGAAGAGGTCGACGCGATCCAGGGGAAAGTCATTGCCGACTGTGCCTCCAAACTGGCGGCCCAGCACCGCTGAGCCGCCGCGGCGCGGCCCCAGATTCCGGAGACGAAACCAGGCCCGAAGTCGAAGTCGACTTCGACTTCGGGCCTGGGTGTTTGTGATCAGGCCAGGCCCGGCAGGCCTGGCACGACAGCGTTCTTCACGACGCGAGGACCGGTTCTCCCGGGACGGTGGCATCGGCCGACGGATCGTCATCGATGTACTGGTAGAAGACATTCCGCTGCCGGGGAATGTATCCCGCCTCGCGGATGCACCGCTTGATCGAGTCGAGCGTCAGGTAATGCACCGTGCCGGCCGACGAGACGACGTTTTCCTCAATCATCAGGCTGCCCATGTCATTGGCGCCGAAGAAGAGTGCCACCTGGCCGGTCTTCTCTCCCTGAGTCACCCACGACGACTGGATGTTGGGGACGTTGTCGAGATAGAGCCGTGCGACTGCCTGGGTCTTGAGATACTCGAACGCGCCAGCCGGCGGAATATGGGCCATGTCGGTGTGTTCGGGCTGGAAGGTCCAGCAGATGAAGGCGGTGAAGCCCCCCGTTTCATCCTGCAGCTTGCGGATGCGGTCGAGGTGTTCAATTCGCTCGGCCAGGGTTTCGACATGGCCGAACATCATGGTGGCGCTCGACTTGCCCCCCAACTGGTGCCAGACCCGGCTGACGTTGAGCCAGTCATCGGTCATCACCTTGCCGCGGGTGATGGCAGCCCGCACGCGGTCGACCAGAATCTCACCCCCGCCCCCGGGAAGACTTCCCAGGCCGGCGGCCTTCAGCCGCTCGAGCACCTCCTGCAGCGGCCGCTTGCTGATCTTGGTGAAGTGGTGGATTTCGGGGGGGCTGAAGGCGTGGATGTTGATCTGCGGGAACGTCGCCCGGATGTCGCGGAGCAGTTCTTCGTACCACTCGAGGGGCAAGGTGGGATGCAGGCCCCCCTGCATCAGGATCTGATCTCCCCCCAGTTCGATCGTCTCGGCGATCTTCTGGTGCAGCTCCTCCCGCTTCAGAACATAAACTTCCGGGTGCTTGGGGGGCCGGTAGAACGCGCAAAAATCGCAAACCGCCGTGCAGGCGTTGGTGTAGTTGATGTTGCGGTCGATGTTGAACGTGCGGTACGGCTCGGGATGCAGCCGCCGGGTCACCGCGTCGGCCGCCTGGCCAATCGCCAGCAGGTCGTGCGACTCCAGCAGCCGCACCCCTTCCTCCGGGGTCAGTCGCTCACCGGCGACCGCCTTGTCAAGCAGCGGTGAAATGTCGAAAGACAAGGGGAATTCCTCCGGGCACCAGGTTGTGCTTCACGGCCAGTTGTTGGAACCGGGCGAGGCCGCGCCGCTCGGCATCTCCCAAATGGTAGTACAGGTTGTCGCGGAGATAATCGAGTGTCAGTTGCTCAGAGAGGCCCAGCAGGGGGGCCTCACGCCGGGCAATCTGTTCCAGCCGCTCCACTCCCTGATCCCGGGCGGCACTCAGTGCCTCTTCCAACCCTTCGAGATCCGATCCCCGCCGACTGGCCCACAGGGCGAAGACAAACGGCAATCCGGTCATCCGGGTCCATTCTTCGCCGAGGTCCCAGGTGAACTCGAACCGCTCCGCCGGCGGCAAAATGGCGCGATCTCCGATCAGCAGAATGGCATCGGCCGAGCTCGATTCAAGAGTGCAATCGAGAGGCAGTTTCTCGATCTGCGGAAAGACATTGTGCCGCTCGGCCAGCAGAATCCTCACCAGTGTCGCACTGGTCCGGGAGCCCTCATCGAGCGACAAACGGCGAATCTTCGTCGCCGGTACCCGACTGTACAATTTCACAGAGAGCACTGGTCCCCGGGTCGCCACGCAGGCGTCGGAGACAACTTCGTAGCCAGGATTGAGCAACGTCGCAACGGAGGGGACCAGACCGACGTCGATCAGTCCCCGCTGCAGTTGGTCGGCGAGTCGACTGGGAAAATCCAGCCAGAGCTCAGCCTGCGGCGCCAAATCGGCCAGGCCTTCGACCAGAGGTTTCGAGTTGAGGTAGCTGACCGCTCCGATCCGCAGCCGCCGCCCGCCCGACTGAAAATGAGGATCGTGCATGATTTGACAGGAACGCCGGCTCGCGGAAGGGGAAAGTCCGGAGAATCCAGACTGGGAACATTTTAGCCAACCCGGCGATCAATCCCAAACAGTGGACGTTGTCAAACCTTGGGGAGTGGCCGTAGGATGGTCGCTTGGTCAGGACTCTCCTGAAATAACCGTGATTTCGCCTCCTCGTTTCACCCAGCTCGTGACCTCTTCCTCTTCCCGCGCCTCCGAACCCATCCGCATTGGCATCATTGGCATGGGAACCGTGGGGACCGGTGTCGCCCGCGTGCTGACGGAACATCCCGAACGCCTCGCCCGCCGGGCTGGGCGACGTCTGGAACTGCGGCGGGCGGTTGTCCGCGATCTCGCGAAACCACGCGGAATTGAGTTGCCCCCCGGGACCGTCACCGACCAGGTTTCGTCCATCGTTGGTGATCCCGAGATCGACGTCGCAGTCCACCTCGTCGGGGGGATCCATCCCGCGCGGGAGATTCTGCTCGATCTTCTGAAGGCGGGCAAAGATGTGGTCACCGCCAACAAGGCGCTGCTCTGCGAATGCGGTGAAGAATTGTTCACCACCGCCCGCGACTTGGGGCGTACCATTGCGTTTGAAGCGGCTGTCGCCGGGGGTATTCCCATCATCGCCACGGTGGCCCAGTCGCTGGCGGCCAATCAGATCACCTCGATCTCGGCCATCCTCAACGGCACGAGCAACTATATTCTGACGCAGATGGCGCGGGAGAACTGGGACTATGCCCAGGCCCTGCATCAGGCTCAGCAACTGGGGTTCGCCGAAGCCGATCCGACTCTGGACGTCGATGGCAGCGATGCCGCCCAGAAGCTGATCCTGCTGACCTGGCTGGCCTTTGGAGTGCGGGCAGAGCTGGCCGATGTGCATCGCCAGGGAATCGACCGTCTCGACCTTTCTGACCTGCGGTTTGCCGGCGAACTCGGCTACACCATCAAGCTGCTGGCGGTGGCCCGGCTGGTCAATCAGCAGATCGAACTGCACGTGCAGCCCACTCTGGTTCGGCGCCAGACCCCGCTGGCGCAGATCCATGGTCCGTTCAACGCGATCGGACTGGTGGGAGATGTGGTGGGCGAAACCTGGTACTCGGGTCCGGGTGCCGGCCAGATGCCAACCGCCTCGGCGGTGGTGGCGGACCTGATCGATACGGTGGCGGGCCGGACGCGCATCAATTTCGAGCGTTTGGAACTGTGGCGTTCCCCCGCCCCCTTCTCGCTGCAGCCGCGGGAGAAGATCGAAAGCCGGTTTTACCTGCGGTTCCAAGTGCTGGACCGGCCGCATGTGCTGGCGGACATCGCCGACATTCTGGGGCGGAACCAGATCAGTATCGCATCAGTGATCCAGCACGAGCCGCCGGAGAATCCGACCGGTTCTGCGAGCAGCAACACGGTGACGCTGATCATCATGACCCACCGCACCACCGAGGGACAGCTGCGCGAGGCCGAGCGCGAATTGGCCCGGCTCAGCGCGATCACTCCGCCGCACGTCCGCATGCCCGTCGCGGGCTGAACCCATTCCCGAATTTCTCCGGAAGGCGACCCGCCCCGGTTGTCGCCCGCTTTGTGTCGCCATGAAGTACGCCCTGATCATTCCCGACGGTTGTGCCGACGAACCCCAGCCCTCACTGGGAGGACGGACGCCGCTGCAGGCGGCCCACACGCCCCACATGGATGAAGTCGCCCGCCTGGGGCTGGTGGGACGAGCCGACAATGTCCCGGTCTCGATGCCCTCGGGAAGCGACGTCGCCACGATGAGTCTCTTCGGGTACGACCCGCTGGTGTTCCATACGGGGCGGGCCCCGCTGGAGGCGGCAGCCCAGGGAATTGCCCTGGGGGCCGAAGACTGGGCGATCCGCTGCAATTTCGTGACGATTGCCCAGGGGTTGATGCAAAGCTTCACCGCCGGGCAGATTCCCAATGAGCTGGCTCGCGAGCTGGTGGGGCTGCTGCAGCGGGAACTGGGGACCAGCCGGTGGGAGTTTCACTCGGGGGTCAGTTACCGCAATCTGCTCATTTACCGGGGCGGCGGTGAGCCGTCACCATTCGACACCGGCACCCAGACCACCCCGCCTCACGACCTGACCGACCATCCGGTCGCCACCGGGCTTCCCCGGGGGACAGGAGCCGAATTGCTGCTCGACTTCATGCGGCGCAGTGTACCCTTGCTGTCGGAGCATGGCCTCAACCGCGCGCGAACGCAGCCCGCCACGCAGATCTGGCTGTGGGGGCAGGGGCGGCGTCCGGCGCTGCAGAACTTTCGGGAACGGTTCGGGGTGACCGGGGCGATGATTACCGCGGTCGACCTGCTGCGCGGGTTGGCCGCCCTGCTGGGCTGGACCAATATCGTGGTCCCCGGGGCCACCGGCTATCTCGACACCGACTACGCCGCGAAGGGGCATTACGCCATCGACGCACTGCGGCGGCATGATTTCGTGGTGGTGCATGTGGAGGCGACCGACGAGGCGTCGCACGAAGGGCATGTCGATCAAAAAATCGAGGCGCTCGAGCGGATCGACCGCGACATCGTGGGGCCCCTGCTGGCTCACTTGCGGGAGCAGGGAGAGTACCGGCTGCTGGTCAGTCCCGATCACCCCACGTTTCTGCGCACCAAGACGCACAGTCATGGATTTGTGCCGTTCGCGATGTGCGGACGGGGAATCGCCCCGGACGACGCCACCACGTATGATGAAGTTCAGGCGTCCCGGGGTCGGCTCGTGTTTCCCCAGGGGTGCGAACTGATGCCGCGGTTTCTGGCCGCCCCCCCCATCGCCGGTTGACCGCCTCCCGCACCTCGCGAGTTCCTCCCCCTTCGCCCGCCATGTCCACACGTCCCGCCGAATCGGCCACTTCCTCCCCGGCTACGGCCGCCAATCGCCCGATGACCGGTCCGCGGTTCGTCCAGGCGAAGCAGCAGGGACGTCGGCTGACCGTTCTGACGGCATACGACCATCTCTGGGCGAGTCTGCTCGATGAGGCGGGTGTGGACGCCATCCTGGTGGGGGACAGTCTGGCGATGGTGGTGCAGGGGAAGTCGACCACCTTGCCGGTGACTCTCGACCAGATGATCTACCACGGCGAATTGGTCGTCCGGGCGGTGAAGCGGGCCTTGGTGATCGTGGATCTCCCCTTCCTGTCGTTCCACGTCAGCCTCGAAGACACCCTGCGGAACGCCGGCCGGGTGCTGAAGGAAACCGGGGCCAGCGCTGTGAAGCTGGAGTGCGGGGCGAAGCAGGCCGACACGATCCGGGCGCTGACCGATGCCGACATTCCCGTGATGGCCCACGTGGGACTGCGTCCGCAAAGCGTGCTGCAACTGGGGGGGTACCGCATCCAGCGGGATGCGGAGCGCCTGCTGCGGGATGCCCGCGCGGCCGAGGAGGCGGGGGCGTTTGGGCTGGTGCTCGAATGCATTCCCGGTCCCATCGCCGCCCAGATCACCCGCGAAGTGAAGATTCCCACGATTGGCATCGGGGCTGGTCCCGATTGCGACGGCCAGGTTCTGGTCACTCCGGATCTGCTGGGATTGACCCCGGGCACTCCCCCCAAGTTCGTCAAGCAGTTTGCCCAGCTTCGCACGATCGCTTCCCAGGCAATTGGACAATACCTCTCGGAGGTGCGCGACGGGTCCTATCCGGACGAAGCCCATACGCACACTTGAGAGACGTCGCGTCATGCCGTCGATGAACCGCGGCTCCCGGGGAGGGGACAAGGGCTCTTCCCCGGGTTTCTGTGCCAGCAGCCCGATGCCCGCGGCCAAGTCCGGGGAGCCGGGCGATCAGAAGTGAACCCGGACCATGGTGAAGTCATCATCCAGACTGCTGTGTCCCAGCGCCGCCTGGCAGTGCTGAAACCAGTCGGTCAGCACGCTGGCCTCACCCGATGAACGGCCGAGGAACTCCTGCAGATCTTCGCCGGTCATCATTGACCCGTCGGTCTTGCGGATTTCAAAGCAGCCATCGGTCACGATGAACAACTGGGCCGGTCCCGGAATACCGACGACATGCGTTTCGTACTCCGCGTCGTCGAAGGCTCCGATCATCAGGCCGCTGGCGTCGAGAGGCTGCGCGGTCACCCCCGCTGCGGAGGGAATGGTCAGAACCGGGGGAGGATGCCCGGCGGCCGAGTAGGTCAGCGTGCGGGTGGAGGCCCGCCAGACTCCGTACCAGATGGTGAAGTACAACCCATTCTGGCGTTCCATGGGGAACATGCGATTGAGAACCGCCAGGACCCCGGCGGGATTGTGGAGATCGGCCCCGGGCAACGACCCCGTCCGAATGACGTTGATAGCGGCGGCCGACAACAACGACGAACCCACACCGTGTCCGCAGACATCCAGCAGGTACAGGGCGAGGTGGTCGTCATCGAGCCAGTGATACCCCAGGGCATCACCGCCCAGTTCCGAACAGGATTGATGGAACCATTCAACCGCCACGGGAGCCCGCAGGAACGCGGGGAACAACGACCGCAGATACGCCTCGGCATCGCGCAACTCGCGTGACAGCCGCTTCTGGGTCCGTTCGATCTCGGCGACATGCTGGCGCTCGGTGTCGCGGAGCCGTTTCTTCTCGAGACAGGCGTTGATGCGGGCCCGCAGCAGCGGGGGGTTGAACGGCTTGGGAAGATAATCTTCGGCCCCCGCCTCGATGCAGCGGATCACCGTGTCGAGCTCGTCGAGGGCCGAGATCATGATGACGGGGATGTTCCGAAGGTGTTCGTCCTGCTTCATCGCCAGCAGGGTCTCGTAGCCATCCTTGCGGGGCATCTGCACGTCGAGCAGAACCAGGTCGAACGGCTCGGCGGCGAGGCAGTCGAGGGCGGCCAGACCATCTTCGGCCAGCCGGGTGGTCAGTCCGCGGCGTTCCAGCCGGCGGGCGAGCACTTCACGATTGGGCGCGCTGTCATCCACCACCAGCACCCGTCCCTGCAGCGGTTCGCGATCGGCGGATTCTTCCGGCTCGACCGGCATTGCCGCCACGGCGCGGCCTCCGGAAGTGCCCCCCGGCGAGTCGGCAGACCTCACCGTGGCGGAGTGTCCTCCATTCGGAGGAAGTGCCGCCGGCTTGACGCTCTGTGCTCCCAGATGCTGGTTGATCAGATCGAGCATGCGGCGGGCCGCCTGCTGGATCTTGCGCAGATCGCTCACCGCGCCGTCCTGGCCAGCCGCCTGGGCATCCTCCTCCAGCATTTCGCCATAGCCGAGGATCTGGTTGAGTGGGGTTCGCAGATCATGCCGGATCTGGGCCCACTGGGCGTCGTCCGAGCGCGGAGTCGACTGCGGGTCTGCCGGTTGTGTCGCAAGTGATTGGTCCGACATCAAACCGCCTCAGGCAGAAATTCGCGAATCTTCCCCAGCAGGCTGTTGAAGTCGACCGGCTTGGTGTCGTACTGGTCGCAACCGGCGGCCAGGCATTTCTCCCGGTCTCCCGCCATCGCGTGTGCGGTCAGGCCGATCACCGGAATCTGTCCTGTCTGTCCATCCGCCTTGATCTGCCGGGTGGCTTCCCAGCCATCCAGAATGGGCAGATTCATGTCCATCAGGATGAGATCGGGAAGTTCGGCCCGCGCCTTGGCAACTCCCTCGGCACCATCGACGGCAACCAGCACCGTGAAGCCTTTTCGCTCCAGCCGTCGCGACAGCATGTCGCGATTCATCTCGTTGTCTTCCACCAGCAGAATCCGGGGCATCGCCAATCCGCGTTGTCAAAGGGCCTGGGGGCGCGGGACTTGACTGGCCCCGTTTCACCCGTTTTTGGCAAGTATCATCAGTGTCGATGCGTGTGATCAACCCTGCCGGGGGTCGGCCTCGGCCGGGGCAATCGACATCTGTCCCGAAGGAGACGGATTGGACGGGTGGTGGTGCTCCCGCAAGGCTCGAAGTTCCCCCAGCAATTCGTCTTTCCGCAGGCTCCCCTTCTGGCAGACCAAAACGACGTTGCGGCGCAGCAGCCGGCGGTCCTCGTCGGTCAGATCCATCGCGGTCAACACCACCACCGGCACCGACGCAAAGTCGGGCATGCGCCGCAACTCGGCGAGGAACTGGAAGCCATCCATCTCGGGCATCATCAGATCCAGCAGGATCACCTCCGGCCGGCAGGCGGGCAGGGCCTCGAGGGCCCGCAGTCCGTTCTCGGCCTCGGTCACCTGCCAACCGTCGTCACGCAGCATCCGCGAGACCAGAACCCGGGTGGGGGGATCAGCCTCGACCACCAGAATTGGGGCCCGGTCTCCCACCTTCATCCGCTGCAACACCTGTCCGAGCCGCGAGCGGTCGATTGGCTTCGAGAGAAACTCGATCGCCCCGAGAGACAGCCCCAGATCACGATTTTCGGTGCTCGAAATCAGGACCACCGGAATCTCGCTCGTCCGCGGATCTTCCTTGAGGGCGCTCAGCAGTGAGTAACCATCCATCCCCGGCATGATCACATCGACGGTGACCGCCATGGGGTGCAGCGCCCGGACCAATTCCAGTCCATCCCGCCCATTGCGGGCCGTGCGCACGTTGTAGCCTTCGCGAGTCAGAAAACGCTCCATCAGATCGAGCACGACCTGATCGTCATCGATCACGATGACCAGCGGCCGTTCATCGTGGGGTTTGGGTTGGGATCCCGCAGTGGCTGCCGGGGCGGCGGCCGGCTCCGCTGTTTTGGCCCCCCCCGGTGCCGCCTCCGTTGGAGCGATCGCCGGGAGTTGCACCGTGAACTCCGACCCCGCCCCCGGCTCACTGCGCACCGAGATGCTCCCTCCCAGCATCTCGCAGAACCGCTTGGTGATCGCCAGTCCCAATCCTGTACCGCCATATTTGCGGGTGGTCGACGCATCGGCCTGGGTGAACGCCTCGAAGATCTTGCCGAGCTGCTCGGCCGTCATGCCAATGCCGGAATCCCGTACGGAAAAGGTCAATCCGTCCCGTTCCCGATGGACACGCAACCGAATCTCTCCCTGCTCGGTGAACTTGCTGGCATTGCTGAGCAGGTTGAACAGGATCTGCCGGAACTTCGTCAGATCGCTGTGCATGACCCCCAGCCCCGGCCCGAATTCGAGCTTCAGCTGATTCGAGTTCCTGGTGACCAGCGGCTGGACCGTGTCTTTGACCTCCGTGATGACACGGGCCACATCGAAGGTCTCGTTGAACAGGGTCATTCGACCCGCCTCGATCTTGGACAGGTCGAGGATGTCGTTGATCAATCCGAGGAGATGCTTTCCCGACGAGTGGATTTTCCTCAGGTCCTCGGTCATTTCCGATTGCCCGCTGTCTTCCAGATCCTCGATCAGCATCTCGCTGTAGCCGATGATCGCATTCATCGGCGTGCGCAATTCGTGGCTCATGTTGGCCAGAAATGCGCTCTTGGTCCGGTTGGCGTTCTCGGCCTCTTCCCGGGCCCGCTGGGCGTCGACGGCTGCCGCTTCCAGGTCGGCCGTCCGCTGGTTCACAATCTCCGACAGATTGGCGTTCCAGTCCTTGAGGTTCCGCTCGCGTTCCTCGATCTCGGCCCCCATTTGTCGCAAGGTGCGCGACAGGGCCCCCAGTTCATCGGCCCGGCTCACCAGGCCATCCAACCCCGCGGCGGCATAATCTCCCCCAGCCATAAGGGTGGCCACGTCGGTGAGATGGGTGATGGGCCCGGTCCGCCGCCGCGACAGCCAACCCAACAGCCCCGCCATCGACGCCAGTCCCAGACCGGCGATGATGGTCGACTGCCGAAACAGCAAACCCACTGGGCGCAGCACCTCGTTCTGCGAAATGTTGAAAACCAGTTTCCACCCCGTGACCGTGGAGGTGGCCCAGTAGATTCTGCGGGTTCCTTCCCGCAGGTCGGCAACGGCCGTTCCCTCGGCCGAGTTCCCCGCCACGGCCCCCTCGGGCAACTCGGAAAGCAACGCCCCGGGATTGGTCTCGGACAGCATGAGGCTCGAATCGGGATGTGCCACCACCCGTCCCTGCCGGCTGCTCAGGAAGGCGAATTCGGCTGCGGTTCCCTCGGCATGTTCCACAAACTCGAACTCATTTTCGATTCCCGCCACAATCTCGCGGATCAGCTCGAGAGACAGGTCGGCTCCCGCCACCCCCACAAACTCCCCCTCCGCCGTCTTCACGGGAACCGTCACGCTGACCATGGTGATGTCGGAGCCCCCGGCGTCGAAATAGGGCTCGGTCACATGCAATCGGTCATTCTTCCGGGCACCGGAATACCAGTCCTGCTGCTCATCGTGGTAGTCGTATTGGACGACGGTCATCTCGGGCCAGTGACGACGATCCATCCAGGGCATCGAGCCCAGCGTCGTTGCCGCCATCGCCTCGTACGCGATATAGATTCCATAAACTTCATGCTCGGGAGTCTCGGGCAACAGCGCCCGCAGGTACTCGACCATCCGCGGATCGGGTTCGCGCCCGGCGACCCGCTGGCGGGCCGCGGTGGTCAGGGGCAACTGGGCCACCCGCCGGACATAATCATCCAGCCGGCCGGCGGCGTTCTTCACGGCCTGCATGGCCAGTCGATCCGTCTGCTGGATCAGTTGCCGGCGCGACGCCTGGTAGTTCAACCACAGGGCGAGCGCCAACACCAGACTGGCTGCGGCACCAATCCACAACTGCAGTCGCCACGCAATACTGCGATCGAGCAGGTTCTTCAAAGCCGTCACGGCAATCCTCAGCCTTTTTCCGAACAGACCATCATCCGACAACTTCCCGCCAAATCGGGCGAGATCATATCACGCCACTCGCCCTCCGGCCCACCCGTGGAGCCCCCCAGGGAAGTGACCCGTCACGTCCCGGAGGACTCTCGCCGCACGAACCTGGAAATGCTCCAGCCGTTCCAGAAGGTGGCCAGGCTGACCCCCACGACCGCCATGCCCCGGAACCAACCCGGGTAGGGGAGCATCGCCACATTCGACAGGACCGCGGCGAAAAGTGCCATCCGCAGCACCCAGCCGGACCCTGATCCTCCCAGCCGGGTCGCCAGAGACGTGGACAACCCGGCCAACAGACTCCACATCGGCACCACCACCGCCAGAACCCAGGCGGGATACCGCTCCACGTGCGCACAGAGTTCGGCCTGCTGTTGCTCGGGTGTCAGGCCGGGAGTCTGCCCAAATCCGGGGGGAAACGGATGAACCACCGCGCTGAAGGCCTCCACGGCAACCAACAGCACCAGCGCCAGGACCAACCCCGCCGCCACCCCCGCCACGCTCCACGCCAGTCGGCGAATCATCACGGGGCCCCTTCCGCCAGATCGGCTTCCCAGTCCAATGACCGCTCGACCGCCCGCCCCCATTGGCGTTCGCGGCGACGCAACTCATCCGCGGACATCTGACCGACGAATTCACGATCCAGCACCCAATTTCGCTCGATATCGCCCGGTCCATCCCAATACCCGACCGCCAGTCCCGCGAGATAGGCCGCCCCGAGAGCCGTGGTCTCGGCCACCACCGGTCGCCGGACAGGAACACGCAGCAGATCGGCCTGAAACTGCATGAGAAAGTCATTCCGCGACGCCCCGCCATCCACCTTGAGGTGGGCCAACGGAACGCCGGCATCTCGCTGCATCGCGGCCACCACGTCGTGCGTCTGCCAGGCGATCGACTCGAGCGCGGCCCGCACGAGATGCGCCCGCGTCGTCCCGCGGGTCAGTCCCACGATGGTCCCCCGGGCTCGGGGATTCCAATAGGGAGCCCCCAGTCCCACAAACGCCGGTACGAAGCAGACCCCACCCGTGTCGGGAACCGATTGGGCAAGATCATTTGTCTCCGCCGCCGACCCGATCACCTGCAACCCGTCCCTCAGCCACTGCACCACCGCCCCCGCGACGAACACCGCCCCCTCGAGGCAATAGGTGGTCTGTCCTCCGATCGTCCAACCCACCGTGGTCAAAAGGCCATTGGTCGATGTGACCGGAGTCGGGCCGGTGTTCATCAGCAGGAAACATCCGGTGCCATAAGTGTTCTTCACAGCCCCCGGCGTGAAACAGGCCTGTCCGAACGTCGCCGCCTGCTGGTCTCCCGCCACGCCCCGCAGGGGAATTTCCGCCCCCAGCCATTCCGGTGCGCACACGCCAAAATCGCCGCTGGAGGAACGGACCTCGGGCAGCATCGCGCGGGGCACATCCAGCAGCCGCAGCAGTTCGTCATCCCAATCGAGGGTGTGAATGTTGAACAGCAGGGTGCGCGACGCATTGCTGGGGTCGGTGGCATGCACCCGTCCCGCCGTCAGGTTCCAGAGCAGCCACGTATCGACGGTGCCAAACAGCAGTTCCCCTCGCCGGGCCCGCTCGCGCGCTCCGGGATGCTGGTCGAGCAGCCACGCGAGTTTGGTTCCCGAAAAATACGGATCCAGCACCAGCCCGGTCCGCGCCTGAAACAGGGGCGACAACCCCTCCTGCCGGAGCCGGGCGCAGTGCGGGGCGGTCACACGGCTCTGCCATACCACGGCATTCCCCAGAGGCTGCCCGGTCTGCCGGTCCCAGACCACGGTGGTCTCGCGCTGGTTAGCGATGCCAATGGCGCCGACCTGCGCTGCCGATACTCCCGCCGCCGCCAGTGCCTCACGGGCACACTGCAGCTGACTCCGCCAGATTTCGTCGGGATCATGCTCCACATGCCCCGGGTGCGGGTAAATCTGCGTGAGCTCACGCTGCGCCATGCCCCGCGGCAAACCGTCCCGGCCGAAGACAATCGCCCGGCTGGAAGTTGTTCCCTGATCGAGCGCCAGCACCACCTGAGACATGTCGGACTCCCCCCTGTGCAAGACCCAAGCGGGTGTGCTTCCCAAGAGACTACCACCTCTCTCCGGGAGATCCGGTGAAGCGAAGCGTGGCTGTTACGCCCCCGCGCCGAGGAGTTCCCGGGGGGGGTCACTTCCGCAACAGTCCCTGGAAGCGCTCATACGCGGTGCTCCAGGTGGATTGGTTGCGCGGTTCGTACGTCCGCAGCGCGGACGATTGCCGCACGACCGCACGCATCTCCGCCAGCGATCCGACCGCTCCCGAAGTCCGGGCCTGGACCAGCACATTCCCCAACGCGGTCGCTTCCACCGGGCCAGC